>NZ_JBEZKA010000025.1:0-102585 GCF_040651435.1 Streptomyces sp. NPDC048479
ACTGGCGACGCCGCCATCAGGCCCGGGCCCGGGCCTGCCACTACCAGCGGCAGGCCGCCCACCAACCATGAAGATCACGATCTACGGCTGGAGTACTAGGCCCGTACCGCCTTCTGGGCGTGCTCGGCGAAGGCGGCATGGGCAAGGTCTACTTCGGCCAGGACAACACAGGCCGGACAGCTGCCGTAAAGGTGCTTCGACCCGAACTGGCACACAATCAGCATCTTGCCCAGCGCTTCGTGCGCGAGGCGCAGATGGCCCAGGCGGTGACCAGCAAGGGCGTGGCCCGGGTCCTGGGGTCGCAGATGGAGGGCGGGCGCCCGTGGATCGCCACCGAGTTCCTGGCGGGCCCGACGCTGGACGAGGCGATCCGCTCGTATGGGCCCATGGACGACGCGACCGTACGGGCTCTCGCCTCGGCCCTCGCCCGCACACTCGACGACATCCACGCGGCAGGTCTTGTGCATCGCGACCTCAAGCCGCCGAACATCGTCCTGACGTCCGCCGGACCTCGCATCATCGACTTCGGCATCGCCCGCCCCGAGCACGGGTTGACGCTCACCACCACGGGCCAGGTCCCGGTCACTCCCGGCTACGGCGCACCAGAACAGATCCTCGGGCAGCGGGTCGGCCCGCCCGCCGACGTCTTCTCCCTCGGAGCCGTACTCGCGTTCGCGTCGAGCGGACGCCGTACTTTCGACGCCGACCATGTTACCGCCGTGCAGTACGAGGTGGTGCACGGCGAGCCGGACCTGACTCAGGTGCCACCGGCGCTCCATCCGCTGATCGGCCCATGTCTCGCCAAGGACGCGGCACTGCGACCCGCACCCGGTCAGATCGCCTCGGCCTTCGCACCGCCGCGTGGCGCGGAACGCGCCTGGCGGCAGGGCAGGTTGGCCGACGACATCAAGACCCGCGAGAAAGAAGTCCAGCAGCTCACCACCCAGCCCGGATCGGACACTTCGGGCACCGTCTCCCGCCGTCGGCTTCTGACCACGCTCGCGGCAGGGGGGACCCTACTGGCGGCCGGCGGAGGCGGGAGCTTGTGGTGGCTGCGGCGCGGCGACGAGAGTTCGGGCTCCGGTACGGAGAGCAAAGCAGCAACCGGCCCCTTCGACATCCCGCCTGCTGTGGAGACCCCAAAGGCCCGCATCCGGGACCAGAGCCAGGCCGAGGTCATCAGCGCCGAGGAACTGAACGCCGGGAAATTGAAGGTCAAGCCCCTGTGGGGCCCCCTGGCCGTGAACGCCAGCGACTCGCCGCCACCCAAGGTTGTGCGCGACGTCATCGTCTTCGGTGCGCGTAACGGCGGCCTGACGGCCCACAGCGTCGTCGACGGGAAGATGCGCTGGAGCGCTCCGGAGGTTGACACTGCCGGCGGGTACATTTCCCTGTCCGACCGGCTGATTGCTGCCGTCGGCCTGGGAGGCAAGCTGGTGACCTTCGTCGCCTCCACCGGCGAACGCAAGTGGACGGCCCCCGCCGCGGCCCGATGCGTCCTCGCGGCCGACGAGGACTCGGTCTACGTGGTCACGACGGACGGCCAAGTGCGGGCCATCGGGCGCTCCGACGCCAAGGTGCGCTGGACGGTCGACAGCCCGGCTGACGTCCTCAAGAAAGCAGGACCCAGTGCGGTCGCCGCCCAGGGGCGTCTGATCTTCGGCGCCAAGGGCGGAGTCGTTGTGGCACTCGACGCGAGCAATGGCAGCAAGGCATGGACATTCCCTTCTGGGGCTGAAACCGTCCACACCCCTGCCGTGCACGGAAGCACCGTCTTCCTCGGCGGCAAGAACCTGACCGCACGCCGCATCTCCAACGGCGATGAAATCTGGACGAACAAGCCTTACGAGGACTACGCGGGCGAACTTCTGCCCTGGTCCACGCCGAAGGTCAACGGTGACTGGGTGTACGCCATGCGCGGCAGATGGGCCCAACGCGTCAAGCTGACGAACGGAAACACCCCCTGGGACGCCACGACGACGGCAAGGGGTGACTTCACGAGCCCTGTCCTGGTGCAGGGCAGCTTCGCCTGGATCGTGCGCTACCCCTGGGTGGAGGGGATGGAACTGAATCAAGGGCAGTCCCTCGCGGTCTACGACCTCGAGGAGATTTCCCCGGCCATGGGCCTGACCGCCGACGGCAACCGCGTCTTCCTGATGACCGAGAAGTCACTCACGGCACTGCCGGTGTTCTGAACCCACCCCCTGGTCCGCCACCTCGGTCAGGCCCCGGAGCGGCGTCGGTCAGGCTAGCGGCCTACGGTCTCTATCACCGCGCCGGAATCGTCCTTTTCCGTCCCGCTGCCCACATCCATGCCGACCACCACCCATGCCCGGGCCACGGGGTGCGAGCCGGACAAGGCCGGACCACACCCGGACCGCTCCGTGCTGACGCCGTCGGCGTTCAGGGTGGGTGCGCTTGGACACGCTGAGTGACGCGAACAAGAAATCACCCAACCCGCGACCACCATCGCCACTTCGCGATCCTGCTGCCCTCGCCCCGCAGAGGCACGCGCCTCGCCCGACGTCTGACGTCGCCGCCCTGCATGGCCGCACATCGGCAGCAACTTCCGCCTCACGTTTACTCTTCGCCGATCGCTAGGAGATCCAACCGGATCCCGCATCCTCCAGATCGGTCTGGGCGGTAATCGATGTCATCGCCCCTGTTTTGCCGGATCGTGGTTTCCACGACCCGGTGCGGCGCTACCTGATAGGGCGCGACGTCAAGAAATTAAGAACCCGGGCAGAGGACCTTTCCCCACCCACCCCCAGCCCCCGTCACTCACACGGGTGATCCGCCCCAACCTGGCTGGCGCATATGCCACTTCACGGTGCAGGCTCAGGCTCGACAACCCCATACATGCAACGGCCCCCGGCCGGGACTGGCATCCCGATCGAGGGCCTGACCACCAAGGAAGTTAGGCTTCCCGATGGCTGACCGGCAGCTTAACGCGCCCCCGCGCGCGCCACATCCCGTTCCCACGTCCGGCATCCGGCACATCAACCACCGCCACCCGGACCGCTTCACCGTGGTCGGAAATCACCTCACCCAGCACCGCGAACTCTCCCTCACGGCCATCGGCCTGGCCGCGCACATCCAGTCGCTGCCCACAGGAGCGAAGGTCTCCATCAAGGCGCTCGCTGAACGCTTCCCGGAGGGCGAGGTCCGCATCGCCACCGCCCTGCGCGAGTTGGAAGCCCACGGCTACCTCGCCCGGACGCGTGAGCGGCTGCCGTCGGGCCGAGTGGTGACCCGTACGGTCTCGTACAACAACCCCACGGCTGGGAGCACGAACTCAACCCCGCCACCAACAGCACGCCCGCAACCTGCTTCCTCCGCTGTCGTCCTGCCACTACCCGCCCCGGCAACTCCGGCCGCCTTCGGCCTCCTCGCGTCCCTACGACGCAACGACCCCCGCCTCCTGCTCGCCGAGCGGGACGTACGCCGCCTCGCCCCGGCTCTCGACGCCTGGCTGGAGCGCGGCATCGACCCGGAGGCCGTACGCCGTACCCTGACGGCGGCGCTCCCCGCAGGCCCGATCCACCACCCGGCAGCGTTACTCTCCCACCGCCTGACAGCGATGCTTCCACCACCGCTCCCGGCCAACCCGGAACAGGCCCGCCCGGACCCGCTCCAGAACTGCGACCGCTGCGACCGGGCCTTCCGCGCGCCGGAACCAGGACGGTGCAGGAACTGCAGTCCGCCTGCACCGCCGGCGCCTTGAGCTGCCTCAGGCCAAAGGCTTGGGCACCCCATTCACCAGCTTGGTGTCGTTCTGGCAGCCCAGATCGGCGGCGACCTTGCGCGCGGCGGCGTTGGCCACCGTCACCTGATTCGCCCTGATGTTCTTCTCCGGGGCCTGGTTCCCGCCAGACCCTTGAAGCTCCGCAGTGATGACGATCTCGTGAGCGGGCGCCTTCATGCGGCACTTGAAGGAGACCAACGCACGAGTGTCGGACGACGACGCCGCCTCACCGGTGGAGAAGTAGGTGACGGACTTCTCCAGGCGGGCATCCCGCTCCGGAACTTCCAAGGCCTCGCGGAACTCGATACGGAGGCCGCCTGCCTCCCCACCCTTGGCCGGGAGCAACCAGCAGAAGGGGATGCCCTGCGGGCGCGCTTTCCCGCTCTGTTCCGTACGGGAAGCCTCGCGGAGGGTATCGAGCACCTTGTCCGACTCGGAAAGGTCACTGGTGAAATTCCCGCCACCCGCGACCGCCTTGAGCGCGGCGGAGGCCGGGGCATCCTTCGCGAAGGCCCCACACACTGTGTCGGCCGGATCACCCTGAACCTTCCTACCCCCGCCGCTGCCGTTGTCGGAGGAACAGCCCGCCGTAACCGCCACGGCGACGACGGGCACCAGGAGCACTCTCAGCATGTATCGCATGTTCACGGCTTCTCGTACGGGTCGGGGAGAGAATTGTCCTTCGCATTGTTGCGCGCGTTCCTGACGTTTTCTACCAATTGCTCATCGAGGTAGTTGGCGTCCTTGTCGCTCCAACCCGGAGCACCTGCGTATGCCTTGCCGGGCAACAGGGAATTCTCCTTGCCCATGCGCAGTGCCTCGTCCGAGAGTTCGTCCGACTTCTGCTTGAGGAGATCGTCCTTCTCGTACTTCTCGCCGATGTCGTCGGCTTCCATGCCGAGGAATGTCACGACGGCACCGCCCACGGTTTCCGTGGCCAGCGGAACGAGCGCTCCGCCCGCTCCTCCGGTCAGCGCCGCGACGCCACCCGCAGCGACTGCGCCCACACCGAACTTGACCCACTCCGTGTTCCTGCCGACCGCCTTCTTGTACTCATCGGAGTCCTTCTCGTAATCCTTGTCGATCTGCTCCATACGCGTCGTGTCCATGATGCCCTGCGCCTCACTACCGATCCGCAGGGTGGTCCTGGCATCTGTGAGGTTCCGGTCGTCCGAGAGGTCCGAACCAGGCTTGGGGCCGACATCGTCCAGGACGCTCGTCGTGTACAACATCTGGGCCTGGGACAAGGTGGCGTGGCCAGTCTCGCTCTGCGCCACGATGCCCATGAAGTTGACCGCGTCGCCTCGCTTCCAGAGCAGTTCGGTGTCGAACTTGTCACCGAATCGCGAGTGGCCGACCTTGTCGTTGTTCCCGAAGGGGGAGTTCCGCTTCTCCTCCATGATCTCGTCGCTGTCCTGCTCCAGCGACCGGTCCAACTCGTCGATGTACGCCGCGCCCATCTTGCCGAGGCTGTCATCGATGCCCGGCTGCTCATGCATGTGCTTCGGGTCGCTGCTGTAGTACTCCACGACCTTCTGCATGACCTCGGCGTTCTCAGCCGTACGGACGTCCTTGAGGCCCTCGGGCGTGGCGTCGTACGGGTGGCCCGTCGTCGCGGACTCCAGCGCATGGCCCAGGGAGTCGTACCCCGGCTCCTTGCTCATATGGCCCTTGTCATTGAGCTCTTCGGGCCAGTCCCGGTCCTTGGAGAAGTAGTCGAACGCGTTGAGCTTCTTGTCGTCCTTGCTGTTCTCCGGCGTGAGGTCGATGTCGCTGTTGAAGAAGTCGGTCGACGCCTTCGGGTTGTGGCCGAGCGCCTCCATGAACCCGGACATCGGGTCCTGGCCCGCGCCGCCGCCGATCCAGTTGAGGTGGCTCTGCGGCGTTTGGTACCAGGCCCGGCCCGGCGGATGGGAGCCGCCGTGCGTGATCTTGTCCTCCATCACGGCGAGCGAGTTCCCGTAGTTGCGCAGGAACTTGTCGTCGTAGTCCCCGACGCGCATCAGGTTGCTCATGACCTGGAAGCCGTACGGATGCGTGCCGCGCGTCTGGATCGGCTCACCGCCGGCCTTGATCATGTCGGCCTTCCACTGCTCCATCTCGGGGCTGGTGGAGTGCGTGGCGGTAGCCAGGGTCATGCTCCAATTCTTCTGGAGCTCAGCCAGCTTGTCACGGTGGTCGATGCCGAGGCGGTTTCCGTCGCTCGCGTCGCCCATGTCCGCCCAGTACTCAAGGTTGCCCTTCGCCCCCACCTCGACGGCAAACCGCTCGGCGAAGTACGGGTCGTCCTTGTTGTCCTTGAAGTACTTATTGAGCTTGTCGATCTCCTCTGGCGTGGCGTCGTCGCCCTTCTTGACGAGCTTCGCCGCCTCCTTGGCGTCCTCGGCGTCCTGCGCCTTCGAGGCTTCCTTGAGGTTGTCGTACTCGGTGCCGGAGAAGTTGTTCTCGTCCGTACCAACGATCGTGCGCAGAGCCCGAGATGCCACATCATCGGCGTCATTCGCCTTGTCGACGGCGGCCTTGATGGCAGACCTCATCGCATCGAAGTCGGCCTGCTTGGGCTCGGGCCCGTCGTAGTTCTTGCTCCTGCGATCGGGGTGAATCAGATAGCCGACGACGCCGTGGGGATCGATACGGATTCCCTTGCCCGGTGCTTCTTCGACCAGCCTCTCGAGGTCTTCCTTTGCCGACTTGAACTCGGCCTGCGCGTCCCGAAGGATGTTCCGGATGCTGTCCGCCACCTTGGCGGCGTCTGCGAACTCCTTGGCGGTCTTCTTCACGAAAGGGCGAGTAACGCCAGCGTTCTCGCCCTCCCAGTCGGCCCTGTCCGCCTTCGCCTGAAGCCCGTTCTCGGCCTTCTCCTGCAGCTTTACGAGCTTGTCGTACGTATCCCCCCAGTCCGTGACTGCCTCTTTGAGGCTTCCGAGCCGGACGTGGAGAACCTGATCGAACCTCGGCATCTGCGCGCCCCTCAGCTGAAGTGCTCGGAAATCTTGGACATGGTGAAGTTGGTGACGAGCACTTCCTCGTGATTGGTGTGGCTGATCACCGTGTCTTCGAGGTGATTGTGGATGTGCGCGCATGCGCTCAGCAGCGTCTCGGATTGCGTACGCCACTTGTCCCAGGCAGTCCACATGCCCGAGCCCGTCGCGAAGCCGTCCTGATCAAGGCTCGTGGAGGCAGTTCCGGTCTGAGCCCCCGCGTGGAAGGCGGCGGTATCGAGGCCGTGGTAGAGCTCCTGGGCTTCGTTGCCGATGGCCTGCAGGTCCTTGGACGTGACCTTGTAATCCGAGGCTCCACCGCTGCTCCCGCCCCCGCCCTCCGCAGGCAACTGGTTGAGTCGCATGCTGGTCGCACCGGAGCGTGCGCTGGCCCATTCCTCGTCGAACGACATCGTTCTTCCCCGTTACTGAGTGTCCGTGGTTACCGGGCTGAAGGCTGGTGGATACGGGATCATGCTGAGCACGAATTCAATGCTGACAGCGTCTTGGGCGGGCACCGCCTCAGGACGGCCTGACACCGACCACGGGCCAGATGCAGAGACTGTGGCCGACAGAGAGTCATCGGCGCTCCGGATGGGAAGGGCTCAGCAGTTCTGTGAGCGGCCCATGGCCCGCCCTCGCTTTGCAGCAAGGCTTCCTCCCCGTGTACCACAGCTTCAACAGCTTCAAGGCCACTGTAGCGAGCGGGCGAGTTGCTACGCACTTCCGGATTGCATACGCAATGGGGGCCGCATCGCCACGAGTTGGACATCACGCACCCGTCTGAGACCTGATTGTGAGGCAGTTACCAAGCCGCCCTTGCTACGGGGCGTATGGCCGAGGTCGCCGCTGAGCGGGCAAGGGTTCCGCGATGCGAATGTGCGGTGCATCCAGGGAGGTTGGGGTATCAAGTCGGCTAGAGGACGAAGCAAGAGGGGCAAAGTCGCCGACAGGCCAGGCGCGTTCAGCACACGCAACCTCAAGGCGACCCAGACCAAGGACTACGTGCATGGTCCCGACCGCGAGGTCGGGACCATGCGTTCCATGACCGCAGGCCACCGTCCCGTCAGGCGGTGCGGCGACGGGAGCGGATGGCGGGGACAGCGACAGCGGCACCGATGAGGGCGGCAGCGCCGACGCCGAGGGCGATCCAGAGGACGGTGTTGCTGTCGTCGCTGTTGGCTGCGGGCGCGGCGGTGTCGGACTGCTTCTTGTCGGACTCGGCCCCGCCTGCGGCAGCCTTGGAGGGCTGCGACGAAGGCGACTGGGGTGCGGCGGCCGCGAGGTCCGGCAGCGGGTACTCGTCGGCGGGACCCGGGTCCCCCGGGGTCTTCAGTGCGATTCGGGGGCGCAATGCTCCGTAGCCGATGAAATCGTTGCGCTTCGCCCCGTCCGTGGGGCCGCCGGCCGTGTTCAACATCACCCGCAGAACCTGGTTGTTGGTCCACTCCGGGTGCTGCGACCAGATGAGTGCCGCGGAGGCAGAGGCGAGAGCGGTCGCATCACTTGTGCCGGTGCTCTTGCAGAGACGCGTCTCGCTCGTGCAGGGCGCGACGATGTCCTGGCCCGGCCCCACAAGGTCAACCAGCGGACCGTGCTGAGACACGTCAATCTTCTTGGCGTCCTTGCCGGTCGCTCCGATGCCCACGACGCCTGGCGTGGCAGCAGGAAATTCGATGTCAGTGTCACCCTGGTTGCCGACCGCGGCAAAGATGAGGGCCCCCTTGTCTAGGGCGTACTTCACAGCACTCGTCAACTCGGGCGATCCGTGGATGACGCCTTGGGAGATGTTGATGACCTTGGCGCCATGGTCAGCCGCGAAGCGGATGGTTTCACTTATGGGCTTTTGGAAGTCGTCGGCCTGGTCCTGCCGACTCCCCGAGAGGTCCGTATCCGTGAAGCGGATGGGGAGGATTTTGGCTCCCGGAGCCAACCCGAAGGCTCCCTGACCGCCGTCCCTCTTCCCAGTGCCGGCGATGATGCCGGCCATGGAAGTTCCGTGGCCATCTGGGTCGGTCCGCTCGTTGCCCGACTGCTCGGATGTGTAGTCCTTACCCTTGAGGATCTGGCCTTGCAGGTCTGGGTGCGTTGCATCAACACCAGTGTCAATGACGGCCACCGTGACGCCCTTGCCCGTGCTGACCTTCCACATCTCCTCAGCGTGCATGGCATCCAGATGCCATTGCGTGGAGCGCGTCGAATCCGCCTGCGCGGGTGCGGCGGCAGAGCCCACCAGCAGTAGGCCCAGCGACGTCGCAACAACAGCCCTGCGCCGACGCGATCGATTTCTGCTGGTAGACATCTGCTTCCTTTGACCTATTTCGTGGGGGAGTCAGTCGATAACCGGCGGGACTACGCGGCGGCTGCCCTGCTGCCAGGTCTCTTCGTCTTCCGAGAGATAGTCCGGGCGCCGACCGTTTCGATCATCACGGTGCGAGTTACTGCCAGTCGACCCCGGATGGACCGCTCCGGGCCGGCCCGCCTGTCCGGGATGCGCGCTATCGGTCGAGGTCGGGTTCGCACCTCGGACCAGGCCGGAGCCTCCGGGCGTGAAAGGTCGGGCGCTGTTCTGCCCGGGCTGCTGAGGTCGGCCGCCGACCACGCCGCCCACCTCGGACGCCAAGCGACGCCCGCCGGAGATGCCGTTTTGGCCAGCACCGCCCATGGGTCCGCCGCCGTGCAATCCGGGCATCCCGCGGCCCATCGGCCCGCGGGTATTGGCCGTCCCTTCATGGCCGATCACCGTGCCGCGGGGAATCCCACCAGTGGGACGGCCCGTGTTCGGCGCCACAGGTCGGCCACCGAGGATGCCGTTCTCACGCGGGAACCTCGAGGCGAGGCCTCCCTGCCCGGGAGGCACAATGCCGCGAGCACTGGGAAGAGTCTTTCCTCCGGGCCCGCCACCACCAGGCACACCGGTCTTGCCGCCGCCGAAAGTAGGCGGGATCACTCCCGGCAGTACGGGGCCCGGCGCATCAGGCCTTCCCGCAGGGGGGACAGTGGGAGTCACCGGAGGAAGTTGGGTCTGCGGTGGCAGCGTGTCCACGCTGTCGATCCCCAGGTGGGTGGGCCGCTCCGGCTGGATCTGCGCATGCCTTTCCGCAGGCGTTACTTGCTGAGAAGGATCCGAAGACGTTGAATGCGGACCGCCATCCGAAGAGGACGTACGGACGATCTGGTCACGGCTCCGCCCTTGAGAGCTCACCGACGCCGAGCTCTTGGCAGGAGCCTCAGGCACAAAACGATCCGGCGGTGCCGGAAACGTCGGCACCGGCAGCGCATTCATCTGGCTGGCGCTCTCCGTGTACGACCCAGCCAAGTTCCTCATATTCTGGATAGCGTCCCGGTGAGCCTGTCTCCTCGCGTCGCTCGCCACCGCCAAGGCTTCAGGAGAAACCTTCCCGTTCTCGTCCGGTGGCGGCTGGAACTTGTTGATAGTCGCCCGCGCGCTCGACCCAATCGGCCCCGAATCGGGGTCGTTGTGGAACTTCCGTGCGGCATCGGCAGTGGCCTTCGCGGTGCCCAGGCTCTCAGGCATGGCGCTGTGGGCATGGGCGATGGCCGTCGAGGCGAGCGAAAGCCAATGGGCCGAATCGTAACTATACTTCGCCAGTCGCCTAGTGGAATTGGCCGTGTCCCCGCCCCAGTTGGTGAAGGAAGTTCCTGCCTCCCCCTGCCAATGCACATCCTCCATATGCTTGGTGAGGTCCCCAGCAAGCTTTTCGAGCGCTGCCGAGGCCTCCCTGAGCCTGTCGGAAATGCCCTGGACCGTCCCGCTACTCGAAGGCGTCAACCACGCCCAGAGTTCGTCATGGGACATGCTCTCAAAGTCGGTCTTCACGCCACCGCTGTTGCCCTTGGCACCGCTACCCACGTGCCATCACCCCTCTCCCCCGTTGCACTCCGTCGGCAGCATCAGTACCCGCCGCCCGCCTCGTCCTTGGTGTGGTCCTGCGCCCACCGGGTGGTGTCCCGGTTCAGCGCACGCATGCGCCTCTTGACGTCGTCGTCCATCTCCTCGTAACCGGACTGAGAAGCCTGGACCGCGATGCTCAGACCGTCAACAGAGTCCGAGAGCATCTTAGAAAGCTGCTTCAGCTGGGTCACTACGCTCTCGTACGCGCCGAAGAGCTCCTGCGCCTCGATGAACGCGCCCTGACCCCCGCCCAGTTCCTCACGCACCATCTTCTCGTCGGCCAGCTGCTTCGGCGAAGCCTGAGACCCCAGCAGCTTGGTCAGGATGTCGTCCGCCTTCTTGCGGAACGTCGTCAGCGTCTCCGCCTCGACCAACATGGCCTGCTGTGGGTTGACCCTCCACAGCGTTTCCATCTCGCTTGGTGGTTTCGGTACCGGCGGGCCGTACACCGGTCGCCCCGTCCCGTCGTCCTGTGCCACGAACGCCTCCCCGTTTACACACGTCTACAGGGATCACTGTACCGAGCCTCAGTGACAGTGCGCACCCTTGGATTGCAGGTGCAATGCGCTTCACACGGTCACGAGTTGGGAACAGCCACGGCCGCCTGAGGCCTGATCGGGAGCCTGTTGACCGGCCTCCCCGTTGCCGCGCGTACCGCCGAAGCCACCGCCGCCGGGGAAGTCACCACCGGGGCCGCGCTCGCCGGCTTCGCCCCGAACGGGGCCACCACGTAGCGGCAGGCCGGATACAGGTCCGGCTCGCCTTCGGTGGAGACTGGATCGACGGCTTCGGTGTCTGAGATTCTGCTTCCCGACCCATGTTGATCTTCCCAACATTGACCCTTCTACCCAGCCCCATGGCTGCACGTCATTCGGTGCAGCCCTGCGCTTGAAGTGCCTCTGGAAGATAGGACTTCAGGAAGTCGGACAGCATCCGACGGCGCTCCTGCGTGTCGTCGGGCACTTCCCCCTTCAGCTCCACCTCCACAGCGAGCTTCCGTCTTACCCCTTTGTACGTGCACGCGCCGACTGACATCGCTCCCCGGTCCGCGATCCGCGCATCGTCCCCGATATCGGCCTTCGCGGGGTTACCGAGGCGCGCCAGGCCCTGGCTGTTGGCCTGGATGGGATCCGTGTCCGCAGGGACCACGTCACCTCGCAGATCCACCGCCAACCGATTGTCCACGAGCAGTCGACAGCGTGGGCTCTCGGAACCTTGGTCGGTGTCCTTCACCTGCAGCTTGTCGCCCTTCGGCAGCAGCGGAGCAAGCAGACCGGCATCCACCGAGACCCCACAGGCCTTGTTCGGGACCGCGTAGTCCCGGGACTCTCCGCAGCCCGCCAGGGCTGCCAGCAGGGTGGCGCCGACAAGCAAAGCACCGCCCTTGGGCACGGCACCGAGCCCCGTCACTGGTCACCAGCCAGGCCTTGGGCTCGGTCATTTCCGTTGAACGCGGCGGTGTTGATTTCGTTCGTCAGCGTGTAACGGTTGTTCGCGTTGTTGGGGTTGGCCTTGGCCCATTGGTCGGCGAGAGCCTGCAGCTGGTGCTCTCGCGCGGTGAAGGTACTGCCGTTCTGCCGCGCGATCTCGTCGTTGATGCGCGCCTGCTCATCCAGCTGCCACTGGTAGGCCAGGGCATCGACACCGCGCTGAGCGGCGTCACCAACGACGGGAATGAAGTTCACCGCGCCGCCGAAGCCATGGTAGAGCCACTTCGCGTTCCAGCTGGGGTCAGCTTTGTCCGTCTTCAAGGCCTGGTAGCGGGCCTCCTCCAGGAACCCGACGGTCTGGCCGGCCCGCTGCAGTGTCTCCTTCGGGTCACTGGTGTGGTCGCCGTGGATGTCCCGCAACATCTCTTGATTGAGGCCCTCGTTCAGAATGCCGTACGCATCCTGGCTGCGGGAAATCTGCTTGGAGACCTCCATCAGCTGATGGCGGTCAAGCAGCTTGGGGTCGTTCGGGTCATCGGCCAGTGCACTGGCAGTGTGGTGCACCTCGTCGCCGTGGTTGACCAGGACGGTGGCCATGTCGTCGCGCATCTCGGAGGGAAAGTCGTTCCCTGCTTCGGAGATGTACTTCAGCGAGCGCTCGAGCACCTCGCGGTGCTCGGGGCTGTGCGCGACGGGGCGGGCGTTCAGATCATTGGGGCTGACGCCGGTGGCGGCGGCGACCAGCGCCTTTCCAGTTGCTTCCCGGGACTGATTGGAATCCTTGTCGTTCAGCGGTGTGTCGTCAAAGACTTCCCGGTCCTTGAGCACGTACTGCGCGTTGTCCTGGGGCTGAGTTGCGTTGAAGAACTCGGTGGACGCGTCAGGGCTGTTGGATAGGGCCGTCATGAAGCCCGTCATCGGATCGCGGCCGAAGTCCTCGCCCATGAAGTTCATTTTCGGCATCGGCGGTCCGCCCATGCCCTGCCAGTAGTTCCGCGGGAGCTTCATCTTTTTCTCGGTGTCGACCAGGGCATTGCCATAGTCGTTAAGGAACTTGTCGTCATAGTTCCCGACCCGCATGAAGTTACTCATCAGCTGGAAGCCATAGACGTTGGCTCCTCGCGTCTTGATCTGCTCATGGCCGAGATTGACCATATCCCGCTCCCAAGCGTGCATTGCGGAACTGTCGGACTGCGTCGCACCAGCAATCGTGAGACTGACGTTCTTCTGGAAGTCGCCGAGTTGATCGTGGCGGGCGCGCTGCAGATCCCCTCCGTCCGACGGGTCGGAGAGGTCGGCCCAGAAGTCCAGCATGCCGCGCGCGCCGAGCGTCGTGGCGAACTTCTCCTGGAAGAGGCGATCGTTCTTGTACGCCGCCAACTGCCGGTTCAGCTCATCAAATTCCTCGGGAGACATATCGTCCCCCTTTTTCTTGATGAGCTCCGCGTAATGCTCGGCATCCTTGATTGCCTTGGCCGCGGTGTCACGATCCTTGTAGGAGGCATCAGAGAAGCCATATGGAGTCTGGTCGACAATCACGAGCAGAGCTTGCGCCGCGGTATTGTCGCTCTCGGTCGCCTTTTTCATGATCCGCTGCACTTCGTCCCGGAGGTTCTCGGCATCAGCGGGGCTGTGATCAGGGAGGGTGGTCCCCTTGGCCGCACGGTCGGGGTGGATGTTCATCGTAACCGTGAAGCCGCCATTGCCTGTACCAACGACCGTCAGATTCTTCTTCAGGCCGTGGCTAATGGCCTCGTTGAGCTTCTCCTGCCAATCAGAAAGCTCACTGTGAGTGTCGCGGAGGATGTTGCGGATAGTGGTCGCCTCAGTCACCGCATCACCAAATTCCTTGGCAGTCTTGGTGATGAAGCTCTGTGTGACAGTGGCGTTTATGCCTTTCCAATCAGCCTTCTTCGAACGCCCGTCGAGTTGATCAACCGCTTCAGACTTGAGCTGCTCAAGCTTGGTGATCATGGTCGACCAGTCAGCAACGGCAGTGCCGAGCTTGGAGAAATTTCCGAAACGGAGTGCGTCCAGATCCATTAGCGCTGCGCTCCGTCCTCGAAGCCCTTTTCCAAGTCTGCAAATGAATACTTGAACCCAGTAGCGATGTAGTACTCGTTGCCCGCGTGCGCCTTTTTCGAGTAGTCCAAGTGGTTGGATATGTGTGCGCACGCCTCCAACAACGTGTTGACCTGATCACCCCACTTGTCAGTTACGGTCGACAGAGCGGCGCCGAGCGCGAAGTCCGGCTTCAAGGAGGCGGCGGCTTCGCTACTGCTCCCTTTGGCATGATCACCGTCCATGTCCAACCGCTGGTAGAGTTTGAACGCCTCGTCGCCAATAGCAGCCAAGTCCCCTTGGTCGACCCTCAGGTCGCCTTCCGGGGTAGGGCCACCTCCTGGATCCACCTGATTGAGACGCATAGAGACGCTCGCTGGCGCGTCGGCTCGTGCACTGGCCCATTCCTCGTCGAACGACATCGATCCCCCGTTTCTGAGTGCCGGTGACTACCGGACTGAAGGCTGACGGTGACGCGTGATCTCCCTGAGCATGAAATTCAAGGCTGACCGGGTCCGGGCGGACCCGGGTACGGCGGGTTCTGGCTCGGGCTGGCCGGCGGCGGGCCGTAGGCCGGGTACTGCAGCTGCTGTTGATTAGCGTTGGGCGGGAAGGGCGGAGCCGACGGGACAGCCGTGCTGCGCCGGCGGGAGCGAATGACGGGGATGGCGACTGCCGCGCCAATGAGGACAGCCGCGCCGATGCCGAGTGCGATGAAGAGGCCGGTGTTGCTGTCGTCCTTGGACGCGGACGCCGGGGCACCGGGCTGGCTCTTGTCGGTCCCGGTGCCGCCCTTGGCCTTGGAGGCGTCCGGGGAAGGTGACTTGGGGGCAGCGGCCGCGAGGTCCGGAAGGGGGTACTCGTCGGCGGGGCCGGGGTCGCCGGGGGTCTTCAAGGCAACACGGGGACGGACTCCGCCGTAGCCGATGAAGTCGGTGCGCTTCGCACCGTTCGCGGCACTGCCGGCCGTGTTAAGCAGGACCCTGAGGATCTGGTTGTTCGTCCAGTCCCGATGCTTGGACCAGACCAGCGCCGCCGAGGCAGATGCTAGGGCGGTTGCGTTGCTGGTGCCGTCACCGTCGCACAGCAGGGTGGGACTGCACGCCGCGAGAGTCTTCACAGCAGGCGCCACGAAGTCGACTTGAGTGCCGGTCTGCGACTTATTCCACCAATTCAGCGTCTTATCCACCCCACCAATCCCGACCACACCGGGAGTCGCCGCAGGGTATTCCGGCGCGTTGCCCTCATCTGCTGTGTTGCCCACAGCGGCGAAGATCAGCTTGTTCTTTTCCAGCGCATACTTGACCGCTTGCGTGAGTTCATCAGATCCCGATTCACGCTGACCCATCGAAATGTTGACGATCTGGGCGGGCGAGTCAGCGGCGTACCGGATCGCCTCGCTCATCTTTTGAGCGTATTCCTTGCGAGGGTCCCCGGGGCCGAACTTCTCATCTGCGTAAGGCATTCGGATAGGGAGGATCTTGACGCCGGGCGCCAAGCCGAAGGAGCCGGTAGTCGGTCCCCGACCTCCGGTTCCCGCGATCAGTGTGGCGATCCCCGTCCCATGGTCGGCGATGTCGTTGTTCTCATCGCCGGACATATGGGAGTAGTTCTTCCCTTTCAGTACCTGTCCCTTGAGGTCAGACAACGTGTCATCGACACCGGAGTCAATGACGGCGACCGTAATCCCCTTGCCGGTGCTGGTCTTCCAGATTTCATCAGCCTTCATGGCGTCGAGATGCCACTGACGCGAACGAACGGTGTCCGCATGCGCCGGAGTGGCCGCGATGCCCACCAGCAGCAGTCCCAGCACCCCCGACATGACGGTCCGGCGGTGGCTATTTCCAATAGTGCTGGTAGGCATCTGCTTCCCTTGGCCTGTTTCTCTGCGGGGTCAGTCGATGACCGGGGGCACTACGCGTCGGCTTCCCTGCTGCCAGGTCTCTTCGTCCTCCGACAGGTAGTCCGGGCGCTCGCCGCTCTGTTCATCACGACGAGAGTTGGCACCGTGCGTGCCCGGAGGGATCGCTCCGGCGCGGCCTCCCTGTCCGGGGTGCGCGCCATCAGTGGAGGGGTTCGGGTTCGTGCCTCGCACCAGGCCTGAACCACCAGGCGTGAAGGGCCGAGCGCTATTCTTCCCGGGCTGGCCAGGTCGGCCTCCGACAACCCCACCCGTCTCGGATGCCAGGCGACGCCCACCAGAGATGCCACTCTGGCCCGCGCCTCCCATGGGACCGCCGCCATGCATACCCGGCATGCCGCCGCGGCCCATTGGTCCGCGGGCAGTGGTGTTTTCATTGCCGATCACCGTGCCACGGGGAATCCCACCAGCGGGACGGCCCGTGTTCGGTACGACGGGACGGCCACCGGCGATGCCATCACGCGGCATTCGCGAGTTGATTCCCGCCCGTCCAGGCGGCACGACACCCCTCGTACTGGGAAGCGTCCTGCCGGGCGAACTAGCACTGGGCAGGCCTGTCTTGCTGCCCCGGAACGTGGGTGGGATCATCCCGGGCAGCACGGGTCCCGAGCCTTCGGGCCGACCAACCGGTGGAACGTTGATGGTCGTTGCGGGGGGCGGCGCCGTGTGAGTCTCAGGCAGCGTCGCCACGCTGTCGATCTCCATGCCCACCGGGCGCTCCGGACGGGCGACTGACGCCGGTGACGTCTCGCCATCGCTCTGGGGCTTGCCCACAGCTACGGAGCGAGTTTCGGAGCTCTCTGATACGCCAGAGCGGGTGGTACCTGCCCCGGTACTACGGGCCGAACCCTGGAACTCCCCATAGCCATAACCGCTCTTGGAGCTCCGCCAAGAGTCACCCAGCTGCATCGCCGGGGGCGGAAAGGTCGGAGGCTGGAGCTTGTTTATCTGCTCCCCGGACTGCGTGTAGGTCTGGCTGAGCTTTGTCAGCCTCTGCACGCTGCTGATCCGAGCCGCCTGCATGGTCGAGTGTGCAAGGTCCATGTCCGATTTGGCGTCCTTCACAGCGCTCTTGCCAGCGCCCGGATCGTGAACAGCCGCGTTGTGCGTCTTCTTGGCGTCGCTGTAGTTGGACTGTGCGGTCGCTGCACTGGTCTTCAGCTCATCGAGCCCGCTGTGCGCCTCGGCAATGGCCTGGGCGACGTCGGTCATCCACTTGCCGGCCTCCTCCGCATAATCCCCCAGGAGCAAGGTGGCCTTCGCCGTCTGACCGGCCCACGCCTTGAACGCATCGGCACCCTCGCCCTCCCACTTCACGAGCGGAACGCGGATCTTGAGGTCCTCGCCGATGTCGTGGATGGCTTCCGACGCCTTGGCCAGCTTCTCGGCGAGGGTCTGCGCCGTTTCCTTGTTGGCAGGCGAGAGCAGCGCGAACAGCTGCTCCTGGGACATGGAGTCGAAGGGCGTCTTCCCTGGAGTCGGCTTCTTCCCGTTCGATTCACCCATTGTGCATCACCCCCGTAATAATTGGTCTGTTACTCATGAGACCTGGGCCTGTCCAGCAGCTTCGGCGTGAGTAGGCTGACTCTTCGGTACCCCGTGGCTCTTGTCACTCACGCCCGCGTTCGGGTCCCGATCCCTGTCGTAGTGCTCGGCGATCTCCGCGTTCAACCGACGCATGCGCTCTTTGATGTCGTCGTCGATCTTGCCGTACCCCGTCTGCGAGGCACGAATAGCCAACTGCATGCTCTCGATCTGCAGGCCAAGCACCTTGGAGAGGTTCTCAAGCTCGTCGTGGACGAGGTTGTACGACGCGTGCAGGAACTCGGCTTCCTTGAAGCCGGCGCCACCCAAGTTGCTCTGCGTCAACCGGTCCTCGGCAACCTTGTTGTGAGCGGCCGGAGACTTGTTGAGCTCCTTCAAGAGCTCGTCGACCCGATTCTTGAAGTTGTCCATCTCGCTGAGCTCGACAAGCAGATTCTGCGCGGCCGCAGCCACCGCCCCGGCAGCCCCGAAAAACGGAACCGCTCCGAACGCCCCCGCAACCGCTGCCGCCCCTGACCCGTTGTCCTCCGCCACGAACGCCTCCCCGTTTACACACGTCTACAGGGATCACAGTACCGAGCAACACTGACACCGCGCACCCCTGGATTGCAGGTGCAATGAGCGTCACACAGTTACGAGTTGGGGACGGCCACGGCGGCCTGAGGCCTTATCGGCAGCCTGTTGATCGGGCGCCCCGTTGCCGCGCGTACCGCCGATGCCACCGCCGCCGGGGAGGTCACCACCGGGGCCGCGCTCGCCGGCTTCGCTCCGAAGGGGGCCACCACGTCCCGCTCCTCGACCAGTTTCACGATGCGAATGTCCGGAGCGTCAAGAGATGTCGGGAGTGCGTAGCCCGTCAGGTCCGGGTGGCGGACCAGGCCGCGGGCCGTGCGGAGGTTTTCCGTCAGGGCCGTGCCGACGCCCTGGGTGACGCCCGCTTCGATGCGGGCGTTCAGCTGGGCCGGGTTCAGGACGCGGCCCACGTCCTGGGCCACCGCCATTTCGACCACGCGGACCGAGCCCAGTTCGATGTCGACGTCCACCACCGCGCGGATCGCGCAGAAGGCGAGGCCCACGAAAGCGTCTCCCTGGCCCGAGTCGTCGAGAGGTTCGGTCGGATGGGGGCGGCACTGGGCCGTTGCCCACAGCTCCTTGCCGTCCATCGCCTCCGTGACGGTGGTCGAGAGGACACCGTCGTACGACGTGATCTTGCCGTCGGTGATCTGGAGCAGCTCCGTGGACATGCCGAACTTGTGGGCCAGAGGCTGCAGAAGCTGGGTGCGGACCATCTTCGCGGCCCTCTCGACCGCGCCGCCCGAGACCCACGTGTGGCGGCCGTGGGCCGCCGGGCCCGCCGGGGGCTGGTCCGTGTCGACCGAGGCCACGCGGACCTCTTCGATGCCCAGCGTCTCCTGGACGATCTGGCGGGCGAGCGTGGCGAAGCCCTGGCCCGTTTCCACTGCCGCGCAGATGACGGTCGCGATTCCGTCGTGGACCTTGACCGTGGCTGTGGAGACTTCGTCGGTGCCTTCCGCGCCGAGCATGTGGACCATGCCCAGTGCGTAGCCGACGCCGCGGCGGATCGCTCCCGGTTCGCCCGCGCCCTCCGGGCCGCCCGGGAGCAGCCAGTCGTTCTCCGGTGAGTCCTTGGGAAGGTCGGGGAGCGGGAAGTCCCGTACGGCGTGCAGGAGTTCCGCGACAGGCGCGGGGCAGGTGACCGTCTGGCCGGTGGGGAGGATGTCGCCGGTGGCAAGGGCGTTGCGGAGGCGGAGTTCGGTGGGGTCGAGGCCGAGCTTCGCGGACAGTTTGTCCATCTGGGCCTCGTAGGCCGCGCACACCTGCATCGCTCCCTCGCCGCGCACATGGCCCGAGGGAGGGTTGTTCGTACGGACCGCCCAGCCCTCGATGAAGGCGTGCGGGACGACGTACGGGCCGCAGGCGAAGGCGACCGCGGCCGCGAGTGATTCGGAGGAGGCATCGGCGTACGCGCCTGCGTCCAGCAGCAGTTGGGCCTCGACCTTGATCAGGTGGCCCTCCGCGTCCGCGTGGTGGCGGTAGCGCAGCAGCGTGGGGTGGCGGTGGGCGTGGCCGAGGAAGGACTCCTCGCGGGTCGCCGTCAGCTTGACCGGGCAGCCCGTCTTCAACGCCAGCAGGCCGAGCGGGAGTTGGAAGCCGGGGTCCTCGCGGTCGCCCGTCGCGCCCGGGACGCCCGTGACGACGACCTTCACCCGGTCCGGCTCCAGGCCGAAGCACGCCGCCGCCAGATCGCGGTCCGTGTGGGGGTCGGTCGAGGCGACGTACAGCTCCACGCCGCCGTCCGGGCGTGGGACGGCCAGGCCGGCCTCGGCGCCGATCGGGGCCGGGTCCTGGCGGCCGATGCGGTAGAGGCCCTCGACGATCACCTCACCCGCCACATCGGGGTCGCCGTAGCGGAGCGGGATGTGACGGATCAGATTGCCGTCGGGGTGCAGTGGGTCGGCGGCGAAGGCCTTCTCCGGGTCGGTGACCGGTTCGAGGAGTTCGTACTCGACCGCGATCGCCGCCGCCGCGAGGCGGGCCGTGTCGGGGTGGTCGGCCGCGACCGCCGCGATCGCCTCGCCGTGGTGGCGGACCAGTTCGGAGGCGAAGACAGGACGGTCGGCGATCCGCCTGCCGTACGACGAATCACCCGGAATGTCCTCGTGGGTGACTACTGCCCGCACTCCCGGCATGTCCAGCGCCGCCGAGGTGTCGATCGAGCCGATACGGGCGTGCGGGTGCGGGGAGCGCAGGATCGCCGCCCACAGCAGGCCCTCGGCCCACAGGTCGGCGGCGTACGGAAACGTGCCCTCGGTCTTGGCGCGGGCATCGGCCGGCGGGAGGGAAGCGCCGAGGCCGAGGGCGGGCGGCTGCGGCTGAGGGCCGTCGACCGCCTGGGGCGTCGCAGTGGTGGCCGCGTCGTTGCTCACGCCATGCCTCCGTCGTGCGGGTGGAGCTGCACACTACCTGCACCGGGGGGCGCCTGGTGCGGGATGCGGGCTTCCTCACTCGCCTCCGCCGCGGCCACGGCGCTCGCTCCGCGCTCGGCGACCACTTCGCGTACGGCATCGAGGACGCCCCGGTAGCCGGAGCAGCGGCACAGGTTGCCGCACAGGGCCTGCCGCGTCTCGAGCTCGGTGGGGGCGTGGTTGCCCTCGAGGAGGTCGTGGAGGGTCATGGCCATGCCGGGGATGCAGAAACCGCACTGGACCGCGCCACAGGCCGCCAGAGCGCGCTGGACGTCGGAGGGTTCGCCGTCGGTGGCGAGGCCTTCGACCGTACGCACCTCGGAGCCCGCCGCGGTCGCCGCGGGGACCAGGCAGGAGGCGACGAGACGGCCGTCGACCTGGACGTTGCACGCGCCGCACTCGCCCTGCGAGCAGCCGTCCTTGGCGCCCGCGAGACCGAGGCGTTCGCGCAGTACGTAGAGCAGGGATTCGCCGATCCAGGCGTCGGTGACGGGGCGGTCGGTGCCGTTGACCCGCAGGACGTAGGAGGTGGGCGGGTGCTCGTCGCTGCCGGTGGAGGAGGTGGGGAGGGGTTCCTCCTCGGGGCTCTCCGCAGGAGCTTCCGCAGCGGCATCCTCAGGGGCTGCGGCGGTCTCCTCGGAGGCTCCTTCGGGCTCGGCCGGCCCCTCCGCCGCCGAAGTCTCCTCCACCGCCGCGGGCTCCTGTGCTGTCGCCCACGGCGCGGGCGCTCCGCCCGGAAGCGTCGCCGGGGCGTCGGGCGAGGGCGCCCACGGGGCTGTCGCACCGCCCGGCAGCGTCGCGGGGGCCGTATCGGCCCACTGGGACTGCAGCGCCGTCGTGGTGAACTCGCCCGACTCCTCCGGCAGGTCGCCGCCCGCCACCGGAATCGTCCACTGGCCGGTCAGCTCCGAGGCGGCCTGGACCGGCTCGGTCTCGTTGAAGGTCCACTGGCCCGTGGCGTGCGGGTCGGCGGGCCCTGTGTACCCGGAAGCCGGTTCCGGCCACCGCACCGCGGCCGGCTCCCCGTCCGCCTGATGCGCGGCCCAGGTGCCCGTCGCCGCCGGATCCGTCGCGTCGGCCGGCGTCAGTGGCGTGATCATCGGCGGTACGTAGCCATGGCCCGGCGCCTCGAGCGGCGCAGCGTCCAGCGCGCCCTCGGGCGGCAGCTGCAGGAAGGCCGTGGCCTCGGCGTCGTACTCGCCGCCGTGCGGAATCGGCTGCCAGCCGCCCTGCTCCGGCGGGAGCTCGTGCGGCAGTTCGTGCGGATTTTCCTCATTGCTCACGACAGCGCCCTCCCCAGTGCACGTCGGGCCAGCGCGGCGACCGTGCGCCGCAGATGCAGTACGGCGGGTGGCAGCGCGGGCGGCTCCTCGCCCTGCGCGGCCGGGGCCGGATCCGGGATGCACGCCGCCGCGACGTACTCGCCGAAGGCCGCCAGCGCCTCGGTCGCCAGGCCCCGCTCGCCGTCCCAGTCGATCAGCGACGCGATCCAGCGCTCCGCCTCCAGCGGCCGCAGCGGCATCGGCGCGATCGCACCCACCGCGCAGCGCACCCCGCGCCGCGCCGGGTCGAGGACGACGGCGACGGATGCCGTGGCGCGGCCGGGTCCGGTCCGGCCGGTCGCCTTCAGGAAGACCTGCGGGGCGTGCAGCAGGGGTACGCGGACGAATCCGATGAGTTCCGCGGGGGCGAGCATCTCGCGGCCGGCCAGCAGATGGGAGACGGGGATCTCGCGGCGTGCGCCGCCGGGTCCCGCGATCACCAGGTCCGCCTCGAGGGCGGCCAGTACGGGCAGGGTGTCGCCGGTGGGGGCGGCGGTGGCGATATTGCCGCCGAGCGTGCCCGCGTTACGGATCTGGGGCGGGCCCGCGGCGCGCGCGGACGCGGCCAGCGCGGGGATGAGAGCCGCGAAGTCGGGCCGTCCCATCCGGGCGTGGGTGAGTCCGGCGCCGAGCAGCGCGTGCCCGTCCATGTAGCGCCAGCCGCGGATCTCGCTGATACGGCCGAGGCCGACGAGGCCCGCGGGGCGGAGTTGGCCCTTGTTGACGGCGGCCATGAGGTCCGTACCGCCGGCGACGGGCACGGCGGCGGGCACGGCGTCGAGCGCCGCCACGGCCTCGTCGAGCGAGGCCGGCAGCGTCACCGACTGCGCCGCCTGCGGTGCGTGCGTGGTCACCCAGCTGCCCCTTCCCGGTGTCCCGGCTGTCCCGCCTGTGTTGCCGTACCGTACGTGCTCACAGCCCGGACGTGGCAACTCTGGCACATCTTCCGAGCCGACCGACGAGAGGGTCCGCGAAGGGCACATCCGTACCGGATGCACCCACTCGTGACGATGGTCCGATTTGCAACACCATCGCCGCCACGTGCGGATTGCCACTCTTCGGAGAGCCTTGTACGACTTATTCCTTACGGGCTTCCACGGTCCCAGGCTCTGCGGCGCAGGACACACAGCTTTACCCCGGGCTCACACGTTTGGGGGCGCACCCTCGATCGGGCGTCCGATCACGCCGGGTCGCTTCTGCCACGGCAACGGGCCGCCGGGCGGGCGGTAATCGACGCCGAGCGCGTCAAGGCGCGCGTAGTGGGCGGTCATTCGCCGCTCGAAGTCCGCGAAGTCGCGCTCGGCGGGCGCAGGGAGTGCGGACCAGGCGACCTCGGCGAAGGCGGCGAGCCGCGGGAAGACCTGGTAGTCGACGCGGGAACGGTCCTGCATCACCTCGGTCCAGACGTTGGCCTGGGTGCCGAGGATGTGCGCGGCGGCCTCGGGCGACAGGGACGGCGGCACGGGCTCGAAGCGGTAGACATCTTCGAGGGTGCGTACGTAGCCGATGGGCATCGGCTCGTCGGGGCCGCCGTGCTGGCGGTGGTCCAAGTACACCTGCTGCTCGGGGCACATGACGACGTCGTGTCCTGCTTCGGCCGCGGCGATGCCGCCGGCGTATCCACGCCATGAGGAGACGGCGGCGCCCGGGGCGAGGCCGCCCTCGAGGATCTCGTCCCAGCCGATGAGACGGCGGCCGCGGTCGGCGAGCCAGCTGTCGAAGTGCCTGATGAACCAGGACTGGAGTTCGTCCTCGTCGGCCAGGCCGAGTTCCTTGATACGGGCCTGGGCGGCCGGAGAGGCCTTCCACTGGTCCTTCAGGCACTCGTCGCCGCCGATGTGGATGAAGGTGGCGGGGAAGAGGCCGAGGAGCTCTTCGAAGACGCCCTCGTAGAAACGGAGGGTGTTGTCAGTGGGGGCGAGTACGTTCGGGTTGATACCCCAGTTGTCCCAGACGGAGAGGGTGGTTGTGTCGATGACGTCGGTATTGCCCAGTTCCGGATACGCGGCGATGGCGGCCTGCGAGTGGCCGGGGATGTCGATCTCGGGGACGACGGTGATATGCCGTTCGGCGGCGTACGCGACGATTTCGCGGATGTCGTCCTGCGTGTAGTAACCGCCGTGCGGCCTCTCGTCCCAGAGCGCGGAGGCGCGGTGGCCGTATTTGGTGCGTTCCCGCCAGGCACCGACTTCCGTCAGCCTCGGATGGCGCTTGATCTCGATGCGCCAGCCCTGGTCGTCGGTGAGGTGGAAGTGGAAGACGTTGAGCTTGTGGGCGGCGAGGAGGTCGAGGTGGCGCAGGACGTCGTCCTTGGGCAGGAAGTGCCGTGAGACGTCGAGCATGAGGCCGCGCCAGGGGAAGCGGGGGCTGTCCTCGATGACCTGGTGCGGGACGCCTCGCCAGGCTTCCGGGTCCGGGCACGCCCGTCGGTGCGCATCAGGACCGAGGAGTTGACGCAGCGTCTGGGCTCCCCAGAACACCCCGGTGGAGCTGCCGCCCACGATCTCGACGGCCGACGAGACCGTGAGGCGGTAGGCCTCGGGCGCCAGGGACGGATCGATCAGCAGCGTGATGGTGTGGTCGGCTCCGGCCGCACCCGGGGGCAGATCGCGGCCGAGGGCGGTGCCCACGACCGTACGGAGCCAGCGGGCGACGCTCTCCGTGCCGGGAGCCGCGGCGAGTGCGGTACCGGTACCGAAAACGAAGGGGGTGCGGTACGGACCGTCGACAGTTCGCGGCGCCGGAATCAGATCCGTGGAAGTCGGCGTAGAGGTCTCTGTGGAGGTCGATGTGGAGCTCTCTGCGGAGGTCATCGCGTCAGTCCTTCACCGCGCCGCCGAGTCCGGAGACCAGACGTCGCTGTACGAGTACGAAGAAGACGAGCACCGGCACGGTCATCACGGTAGACGCTGCCATGATCCCGCCCCAGTCGTTCTCGTCCGGCTTGAAGAAGACCAGCAGCGCCATCGGCAGCGTCGACTGCGAGGTGTCGCTGATGATGAAGGACTTGGCGAACAGGAAGTCGTTCCAGGTCGAGATGAACGAGAACACGCTCGTCGCCACCAGCCCCGGGAAAACCAGTGGGAAGAGGATCTGCCACAGGAAGCGCGTCCGGCTCGCGCCGTCGATGTACGCCGCCTCCTCCAGCGCATCGGGGACCGCCTTCACAAAGCCGCGCAGCATCCAGATCGCGAACGGCAACGAGAAGACGATATGCGGCAGGATCAGCGAGCCGAGGGTGTTCAGCTGACCGAAGTCCCGCATGAGGAAGAACAGCGGGATCGTCAGCGCCTCGATCGGCACCATCTGCGCGCCCAGGAACATGATCAGCAGGGTGGTGCGGTACTTGAAGCGGAACCGGGTGACCGCCGTCGCCGCCAGGAAGGCGATCAGTGCGGAGACAACGACGACCACCCCCGCGACGAACAGGCTGTTGAGGAAATAACGGCCGAATTCCTGCTGTTCGAAGACGCGGCGGAAAGAGTCGAGCGAAGGGGAAAGCGTCCAGGGCCGTGCCTCGGTCGACTGGATCTCGCCTGCCGGCTTGAGGGCGGAGAGCACCATCCAGTACAGCGGGAAGGCCACGACGACCGCGATGACGAGCGTGGATGCCTCGGCGGCGAGGCGCCAGGGGCGGTGGATGCGGGGCAGGCTCACAGCTCTTCTCCCTGGCGTCGCAGCAGTCGCAGATATACGAGGGTGACCACGAGCAGAATCAGCAGCATCACGACGCCGATCGCCGAGCCCAGGCTGTACTGCGAGGACGCGAAGGCTTTCTGATAGGCGTACACGTTGAGCACGAGATTCTGTCCGGCGATGCCTCCGCCGTTCGTCATCACATAAATCTGAGTGAAGACCTTGAAGTCCCAGATGATCGACTGGATGGTGACGACGACGAGAATGGGGCGGAGTATCGGGGCGGTGACGGAGCGCCAGGTCCGCCATTGCGAGGCGCCGTCGAGCGAGGCCGCCTCCAGCACCTCTCCGGGGATCGCCTTGATGCCCGCGTACACCGTCACCATCACGAACGGGAATGAGCACCACACCACTTCGAGGAGCACGAGCGCGAAGGCGCTGTACCGCCCGTACGTCCACGAGAAGTCGCCGAGGCCGAGGAGCCGGTTGACGGGTCCGTAGTCCGGGTCGAAGAGGAAGACCCAGACCGTGGAGCCGGTGATGGCCGGGGTCGCCCATGCGCCGAGCGCGGCAAGCATCAGCGCGAGGCGGGGCAGGGCCCGTACGCGTGTCAGCAGGACGGCGAGGCCGCAGCCCACGGCGAGCGTGGTGACGACGCAGGAGGCGGCGAAGACCAGGGTCGCGAGCAGGACCTGCCAGAACTGGCTGTCGGCGAGGAGGGTGCGGTAGTTGCCGAGCCCCTGGAAGGTGGTCGGTTCGCCGCCGCTGACCTGTGCCTGGGTGTACTCCAGGAAGGAGATCAGGCCGAGCTGGTAGATGGGGTAGACGAGCAGCCCGCCGAGGACGACGAGTGCGGGCGCGAGGTAGAGCCACGGCGTCCAGCCCCCGCGCCCCTGGCCGCGCCGGGGCCCGCGGTATGCGCGCGCCTTCCCGGCACCCTGCGGGCTGTGCGGGCCGCCCTTGCGCCCCGAGCCCGCGGGCACCGCGGCTACCGCGGCTACGCCGGACCGGCCGGCCGAGGTCCCGACGCGCGGGCCCGGGACGTCTCGGACGCCCGCGCTGTCGGTGGCGACCGAGGCGTCGTCAACGCCCGCCCCACCGGCAGACGCGGCCTCGCTCGAAGCGCTCACGGAGCCGCCGGTCTCGTCGACCGCCGCAGGACCACCGACTGCGCACGGGCCCGGGACGTCTCGGGCGCCCGCACTGCCGACAGCGACCGAGGCGTCGTCAACGCCCGCCCCACCGGCAGACGCGGCCTCGCTCGAAGCGCTCACGGAGCCGCCGGTCTCGTCGACCGCCGCAGGAGCACTGCCCGGCCCACCGGACTCGGCGCGCGGGCCCGAGCCATCCGGGACGCCCGCCTCGGCAACAGGCACCGCTGTCCACTCGCGTGCCCCCGCGCTGTCCGGGGCGTCCGGGCCGTCCGGACCCCGGTTCGTACCGTTCGTCATCGCGTTCAGCCCGCGGCAGCGAACGCCGCGTCCATCTTCTTCACCGCGTCACCCGACGCCGCCGCCACGTCCTTCTTGCCGCTCACGATCTCCTGGAAC
This sequence comes from Streptomyces sp. NPDC048479, assembly GCF_040651435.1. NCBI lineage: Bacteria > Bacillati > Actinomycetota > Actinomycetes > Kitasatosporales > Streptomycetaceae > Streptomyces > Streptomyces sp. NPDC048479. Next base: position 27,095 of record NZ_JBEZKA010000025.1, read on the forward strand.
ATCGTCGGCAGCACCAGCGACGCGTCGATCTGACCCCAGCCCGGTGAGGCCGGGACGAACTTGGCTCCCGCGCCCAGGGTCTTGACGAAGGGGTCGACGAACGGCTCCTTCTTCGCCACCTCCGACCGGACATCCGTGTACGTCGGCAGGAAGCCCATCGCGTCGAACAGCTTGCGCTGCGTCTCCTTGCCCGCGAACTGCTTCATCAGGTCCACCGCCAGCGTGCGGTGCGAACTGCTCTTCAGCACGCCGATGTTGTTGCCGCCCGCGAAGGCCGGGGCCGTCTCGCCCGCCTTCAGGCCCGGCAGCGGCACCACCGCGTACTTGCCCTTCACCGAGCCCGCCTCCACCGCCTGGTGGCTGAAGTCGCCGCCGATAGCCATCGCCGCCTTGCCGGAGGCAAAGGCCGTCACGGTCGCGTTGCCGCCCATCGAGGCGCACTTCGCGGCCGGACAGTTGTCGTCGCCGAAGAGCGAGGTGTACGCCGTGATGCCCTTCTGTGCGGCCGGGCTGTTGATGGCCGCCTTGTACGAACCGCCGCTCTCCTCGGCGAGCTCGCCACCCTGCGCCCAGATGAACGGCATCGCGCCATAGGTGTACGCGCCGCCGACCGCGAGCCCGTACAGCTCCGGCTTCGCCTTGTGGATCTTCTTGGCGGTGGCGATCAGCTCGTCCTGGGTCTTGGGAGCCGCGATGCCCAGCTCCTTGAAGACATCGGTGCGGTAGTACAGCGCGCGTACGCCGACGAAGAGCGGCGCGCCGTAGATCTTGCCGCCGACCGTGACCGACTGCCTGGCGGTCGGGTCGGTGTCCTTGGCCTCGTCCCAGGCGGTGAACTCCGCGCTGACGTCCGCGAGTCCGCCGTCCTTGACGTATCCGGCCGTGTCGGTGTTGCCGTACTCGATCAGATCCGGCGCGCTCTTCGGGTCGTTGAAGGCGGCCTTGATCTTCTGGGTGCGGGTCTCGACCGGTATGTACTCGATCTCGACCTTCGCGTCCTTGTGCTCCTTGCCGAACGCGGCGACGGCGGCGTCGACGACCTGCTCCTTCGGCTTGTTGTTGACCTCCTGGAAGAGCCAGACGCGCAGGGTGCCGCTCTTCTCGTCCTTCTTGGCGCTGTTGTCGGAGGTCTGGGGCGCGCAGGCGGTGGCGGTGAGGCCCGCCAGCACAAGTGCCGCGGCGGGGGCGGCAATTCGGGCAGACAGCTTCATGCGTTGTCCCCTACGAGTAGGCGTTGCAACATGTGCAACGTACGTTTCGTTCTGCACAACACGCAGGAGGCTAGAGCCGGGCAAACAACCGGACAAGAGGTCTCAACCACTCTGTGACCGGCAGCTGCACCCCGTGCAACGGGAGCACGCACGCAAACGGCCCCCGGGGTACGCACGCATGCGCACCCCGGGGGCCGTTCACGACGGCAGGACCCGAGGAGTTACTTCTTGTCCTTGCCGCCCTTGTCCTTGTCGCCGCCAGGGCCCATGGACTCGTAGATCTCCTTGCACATCGGGCAGACGGGGTACTTCTTGGGGTCGCGCCCCGGCACCCAGACCTTCCCGCACAGTGCCACCACGGGAGTGCCGTCGAGGGCACTCGCCATGATCTTGTCCTTCTGGACGTAATGGGCGAAGCGCTCGTGGTCGCCGTCCGACACCTGCGGCGTCGGCTCCACGAGGGTTCCCGTGCCTGTCCCGCGCTCGGGCTCAAGAGTGCTCATGAGCTCCAAGGGTACTCACGTCGACGCCCCACCGGCCGCCACGGGGCCCCACCCGCGCCCGGGCGCCGTCCACGCGGGAGGTCACGGGAGGCCGCGACACGTCGCGGGAGGTCAGTTGAGCGACGGGTCGTCCGGATACGTCGCGAACATCGCCAGTTCGCTGCGCTGCCGCCGCAGCACCGCCCGCCACAGGCTCTCCGGCTGCGGCGACGACACATCACCCGGCTCCGACTCGACGACGTACCAGGCGCCGCCGTTCAGCTCGTCCTCCAACTGGCCCGGCCCCCACCCTGCGTACCCCGCGAAGATCCGCAGTGAGCCCAGCGCCGCACCGAGCAGCTCCGGTGGCGTCTCCAGGTCGACCAGACCGATCGCGCCGTACACCCGCCGCCAGCCCAGCGGCCCCTCGTCGCCCGGGATCACGGCGACACCGAGCGCGGCGTCGAGCGAGACCGGGCCGCCCTGGAAGACCACGCCGGGCTCACCCGCCAGTGCGGCCCAGGACTCCAGGATGTCGCCGACGACCACCGGCGTCGGCCGGTTGAGGACGACGCCGAGCGAGCCCTCGTCGTCGTGGTCGAGCAGCAGAATCACCGCCCGGTCGAAATTCGGGTCCGCGAGGGCGGGTGTGGCGACAAGCAGCCGCCCTGTGAGCGAGGACACCTCGGTCATGCGAGACATGATCCCGCATCTTCGCCCTCCGCGGGGAGCGCGGGGCACAGTGTGAGCCGACGCAGCTCAGGGCACGGCGGACGCCGCCGACTCGGGAACACCCGGCGGTGACGCTCCGTACAGACGCGCGGACTGAACGTGTTGTGCCCAATTCATTACGTCCCAGGACCGTCCTTGGCCTTACGGGACAGGGGTGTACGCCCCTTACCCTTTTCACTGGCCCCCCGTCCGACCACTCCGGAACGCGAGATTCATGACCGGCACAGACGATGTACTGCTTGTCCACGGCGGAACCCCGCTGGAGGGCGAGATCCGCGTTCGCGGCGCGAAGAACCTCGTGCCCAAGGCGATGGTCGCCGCCCTGCTCGGCAGTGAGCCGAGCCGGCTGCGCAATGTGCCCGACATCCGTGATGTACGCGTCGTACGCGGACTGCTGCAATTGCACGGAGTGACGGTCCGGCCCGGCGACGAGCCTGGTGAGCTGGTGCTCGACCCGTCGCACGTCGAGAGCGCGAACGTCGCTGACATCGATGCACATGCGGGCTCCTCACGCATCCCGATCCTGTTCTGCGGCCCGCTGCTGCACCGGCTCGGCCATGCCTTCATCCCGGGCCTGGGCGGCTGCGACATCGGCGGCCGGCCGATCGACTTCCACTTCGAGGTGCTGCGCCAGTTCGGCGCGACGATCGAGAAGCGGGCGGACGGCCAGTACCTGGAGGCCCCGCAGCGGCTGCGTGGCTGCAAGATCCGCCTTCCGTACCCGTCGGTCGGCTCGACGGAGCAGGTGCTGCTGACGGCGGTACTGGCGGAGGGCGTCACCGAGCTCTCCAACGCCGCGGTGGAGCCGGAGATCGAGGACCTCATCTGCGTACTGCAGAAGATGGGCGCGATCATCTCCATGGACACCGACCGGACCATCCGGATCACCGGTGTCGACAAGCTCGGCGGCTACACCCACCGGGCCATCCCGGACCGCCTGGAGGCGGCGTCCTGGGCATCGGCGGCGCTGGCGACCGAGGGCAACATCTATGTGCGCGGCGCGCAGCAGCGTTCGATGATGACGTTCCTGAACACGTACCGGAGGGTCGGCGGCGCCTTCGAGATCGACGACGAAGGCATCCGCTTCTGGCACCCGGGCGGCTCGCTCAACGCGATCGCCCTGGAGACGGACGTACACCCCGGTTTCCAGACCGACTGGCAGCAGCCGCTGGTGGTGGCGCTGACCCAGGCGGCGGGCCTGTCCATCGTCCACGAGACCGTGTACGAGTCGCGGCTGGGATTCACCTCCGCGCTCAACCAGATGGGTGCGCACATTCAGCTCTACCGCGAGTGCCTGGGCGGCTCGGACTGCCGCTTCGGTCAGCGCAACTTCCTGCACTCGGCGGTCGTGTCGGGCCCGACGAAGCTCCAGGGCGCGGACCTGGTCATCCCTGACCTGCGCGGCGGCTTCTCGTACCTGATCGCGGCGCTGGCGGCGCAGGGTACGTCGCGGGTGCACGGTATCGACCTGATCAACCGCGGCTACGAGAACTTCATGCAGAAGCTCGAGAAGCTCGGTGCGAAGGTCGAACTCCCCGGCGGCGCGCTCATCTGACCCCCAGGGGCTCCGCCCCCGGACCCCCGCGCCTCAAGCGCCGGCGAGGCTGAATTGCGACCCCGGATCCTTCAGCCCGTCCGGCGATTGAGGACACGCCCGAAGGGCGTACGGGGGGTCTGGGGGCGCAGCCCCCGGTAACGGGCCTCCACGGGGCCCTGGAAGGCCCGTAGGCACGCAAAGGGCGGCCACCCGACACACAGGTGGCCGCCCTTCGTGCTGTGCCTCGGGGCTTACTTGCCCTTGGCGGCTTCCTTGAGCTTGGAGCCCGCGGAGACCTTCACGCTGTAGCCGGCCGGGATCTGGATCGGGTCGCCGGTCTGCGGGTTACGAGCGGTGCGAGCGGCACGGTGGGTGCGCTCGAAGGTCAGGAAGCCGGGAATGGTGACCTTCTCGTCGCCCTTGGAGACGACCTCGCCGACCACCTCGGCGAGAGCGGCCAGTACAGCGTCGGCGTCCTTCCGGGTCACCTCGGCACGGTCGGCCAGCGCGGCCACCAGCTCACTGCGGTTCATGTTGTTACTCCCGTGTTCTTCTTGCCTGTGAGGCGTGAGATCGAAGCCGATGCTGCCAGGGCCCTCGGACAGTCCCCGGACCCGGGTCTGCTGTCAGACCCTCGCGCCCGAATACGCATCCTGCCCCCACCAGCGGCGGGAAAGCCAATCCGGCACCCTCCGGAGTCACACGAAAAGCGCCACTGCCTCGTCGTGGTGACGTTCCGTCTACTCACCGGAGACTCCGCGGAGCCGCAGAGCCTCGAGCGCGGGGCTCATGGTCCGTCACCCTAGAGCCGCATTCCCGGCCCCGCGACCCGCGACGCGCCGTACGTCAGGACGACGTGGGGCCCGTCACAGCCGCGCCGGCCGCCTTTGCGGCGTTGCGTACCGCTCCGGCGACCGCTCCCGCGACCTTGTCGTTGAAGACGGACGGGATGATGTAGTTCGGGTTGAGTTCGTCCTCGGTGACGACATCCGCCAGCGCCGCGGCCGCGGCGAGCATCATCTCCGTGTTGACGGTGCGGGACTGGGCGTCCAGAAGACCGCGGAAGACGCCCGGGAAGACCAGCACGTTGTTGATCTGGTTGGGGAAGTCGGAGCGGCCGGTGGCGACAACGGCCGCCGTCTGGCGGGCGATTGCCGGGTCGACCTCCGGGTCGGGGTTCGCGAGCGCGAAGACGATCGCGCCTTCGGCCATCGCAGCGACATCCTCCGCGCCCAGCACGTTCGGGGCGGACACGCCGATGAAGACGTCCGCGCCGGCGACCGCTTCCTTGAGCGTTCCGGTGACACCCTCGGGGTTGGTGTTGTCGGCGATCCAGCGCAGCGGCGAGTCGGGCGCGGCGGCCACCAGGTCCGCGCGGCCCGCGTGCACCACACCGTGGATGTCGGCGACGACGGCGTGCTTGACGCCCGCCGCGATGAGCAGCTTCAGGATGGCCGTACCGGCCGCGCCGGCGCCGGACATGACGACCCGTACGTCCCCGATGGCCTTGCCCACCACGCGCAGCGCGTTGGTCAGCGAGGCGAGGACGACGATCGCGGTGCCGTGCTGGTCGTCGTGGAAGACCGGGATGTCCAGGGCCTCGCGCAGCCGTGCCTCGATCTCGAAGCAGCGGGGCGCGGAGATGTCCTCGAGGTTGATGCCCGCGAAGCCGGGGGCGATCGCCTTGACGATTTCGACGATGGCGTCGGTGTCCTGGGTGTCGAGACAGATCGGCCAGGCGTCGATGCCGGCGAAGCGCTTGAAGAGGGCCGCCTTGCCCTCCATCACCGGGAGCGCGGCCATGGGGCCGATGTTGCCGAGGCCGAGGACGGCGGAGCCGTCGGTCACCACTGCAACGGAGTTGCGCTTGATGGTGAGGCGTCGGGCGTCCTCGGGGTTCTCGGCGATCGCCATGCAGACCCGCGCCACACCGGGCGTGTAGATCATCGACAGATCGTCACGGTTGCGGATGGGGTGCTTGGACTGCATCTCGATCTTGCCGCCGAGGTGCATCAGGAACGTACGGTCGGAGACCCTGCCGAGGACGACGCCCACGATCTTGCGCAGCTCCTCGACGATTTCGTCGGCGTGCGCGGTCGAGGTCGCTGCGATCGTGACGTCGATCCGCAGCTTCTCGTGGCCGGAAGCGGTCACATCCAGGCCGATCACAGAGCCGCCGGAGGACTCCACGGCCGTGGTGAGCTGGGAGACCGCGGTACCGCTCGCGGGGACCTCCAGCCGGACCGTCATCGAGTACGAGACGCTGGGCGCCGTTGCCATGACCGGGTTCCTCTGCTTTCGCTAGCTTCATTGCCATGCGGCCGCGGCTCATGCCCGGCGACGCATTCCGATGGTCGCACCTACCTGCGAGTAGCAGGTAATAGTGGTCATTGAGTTTTCGGAAACAGCTTTCCACCATACGAGATAGGGCTGTCCCGGCGGAAGCCCCCAATGAAACAGGTCCGCGCCACCTTCCGGTGACGCGGACCTGTCTCTCGTACGAAAAGGTGGCACCGACCCGCCATGCTCGCCTCGCGGCAAGTGGTCGCTCGCAGCGACGAAGGTTGGGCCCGGGGGCTTGGATCGAGCCGGTGCCACACCCAGGCTAACACTGTGCTTTTCCCGGGAGACGCCCCCGGACCAACAATCCCGGTAGGCGATTCCAGCATCGCGGGTTGCCTGGGAATCAGTACGGATCAGCCTCCGTTCAGTCCCAGGCCGGCGTCGGACCGGCCCCCCAGCAGTCCCGGATCAGTCCCGCAGGAGGTCAGGCACGCCGTTCGCGTCCGGCTCGTCGCGCCGGTCCGAGACCACCGTCAGCTGCTGGGTCGCCCGCGTCAGCGCCACGTACAACACCCGCAGCCCGGCCGGGGACTCGTCCGCGATCTCCGCGGGCGAGACAACGACGGTCGCGTCGTACTCCAGTCCCTTCGCCTCCAGCGAGCCGAGCGCCACCACGCGCTCGCCGAGCCCGGCCAGCCAACGCGCCGCCTGCTCGCGCCGGTTCATCGCGACGACGACACCGACCGTGCCGTCCACCTGGTCCAGCAGGCGCTTCGCCTCCGCCCGTACGGCCGAGGCCCGGTCACCGTCCTGCACCACCGCGAAGCGCGGCCGTACGCCCGTGGAGCGGACCGCGGACGGCGACTCCATGCCCGGCATCGCCAGCGCCAGCACCTTGGCCGCCAGCTCGGCGATCTCGGCCGGATTGCGATAGTTGACGGTCAGCTCGAAACGGCGGCGCGGACGGCTGCCGAGCGCCTCGTCGCGTGCTTCGGCCGCCTCGTCCGGGGACGACCAGGACGACTGCGCCGGATCGCCGACGACCGTCCAGGTGGCGTGCCGGCCGCGGCGGCCGACCATCCGCCACTGCATCGGAGTCAGGTCCTGCGCCTCGTCGACGATGACATGCGCGTACTCGGTACGTTCCTGCGCCAGCCGCTCGGCACGCTCGCGCTGCGACTCCTGGCGCTGCGGCATCAGCTCCTCCAGACCGGTGAGCTGGTCCAGCGGGTCGAGTTCGCGCATCCTGCGCGGACGGGCCAGGGTGCCGAGCAGTGTCCCCAGCTCGTCCAGGAGGGCCACGTCGTGTACGGAGAGAGGGCCCCGGCCGTCGTCGCCGAGCCGCCGCAGGGAGCGGGCCAGACGGCGCACCTCGCCCGGGTTGAGCACCCGCCGCGCCCACCGGCCCAGCCGCCGCTCGTCGGCCATCGCGACGAGCACGCCGCGCGGCGTCAGCTCCGGCCACCACGCGTCCAGGAACTCGATGAAGCTGTCCTCGCCGCTGATGTCCTCGTCGAAGGAGGACCGCAGCTCGGCCGCGAGCTCGGCGTCGCCGAGAGAAGAAGACGCACCGCGCCCCGCGGATCCGGACTTCGACCAGAGGGCGTCCAGCAGCAGCCTGCGGGCGCGCGGGCGCAGCAGATTGACCGGGGTGGTGCCGCCGAGGACGTTGTGGCGGATGCGATGGAGCTCGTCCGCCTCGATCTCGAGGCGGCGGCCGAAGGCGACGACGCGCAGCCGGTCGGGCGCTCCGGACGGGGCCTGGGGCTCCTCGCCGAAGGCGAGCTGCCCCGTCGGCTCCACCGCGGGTCCCGACAGCTCCAGCGCGCCCCGCGCGGCATGGCGCAGCACTTTCAGCATCCGCGAGGAGCCCTTGATCCGGGCCACGGCCGGCTCGTCGTACGCCGTGGCCTCCGCGCCGTCGACCAGACTGCCGACCGCGCGGATCGCGACCTGCCCCTCCTCGCCCAGCGAAGGCAGCACGCCCTCGGTGTACGCGACGAGCAGCGGGGTCGGCGAGACGATGAGGATGCCGCCCGCGTATCTCCTGCGGTCCTGGTAGAGCAGATACGCCGCCCGGTGCAGGGCCACCGCGGTCTTGCCGGTCCCCGGGCCGCCCTCGACATACGTCACGGAAGCGGCCGGGGCGCGGATCACCAGATCCTGCTCCGCCTGGATGGAGGCGACGATGTCCCGCATCGAGTGGCTGCGGGCCTGTCCGAGCGCCGCCATCAGCGCGCCGTCCCCGATGACCGGGAGCGCGGCGCCGTCCAGCGTGGCGGTCAGCTCCGGGCGCATCAGGTCGTCCTCGACGCCGAGGACCTTGCGGCCCTTGGAACGGATGACCCGGCGGCGTACCACCCGGCCGGGATCGACCGGTGTCGAGCGGTAGAAGGGCGCGGCGGCCGGGGCCCGCCAGTCGATGACCAGCGGCGCGTAGTCGGAGTCGAGAACGCCGATACGGCCGATGTGCAGGGTCTCGCCGATCTCGGCGGTGTTGTCGGCGCGTACGGCGTCGTCGGCGGGCTCGACCGAGGTGTACGCCCCGTCCGGGCCCTTCTCGCCGTCCTTGCCGTACAGCAGGTCGATCCGGCCGAAGAGGAAGTCCTCGAACTCGTTGTTCAGGCGGTTGAGGTGCACACCCGCCCTGAAGACCTGGGCGTCCCGCTCGGCTAGTGCGCCCGGCGTGCCGACCTGGCCGCGTTTGGCGGCGTCGTTCATCAAGAACTCCGCCTCGTGGATCTTCTCCTCGAGGCGGCGGTACACCTGGTCGAGATGTTCCTGCTCAACACCGATTTCATGGTCCCTGACCGTGTCAACGGCGGATTCGACCATGGAATCAACAGCGGCATCCTGCGCGGCCACCGAGGCCCCCTTCTGACGTGCACTGGGCAGCCGTCAACCGTACGCGAAGGGGGCGAATATGTCAGGCTTCGACCTCCACCAGTCGCTTGCCGTCAAACGTACGGACCTCGAAGTGGTCGATGTCGTTGCGGTCCATCGCCGCGCCGCCATGGACGTAGAGCGGGTTCTTGCCCAGGGCGTTCGGGCTGTTCGCGATCCCGTACCCCCACTTCGGCACCGCCCAGGAGGTCACGACCTCCTGCTCGCCGCTCTTGGAGACGGCGACCAGATTGCACTTCAGCGGACCCTTGACGTTCTTCAGTTCGAGAACGGTGTGGGTGCCCCAGGCCTTCTTCTCCATACCGACGGTCGCGCTGACCTTGGTCGTCGCGTCCGTCGCCCGGACCTTCTCCTCCATGTGGTTGAAGAAGGCGTCCTCGGCGGGACTGGTGGGGTGCGGGTCGGTGGTCGCGCCCGCCTCGTTCTTGGTGCCGGCGTCGTTCGCCGTGACGACGACCGCGACGGCGGGACCGCCGATGATCAGCGCCGCGGCGGCCGCGACCAGATACATCCCGCGCCTGCGCTTCTGCGCCCGCTTGGCCGCGACCTCGTCGAGCAGTCCGCCGAGCAGCTTCGGGCTGGGCGCCTTCGGCACCACGGGAACGGGCCTCGGTGGCGGGAATTCCGCCCCCGGCATGGCATGCAGACCGGGCATGCTCAGCACATTCGACTGCTGGACCGGTGCCGGGGCCTCCGCCAGCATGGCCAGCATCGGCTCCATCCCGGAGAACTCCTCGAGGTGGGCGGCGCAAATGTCGCAGCCCGCCAGATGCGCCTCGAAGGCGGAGGCGTCCGCGTCGTCGAGAATGCCGAGCACGTATGCGCCGACCGCATCGTGTACGGATTCCTGCTCATACATGGTCATGCCGTGACCCCCCTCTCCTCCAGAGCGAGCTTCATGGAACGGAGTGCGTAGAACACGCGGGACCGCACCGTCCCGCTGGGTATGCCGAGCGTTTCGGCCGCCTCATTGACCGTACGGCCCTTGAAATACGTCTCGACCAACACTTCCCTGTGGGCGGGCGTCAAATCATCGAGCGCATCTGAGAGCGTCATCAGCCACAACGCCTTGTCGATCTCGTCCTCCGCGGGCATGACCTCCAGCGGCGACGGATCGACCTCCTGCGGCCGGGCCTGCCGGCTGCGGTGACCGTCGATAACGATGCGGCGTGCCACCGTCACCAGCCAGGGTCGGACAGAGCCGGTCGCTCGGTTGAGCTGACCGGCGTTCTTCCAGGCACGGATGAGCGTCTCCTGCACCACGTCCTCGGCGCGCTGGCGATCGCCGGCGACGAGGCGCAGTACATAAGCGAGCAAAGGTCCCGCATGTTCGCGATACAACGCGCGCATGAGTTCCTCGTCAGGTGCTGAGGAGTCGATGCGTGGCTTCTCGCTGCGATGGCGGGCCCTTTGCGGACGGTCATCGGCCACGGCCGCATCCTTGCGCACCTGAACCTCCCGGTCGAGACCCTGATTTCGGCTGACTGCTTCTCCCCCATCACTACGGGGACCACAGACGCATCACTCAACGCACAGCCAAAAAACTTTCAAGATCTTTTACGGCGGCCCCCGGAGGGGTCTCAGGCCCTCGCCACGGCGGCCCTGCGGCGGTGCCTGGCAACCCGCTCGCGGTTCCCGCACACCTCGCTGGAGCACCAGCGGCGCCGCCGTCCCCGCGAGGTGTCGAGGTAGACGCGGCGGCAGCTGTCGCCCTCGCACCGCCGCAGCCGGGCCCGGGAAGCCGGGTCGGTCAGCAGCTCCACGGCGTCGCGGGCGACGGCGGCGAGCAGCGCCTCGCAGTCGGGCGCGGCGCTCAGCGTCCGTACCAGCGAGCCGTCCGGGGCGCGTACGGCTCTGACGCCGGGCGGCGGCCCCGCGGCGAAGACATTGACGCGCTCGAGAGCGAACTCGGCGCAGCGGCCGTCGATCTGGGCCCGCACCAGCTGCCCGACACAGTCCCGCAGTTCGACGAACCCGGCCGCCCAATGGCCGTCGACGGCCGCGAGCGGTGTCCCCGCGGGCACCAGCCCCGCCCCCACCAGCCACTGCCCGAGCCGTCCGGCCTCCGCCAGCGGCTCCTCGGCGCCGGAGGCCGCGCCGGAGGCCGCGCCGGAGGCCGTCTCCGAGGTCGCCACCAGGTCCAGGCAGATGCGCCCTGAGTCGAATCGCCAGTCGTACGAGCCCATGCCCGCCGTCATGCGCCTGTCACCGCCTCGGGGTCTCGGAGCTTGTCTCGGAAATTGCCGGTGGGAGCCGTTCCCTTTCAGAGTGCCCGTCCAAAGGCGCGGCCGGAACCCCTCCTCCTGCCCGGTCCGGCCGCGTTTTCCGGCGTCAGTGGCGTGCGATGCCCGGCGCGATGTCCTCGTACCGTTCGACGTGGTGCTCGGCGTACGGCCCACCCGGCGTCGTGGCGCGTGCGGTGGGCCCTGTCGGCGCGGCGGCCGGCTTGCCGCAGAACGCCGCCTCGAGCGTGCGGGCCATGACGCCGAGGACGTTGCTGTTGTTCGAGGTGTTGGCCACCGCGGTGATACTGCGCTGCCCGTCCTTCGAGGTGAAGGAGTACGTGTAGTAACCCTGGACGGTGCCCGTGTGCCCGTACACGGAGATGCCGCAGGACAGATCACGGCGGCGCAGGCCGAGTCCGTAGCCCTGCGTGCTGTTGACCGGCACCCACTGCTGCATCTGCGTCAGCAGGCCGGCCGGGAGGAGCCGGCCTCGGAGCAGCGCGGAGAAGAACGTGTCCAGGTCCCGTGTGCTGGAGATCATCGCGCCGGCGCTCTGCGCCCAGGAGACGGTCTGCCGGGTCGAGTCGACCAGCGGCGCACCGGTCTCGTCGGGCCTGAGGTAGCCCTTGGTGTGCCGGCCGGGGATGGCCGTGTCCGGGTGTACGTAGGAGGTGTCGCGCAGTTTCAGGGGCGCGATGATCCGGTCGCGGTACTCGGTGCCCAGGGAGTGGCCGGTGAGCTTCTCGATGAGCTGACCGACGACGACGAAATTGGTGTTGGAGTAGCGGAAGGTGGTGCCCGGCTTGTCCGTGAGCGGCTTCCGCAGCGACAGATCCAGCAGTTCCTGGAGGGTGAACACCTTGTTCCGTACGGACTCGAAGCCCGGGACCGTCGCCTCGAACATATCGTTCGTGTAGTCGTACAGGCCGCTGCGGTGGCTGAGCAGATGGCGCACCGTGATCTGGTCGTCGGGGAGCAGGCCGGGCAGATAGGTGTTGACCGAGGTGTCCAGATCGAGCCTGCCCTCGTCGACGAGTTGCAGCAGCACGACGGTGGAGAAGCTCTTGGTGACGCTGCCGACCCGGAAGCGGTCGCCGGTACTGATGGCCCGTCCGGTCTCGCGGTCCGCGACGCCCTCGGCCGCCCGGTGGACGGTGCCGTTGTCGTCGATCCTCGCCATCGCGCCCGGTGCGCCTTCCGCCAGCGCCGAGCGCAGCACCTGCTGAAGGCCCGTCAGATCGGGTGCGGGCATCCCCTCGGCGGCCGAAGTGGTGCTCTTCGCAACGGAAGTGGTGCTCTTCGTGGCCGAACTGGCTCTCTCGGCAGCCGTCGTGGCTGATGCGGCCTGCGCCGGGACCGCCAACAGAGACAGCAGGACCGCGCCCAGCGCCGTACCTCTGCCGACCATGCCTGTGCTCACCATGCCTGAGACCATCTGGTTGTTCTCCATTCCGGTGCGGGCCGCGCCGCTGATGCGGACGTCGGCAACATCATTACGCGCCGGACACCCGGGCAGGTTGCATGCCTCAGGGAGTGAACTTCAGGGCATCGGTGGGTCGTTGTGCAGAATCCGCTGGAAGAGGCGGTGGTCACGCCACTCGCCGTTGATGTGCAGATAGCGCGAGGCCGTGCCGATGACCTCGAAGGAGCACTTGACGAGGACCCGTTGGGAGGCTGCGTTGTCGAGGAGGGTGCCTGCCTGGATGCGGTGCAGGCCGAGCTCCTCGCGGGCGGCCCGGCAGACCTCCTCGACCGCTCGGGTGGCGAGCCCGCGGCCGGTGTACTCGGCGTCGATCCAGTAGCCGAGACTCGCGCTGCGGAAGGGGCCGAGGACGATGTCGGTGAGAGTGAACTGGCCGACAACGCGGCGGCCGTCGGTGAAGTGCCAGCGCCTGACCGCCGGATCGGGCGCGAGCCGGACGGCCTGCCCCTCGGGCGTGAAGAACTCGGCGGGACGGTGCGGCGACCAGGGCCGCATCTGGTCGCGGTTGCGGACCAGGGCGTCGGCCACCGCCTCGGCGAGGCGTGCGGCGTCGTCCGGGCCGTCGAGGCTGAGGCGGACATGATCAGTGCTGATCCTGCGTACCGTAGACGCCCGCACCGTAGACGCCCGCACCGTAGACGCCCGCACCGTAGACGCCCGCACCGTAGACGCCCGCACCGTAGACGCCTGCACCGTAGACGCCTGGACATGGGGTTGCGACGCTCGCCCATGGAGAGCGTCCACTGCCACCGCTTGACTGATGACATGACGCAGAACAAGGCAGAGAACAGGGCGGAGAGCAGGGCAGCCGGCAGGAGCGCTCAGGCCGTCCTCGGGGCGGCGACGGTGGCCAATGGCCTGGTCGCGGGCGTCTGGTACGCGTACGCGACCTCCGTGATGCCGGCGCTGGCGCGCAGCGACGACCGGATCTGCATCGAGGTCATGCAGAACATCAACGAGGTGATCCAGAATCCCGTCTTCTTCGCGGGCTTCTTCGGTGCGCTGATCCTGGCCGCGGTCGCGGCCTGGCAGCAGCGCCGCTCCCCGGCGCGCTGGTGGGCGGTGGCGGCGCTGGTGCTGTACGCCGCGGTGCTGCTGGTGACCACGGCGGTGAACATTCCGCTCAACGACGAGCTGGCAGCGGCCGGTGACCCGGCCCGGATCGCCGATCCTGCCGCCGTGCGCGAAAGCTTCGAGGACCCGTGGGTCGCCTGGAACGTGGTGCGCCTGGTGCTGTCCACGGCCGCGCTTGCCTGCCTGTGGCGGGCGACCGCTCTCGTACGTCAGACGTCGGCGTACTTGGTGTCGGCAGCCGGGTCCAGCGCCAGCCGGTAGCCGCGTTTGACGACGGTCTGGATCAGCTTGGGCGCGCCCAGCGCCGTACGCAGCCGGGCCATGGCGGTCTCGACGGCATGCTCGTCCTTGCCCGCGCCCGGCAGCGTGCTCAGCAGGTCGGAGCGGGATACGACCCAGCCGGGGCGCCGGGACAGGGCGCGCAGCAGGGCCATTCCGGCGGGCGGCACGGGGCGCAGGTCGTTGTCGACCAGGACCGCGTGGCCGCGGATCTCGATGCGGTGTCCCGCGACCGGCAGGGTACGGGCGCGGGAGGGCAGCTCAACGCCGAGCAGTTGGACGAGCGGGCCGAGCCGGAAGCGCTCCGGCTGCACCGTGGTGACGCCCACGGCCTGCAGCGGCAGCGCGGTGACCGGCCCCACGCAGGCCGCCAGCACATCGTGGTCGAATGCGCGCAGCAGCTTGGGGAGCAGGCCGCGGTTCTCGGCGCGGGAGAGCAGCGAGGCGGCGGCCGGGGCGCTGGTGAAGGTGACGGCGTCCAGGGCGCGGGAGACGGTCGCGTCGAGGAGCCGGTCGAGCGGACCGAGATCCTCCGGCGCCATCCACCGGTAGACCGGTACGACGACGACGTCGGCGCCCCCGGCCCGTAGCGACTCGACGAATCCGGGCAGCGGCTCGCCGTGCAGCTGGAGCGCGATGCGGCGGCCGTCGACGCCTTCTCCCAGCAGCCGGTCGAGGACCTCGGCCATGGATTCGGAGGCCGGGGACCACTCCTCGGTGAGCCCTGCGGCGCGGATCGCGCCCCTCACCTTGGGCCCGCGGGCCAGCAGTTCCACACCGCGCAGCCGGGTCAGCAGTTCCTCGCCGTGCCCCCAGCCGTCCGCGGCCTCCACCCAGCCGCGGAAGCCGATCGCGGTCGTCGCGACCACGACATCGGGCGCATGATCGATCAACTCCTTGGTGGCGGCGAGGAGTTCGGCGTCGTCGGCGAGCGGGACGATACGCAGGGCCGGGGCATGGAGAACGTCGCCGCCGCGCCGCCGGAGGAGCGCGCCGAGCTCGTCGGCGCGCCGGGCTGCAGTGACGCCGACGGTGAATCCGGCGAGGGGCCCGTGCTGTTGGTCTTGCATGTGATCGTCCCTACTCTGTCCCACCCTGTACGGATGTGACGGCCGAGCCTGCCAACGGTGCGTGACAGGCTCGGTTCGCCCACATTTCCCAGCCGTTACGGCGGGTCCCTACGGTGTCGTCCCGCTCACACCCGGGCGTAGCCGAGCTGCGGTTCCGCCTCAGCCGCCTCGGCCGCCCCAGCCTGCACAGGGGTGGCGGCGGGTCGGCGAAGGTATACCGCCCAGGTGACCACCGAGCACGCCGCGTAGAAGGCGAGGAAGGCGATGAAGGCGCTGGTCCCCGTCCCGGCGGTCAGGAAGGACTGCCGGAAGGCGAGGTTGATGCCGAGGCCGCCGAGCGCGCCCACGGCGCCGATCAGCCCCATCGCGGCCCCGGACAGCCTGCGGCCGTACGCGCCCGCCTCCTCGCCCGTCATGCCCTTGGCCAGCGCCTTGGCGTTGAAGATGCCGGGGATCATCTTGTACGTCGAGCCGTTCCCGAGCCCGGTCAGAACGAACAGCGCTATGAAGCCGACGAGGAAGACGTTCAGGGACTCCTGGACCGAGGCGGCGACGACCACTCCGGTCGCGGCCGCCATGGCCACAAAGTTCCACAGGGTGATGCGCGCCCCGCCGAACCGGTCGGCGAGCAGACCGCCGACGGGCCGGATCAGTGAGCCGAGCAGCGGCCCGATGAAGGTGAGCGACGCGGCCTGCAGCGGCGTACGGCCGAACTGCGTCTGCAGGACGAGGCCGAAGGCGAAGCTGTAGCCGATGAAGGAGCCGAAGGTCCCGATGTAGAGGAACGCCATGATCCAGGTGTGGGCGTCACGGACCGCCTCCTTGGCCGCTCCGGTGTCGTTCTTCACCGGCGCGAGGTTGTCCATCCACAGCGCAGCGCACACCGCGGCCACCACGATCAGCGGGATGTACACGCCCAGCAGGATGCGCGGATGGGTCGCCCCGATCGTCCCGATCACCAGCAGGCCCACGAGCTGCACCACCGGCACCCCGATGTTGCCGCCGCCCGCGTTGAGCCCGAGGGCCCAGCCCTTCTTGCGGAGCGGGAAGAAGGAGTTGATGTTCGTCATCGACGAGGCGAAGTTGCCTCCGCCGACGCCGGTGAGCGCCGCGACCGCCAGGAAGGTGGTGTACGAGGTCCCGGGCTCCATCACCGCGTACGCCGCGCCGGTCGGCAGCAGGAGCAGCAGTGCGCTGAAGATGGTCCAGTTGCGGCCGCCGAAGCGGGCGACGGCGAAGGTGTAGGGCACCCTGATCACCGCCCCGACCAGCGTCGCCGTGGCGATCAGGAAGAACTTGCCGGCCGGGTCGATGCCGTACTGCGGCCCCATGAAGAGCACCATCACGGACCACAGGGTCCAGATGGAGAACCCAATATGTTCACTCAGAACGGAGAAGGCGAGATTACGCCGGGCGATCTTCTCCCCCGTCGCTCGCCAGAAGGTCTCGTTCTCAGGGTCCCACTGTTCGATCCACCGGCCAGCCATCAGGTGCCTCCACGGTCCTCGGGTCGTGGGAGCGACGTTATGGACGGCGCGTTTCCGCCCAGGTGGTGTGAGGTGACCGGTAGGCAACCTTGCTCTCACCCGGCGGTCAGCGCCGGTGTGAGCCGTTCTCCGCCTTACGGGCGCGGCCCTTACTGGCGCCGGTCGGCCACAGCCGCGGCTTCCGTTTCGCCGCCAGGTCCTCGATCCAGCCCACGGTCACGATCATCAGCCCGATCAGCGGCCAGACCACCACGAACATCAAAGGTGTGTAGACCGCTTCAAGTGCGCCGCCCAGGTGCGCGTCGACGAACGGGATCTCCCACAACAGATCGAGCAGCGGGATCGTCGCCATGATCAGGGTGTTGTGCCAGAGGTAGATCGTCACCGCGCGGTTGTTGGACAGCGTGACGTACTTGTCGACCCGGGCGAGCCTGCCCGGAAGCTGCTGCCACGACGGGGAGTACAGCAGCAGAATCACCACGAAGCCGAGCGACCACGTGGCCTGGGCCAGCGGAATGTCGTTCAGGTCCCAGCCGTCCACGGTCTGGTGGCCCGAGGCCCACCACAGGCCGAAGGCCATCACCAGTGAGCAGCAGGACAGCGCGAGATGGCGCGGGATCTGCTGCAGCAGGCCCTCGTGGTGGGCGAAGCCGAGGACCCAGCAGGCACCGAACGTCGCGAAGTCGACGATGGCGGAGCCCGTCTCGCCGGGGATCTTCACCAGGTCGGTGCCCACCACGGCGCACAGGGCGACCGGGGCGAGCAGCGTCACCCACGGCACCTTGCGGAAGGCCCACAGCAGCAGCGGCGACGCGATCACGAACCAGAGGTAGGTGCGCAGGTACCAGAGCGGTTCGCCGGCCTGCACCGCCCAGGTGGTCTCCACCAGGCCGGACTTGTCGCCGAGGGACCAGGGGAACGGCGGGGCGCCGACCGGGAAGAGGTAGTTGAGCAGGTCGGCCCACCACCACAGGCCGTCCTTCTTGTCGGGCTTCCAGCCGCCCAGGAACATCATCGGCACAAGAACGGCCGCGAACGCCCACAGCGGTGGCAGCAGCCTGCGGATGCGGCCGCGGATCACCCCGAGCGCGGGCCGCGACAGCGAGCGCGCCATCAGCGAGCCCGCGAGCGCGAACATCACACCCATGGACGGGAAGAGGATCGTCAGCCAGGCCCAGCCGAAGAGGTGGTAGACGACGACGCGGACCAGCGCGACGGAGCGCAGGAGGTCGAGATAGCGGTCGCGGCCCGGGCGCGGAGCCGGCCCGGCGGCTGCCAGGTCCGGCTCCGCGGCGGCCGTGGAGCTGTGGCTCACGCGACCGGCCTCCGGTCCTCACTGCTGCGCCGCTGGCTCGGTATCACTCCGGGCGCCTCCACCGTTCCCGTACGCCGCAGCTTCTGCCAGCGCAGCCGGCCGCCGGTGAGCGCCGTGATCCAGGACTGCAGCAGCACGACGTACATCAGCTGCCGGTAGAGGAGCTGCTGGAGTGGCAGCGAGATCAGATGGATCATGCGCTCGCGGTCGAGCCGGAAGGCGTACGCGGCGCAGACGAGCTGGATCGCGAGGACGCCGAGCCAGGCGACGATCGTCTTCTGGGTGGGGCCGAAGACCAGCCCGTACAGCAGGAAGACGTCGATCAGCGGGGCCAGCAGCGGCGCGAGGACCATGAAGAGGGAGACCAGCGGCAGGCCCACCCGGCCGAAGCGGCCCGAGGGCCCGCGTTCCACCAGGGCGCGGCGGTGCTTCCAGATCGCCTGCATGGTGCCGTACGACCACCGGTAGCGCTGGGACCACAGCTGCTGCACGGTCTCCGGCGCCTCGGTCCAGGCACGGGCCCGCTCGGCGTAGACGACGCGCCAGCCGTCGCGGTGCATGGCCATGGTGATGTCGGTGTCCTCGGCGAGGGTGTCCTCGCTCATGCCGCCGACGCGCTCCAGCGCCTGGCGACGGAACGCGCCGATCGCGCCGGGGATGGTGGGCATGCAGCCCAGCAGGTCGTACATCCGGCGGTCGAGGTTGAAGCCCATCACGTACTCGATGTGCTGCCAGGCGCCGATCAGGCTGTCGCGGTTGCCGACCTTGGCGTTGCCAGCGACCGCGCCGACGCGCATGTCGCCGAAGGGCTGGACCAGTTCACCCACGGTGGACGGCTCGAAGACGGTGTCGCCGTCCATCATCACGACGATGTCGTACCGAGCGTGCCTGATGCCGTTGTTGAGGGCGGCGGGCTTGCCGGAGTTCTCCTGGCGCACGACACGGACGCTGGGCAGGCGCAGCGCTTCGACGATGTCGGCGGTGCCGTCGGAGGAGCCGTCGTCGATGACGATGACCTCGATGGGGTGCTCGCTCGCCATCAGGGAGCGGACCGTGTTGGCTATGCACTCGCGTTCGTTGTACGCGGGGACCAGCACGGAGACGCGTTCGTTGATCGGGCGGCCCCAGCTGAAGCCCTTGCGGCGCACCTTGCGGGCGTGCGCGAAGGAGAGGATCAGCATCAGTCCGAAGCGCGCGAAGACCAGGACGCCGACGATGGCGAGGCCGACGACGAGAACCTCGGTGGTGGCCTCGGAGAAGGCCACGGCGGAGACGAAGGCCTTGCCCTTCCACAGCTCGGGGCCGGTGACCTTGGTGTGCGCGGTGGGCGCGCCGAGAGCCTCGGTGAGGTTGGTGAAGCGGTAGCCCCGGTCCTTCATCTGCGGCAGGAACCGGTCGAGCGCGGCGACGGTCTGCGAGCGGTCACCGCCGGAGTCGTGCATCAGCACGATCGAGCCCTGGGTGCCCTTGGGCGTGGCCTGCTTGATGATCGCGTCGACGCCGGGGCGCTTCCAGTCCTCGGAGTCGGTGTTGTTGAGGGCGGTGATGTAGCCGCGGCTGCCGATGTACTGGGTGACCGGCCAGGACTTGTTGTCCATGGCGTCCGAGAAGGAGGAGTACGGCGGCCGGAAGAGGGACGTACGGATACCTGCCGCGCCCGCGATCGCCAGCTGGTTCTGCGAGAGCTCCCAGTCGATGCGGTCGGTGGACTGGAAGGACAGGTCGGGGTGGTTGAAGGTGTGCAGACCCACCTCGTGCCCCTCCCGCACCATCCGTTCCACCAGCTCGGGGTGGCGGGAGGTCATGGTGCCGGTGACGAAGAAGACGCCGTGCGCGTGGTACTCCTTCAGTTTGTCCAGCACCTTCGGCGTCCAGACGGGGTCCGGGCCGTCGTCGAAGGTGAGCACGAGCTGCTTGTCGGGGATACGCAGCGCCTTGGGCGCGGACTTGCCGCGGGCGTCGATGACCGGTCCGCCCTCGAGGATCTCGTCGGGGACCTGGTCGGTGGGCGCCGGCGGACGGACGCGGTGGTCGGCGAGGATCTCGCTGTGCACATAGCCGCGCAGCATCAGCATGGCGAGCAGCGCGACGAGGAAGACCACGGGCAGCAGATAGCGCATGGGCAGTCTGCGCCGTACGGAGCGCCGGGCTCTCCGCCGCTGTCGCGGGGCCCTGTTGCTGGGGAGTGTCATGTGTTAGAGCGCGCCTTCTTGCATGGGTGGCTCGGTCGGACCGCCGGTCGGACCGGGGTCGGGCGGCGTGGGAGCGGTGGGGCTGCCGTCGGGCTCGGGTCCGGGATCGCTTCCGCCGCCGCCCGGGGAGGCGGAGGCGGAGGGCCCGCCGGGAAGCGGAAGGCCGCCGCCACCGGAGGGCTTGGGCGATACCGAGCCGGAGGCCCCGGGACCCGGTGCGGCCGGCCCTCCGACGGAGTTGCCGTTCGACGCACGGCCCGACGGCTGCGGCAGCACGGCGCCGTTGGAGTCGGTCGGGGTGGGGGCGCCGGGTACGCCGCTGGGGGTGGCCGCCACGGAGGCGCCGTCGGTGGGGGCGGGCTGTATCTGGACCTTGTCGGTCTGCTCCTTGCCCTGCTGACCGATGCCGGGCAGCCAGGGCGCGGTGGAGTTGCCGCCGACGAGGGCGGCGACGAGCGTCACGGCGTAGCAGGCGCAGGCGATCGCGAGGACCCAGCCGAGGCGACGGAACTTCTTGCTGCGGCGGCCGCTCTCATCGACGAACACCGGTCCGTCGGAGCCCTCCTGGGCAGCCGGCTCGGGCGGTAGATCCCCCAGTATTCGGCCAAGCCCGTCCAGTTGGACGGTGACTTCGTACGGCTCATGAGTATGACCGATACGGGAATCTTCTTGCCAATTATCCACAGTTGTACACACACCCCCACCTGGCTGAAATACGAGCGCGCATACGACTGACCAGTGTTCGCCGGACCGGGTCCCCACCCAATCCGAACGCCCCTACCCCATGCACCCGGACCAAGAATGTAGCGCACACCGATGACACTCGTGCCCTTGTGTCAGTTGTTGTCACACATCAGCGACATGTCACATTCCGGCAACCATCCGGATGGGTCCCATTCCAGCCATCCTTCTTGCGCGGCGAGTTCGGCGGCCGCCGCTCGAAGCGCGTCCACTCCGGGGTGGCGCGATCCTTTGCGCCACACCAGCGAGAGCGGTGACAGCGGTACGGGGTCGACGATCGGGCGCAGCACGGTGTCCGGCATGGCCGGAAAGTCCACGACAGCCAGGACCGGGTTACGCGTCTTGGCCATCACCCTCCGGAACTCCTCTGCGCCGATCGCCACGGGCGCGGGCGGCGCGATCGCGATCCCTCGTCCCGCGAACAGCCGCCGCGCCAGATCCGTCCACTCCAACGTGCGCGGATTGCCCGCACCGGCATATACGGTCTCGCCCGCCAGAGCGTTCAACGGGATCCGGGGCGTTGTGGCGAGGGGGTGGTCGTGCGGCAGCAGTACAGCCATCCGCTCGTACCGCACGGGCTGGTGGGACAGGAGCGCCCGTATGCCGGGCTCGAGCCCGGCGAACCGCCCGAAGGACACATCGAGCCGACCGGCGACGATCTCGGCGGCGGCGCCGGTCAGCCCGCTCTCGAAGCGGGCCATCAGCTCGCACTCCGGGGCGAGTTCACGGGCCCGCGCCAGCACCCGGCCGGACGCCATGCCCTCGCCGTTGAGGTCGACGAGGAGCGGCCGGGACGCGCCCGAGGCGGCGGCCAGCAGATCGTCCTGAGCCTGAAGCACCCGCCTTGCGTACGGCAGCAGCCGCTCGCCGTCGGCCGTGAGGGTCACCTGGCGGGTGGTCCGTACGAACAGCTCGACGCCCAACTCCCGTTCCAGCCGCCGGATATCGCGGCTGAGGGCCTGCTGCGCGACATACAGCCGGGCAGCGGCACGGGTGAAGTGCAGCTCGTCGGCAACGGCGATGAAGGCGCGGAGCAGCCGGGGGTCCATGTCCTGGGGCACGCGGTGAATTTACAACGTGGGTGCGTCAATGGGTGCCGAGCAGGTGTTGGACGCGGCGGGAGCGCCGCGGCGAGGGTTGCCCCATGCCGCAATCCCGTAACCCGGGGCTTCGTCCCCGGACCCCCAGTCCTCAATCGCCGGACGGGCTGAAAGATTCAGCCCGTCCGGCGGAAGATCAAGCCCCGTCGGCGTTTGAGGCGCGGGGCCCGGGGCGGAGCCCCGGTTACGGGAAGGGGCGGGTAGCGGAAAAGTCCCGCCTCGCGCCCTGCCTCCGGCTCTTCGACCCGCGGGGCGCCACCCGGACCCCGCGGCAGAACCCCTACGCCCGGCTCTTCGCGACCCCCGGCGCCCGCGCCTTCACCGCCGGCAACCTCATCGCCCGCCTCCCCATGGGCATGTTCAGCGTGAGCGCCGTCATCATGATCGCCGGGTCACGTGGCTCGTACGCCCTCGCCGGAGCCGTCACCGCGACCGGCCTCGCCGCCACCGCGCTGGTCGCGCCGTGGACCGCGCGGCTCGTGGACCGGTACGGGCAGGCCCGTATCGCCGTGCCCGCCACCGCGCTCGCCGCTCTCGGCTCTCTCGCGCTGCTGCTGTGCGTACGCTTCGGCGCACCCGACTGGACCCTCTTCGCCGCGTACGCCGCGACCGCCAGCACCCCCAACACCGGCGGCATGTCCCGCGCCCGCTGGGCCCATCTCCACAAGGGCGACGCGGCCGCGCTGCACACCGCGAACTCCTTCGAGCAGGCCGCCGACGAGCTGTGCTTCATGCTCGGCCCGGTGCTCGGGGTGTTCCTGTGCTCCGCGCTCTTCCCCGAGGCGGGCACGCTGACCGGTGCGGTCCTGCTGCTGACGGGCGTACTGATCTTCGCGGCCCAGCGCTCCACCGAACCTCCGGTGTCCGCGCGCTCGACGCACGCCGGATCTCCCCTCCGTACGCCGGGAATGCCCGCGATGCTCGCCGTCTTCCTCGCCACGGGAACGGTCTTCGGCTCCATGGAGGTCGTGACGATCGCGTTCGCGGACGACCGCGGGCATGCGAGCGCCGCGGGCGCGGTGCTCGCGCTCCAGGCGGCCGGATCGTGCGCGGCCGGCCTGCTCTACGGCTCCGTACGCCCCGCCCGCAGCCTTCCACGCCGCCTGCTGACCTGCATCGCCGCGATGACGGCGCTGATGTCGCTGCCGCTGCTCGCCGCCGCCACCGGCTCGCTGCTCACGCTGGCCGGCGCGCTGCTCCTGGCCGGGATGGCCACGGCCCCGACCATGGTCACCGGCATGACGCAGGTGCAACGCCTCACCCCGGAGGGCCAGTTGAACGAGGGCATGACGCTCGCGGTCACCGCGCTGCTCGGCGGCATAGCGGCCGGCTCGGCGACGGGCGGCTGGACGGTGGAGCACGCGAGCGCACCGTACGGATACGTGGTGCCTCTCTCGGCGGCCGCGGTCGCGCTGCTGCTGTCCGCGGCGGTATCCGCCCGGCGGCCCTGACCCCAGCCCCCGGGCGGATACCGCCGCGGACAGGGCGATACGCTGCACCGCCCCCGAAGCGGGGGCCTGCGTTCCGTTCAGGGGAGGGCCCATGGCCATCAAGAAGGCAACCATCCAGCAGCAGGTGGCAGCCGCCATCGCACAGGCCAATCCGGCCGACCGGCCTGTCGTCACCATCCAGGCCATCGCAGGCCCCAGTGTGTGGCTGATGAGCATGCTCGGCCTCATAGGCCAGGCGTTTCTGACGTACTACTTCATCACCGTGACCGAGCAGGCCGTGGTCGTCCACAAGGCGGGCCGAATGAGCAATCGCCCGCAGGAGATCGCTTTCGCACTTCAGCCGGCCGAAGTCGTCGGAATGATCGGTGACGTCAAGCGCAACGCCATCTGGAGCTCGTTCCGCTTCCAGCTGCCCGGGCAGCCGCAGCCGACCCGGATGAATGTGCACCGCATCTGGCGCACCGAGATGGACCACCTGCTCGGACTGCTGACCGGCGGCCACCAGCCGGCGGCCTGAGCCGCGGCAGGCACGTCGGCGTACACGGCAGTGCACACGCCTGAGCACACGCCTGTGCACACGCCGTACGACACGACAAAGGCCCGGCTGCCGTAGCAGCCGGGCCTTCGCCTCACATGGGAATTGTGGAGATGGCGGGAATCGAACCCGCGTCCAACGGTGCAGAAACAGGGCTTCTCCGAGCGCAGTTCGCTGCGATTTTCTCAGCCCCGGAGATCACGCGAACAAGTCTCCGACGGGCTCAGTCACTGTTTGATTTCCCTCTACGCCCCGTGACCGGGCTTAGAGGTTTAGTTCCCTAGCTGATGCCAGGATCCGGGTCGGGAACAGCCCCGGGCTGACACCCGAAGGCCTTCGCTAGCTGCTAATTAGGCAGCGAGCGCGAAGGCGCGGGAATCGCTCTTGGAAGTGGCGATTATTGGTTGCGACATATGGTTTACGAGATCATTGCCGCTTCCTCGGCTCGCTTCCCCTGCTTCGACATCCGCTGTCGAAACCGATCATCCCCATGTTTATTTTTCAAGGTGGTGCTGGTGGTGCACACCCCGTGAGGGGCAGTTGCCATCGTACGTGACCAACGCACGACCGTGCCAGCATATTCCCCCGCGCCCACGGCTCAGGCCCGCTGACGCCGCTTCGCCGCCGAGATCACGCGGTCAGTCTCCCGCCGGTCCTGCTTCTCCCGCAGCGTCTGCCGCTTGTCGTACTCCTTCTTGCCCTTCGCCAGCGCGATCTCGACCTTGGCCCGGCCGTCCTTGAAGTACAGCACGAGGGGCACGATCGTGTGCCCCGTCTCCTGCGTCTTCGACGCGAGCTTGTCGATCTCGGCGCGGTGCATCAGCAGCTTCCGCTTGCGCCGGGCGCTGTGGTTGGTCCACGTCCCCTGGGTGTACTCGGGGATATGCACGTTGTGCAGCCACGCCTCGTGGTCGTCGATCTGGACGAAGCCGTCCACCAGCGAGGCCCGCCCCTGGCGCAGCGACTTCACCTCGGTACCTGTCAGCACGAGACCGCACTCGTAGGTGTCGAGGATGTGGTAGTCGTGCCGCGCCTTCTTGTTCTGCGCGATCAGCTTGCGCCCTGTTTCCTTTGCCATAGTGCGGTCATTTTCGCACTACGACCCTCCCCCGAGGCCACTCAATACCGTCTGGGCCCGTTTCTCGGCCCCCTTGCCCGCCACCAGGTCCGGTGTGATGCCCCGGCCGTCGACGCTGTGGCCCGCCGGCGTGCGGTAGTGGCCGACGGTCAGCTCGGCGACCGAGCCGTCGGGAAGGCGGCTGGGCATCTGGACCGAGCCCTTGCCAAAGGTGCGCGAGCCCACCGTGATCGCGCGACCGCGGTCCTGCAGCGCCCCGGTGACCAGCTCGGCGGCGCTCATGGTTCCGCCGTCGACGAGCGCGACCACCGGTCGCTCGGTGTTACCGCCTGCTGCCGCGTACAGAGCACGCTGCTCGCCTCGTATGTCGTACGTGGCGACCAGGCCGCCGTCGAGGAAGGCGGAGGCCGCGGTGACGGCCTCGGCGACCAGGCCGCCGGCGTTGCCGCGCAGATCGAGCAGGACGCCGGCCCCGGCGGGAGCGGCCCGGACCGCGTTCCGTACCTGCGCGCCCGAGCCCTTGGTGAAGGAGGCGACCTTGATCATCACGGCCCCGCCGGCGAGGTTGCGGACGGTGACCGCCTCGGTGGTCAGTGTGGTGCGCAGCAGTGTCTCGGACCACCTCCGTCCGGCACGCTCGAGGCCCAGGACCACGCTCGTACGGTTGCCGCCGCGCAGCAGCGCCACGACCTCGGTGACGGGACGCTTGTCGACGTCGATGCCGCCGACCGTACGGAGCCGGTCGCCGGCCTTGATGCCCGCCTTGTCGGCGGGCCCGCCGGGCTGGACCCTGGCAACCTCCACACGCCCGTCGGCAGCGCGTCTGGCCCCGAGACCGACGCCCGTGTACTCGCCGTCGAGGGCCTGCTCGAACTCCTCGTACTCGCTCTTGTCGTACACCGCGCCCCAGCGGTCCCCGCTGCGGCTGACGACATCCTCGGCCGCTTTCGTGCCGGACTTGCCGTCGGCCATCGCCTCCGCGGCGGCCCTGGCGACGTCGTCGCGGTCGACGGTCGCGGCAGCGGCACGGGCGGCAAGGGGGCGGGGCGTTTTCTCGTCGTCGCGCGGCAGACCGTCGGTGGCGGCCGCGGTGGCGAGCACGCTGGCAAAGACCAACGTCAGGGCCGCCCCGCGGCGGATGCGGCGGGGCCGAGGGCAGAACTCCGGGCCCGGCATGGCGCCCACTCTAGGACAAGCAAAGGGCGCCGTACGGCCGTTGGCCGTACAGCGCCCGGGGCGCTTGTCACACCTTGAGGTACTTGCGCAAAGCGATAAAAGCGGCCATGGCGGGCATCAACAGCCCGATCGCGATCACCAGCGGCAGCTTGGTGACCACCGCGTCCCAGCCGATGAAGTTGACCAGCTGCATCTTCTGGGAGAGCGCCAGACCGTGGTCGATCAGGAAATACCTGCCGACGAGCAGCATGGCGGAGGCGACCAGACCGCCCAGCAGACCGGCGAAGGCGGCCTCCATGATGAACGGCATCTGGATGTAGAAGCTGGATGCTCCCACAAGTCGCATGATGCCGGTTTCACGACGGCGGCTGAACGCCGACACCCGCACGGTGTTGACGATCAGCATCAGCGCAATCACCAGCATCAGCGCCATCACGAAGAGCGCGGCGACATTCATGCCGTTCATGAGGGAGAAGAGGTTCTCCAGGATGTTGCGCTGGTCCTGGACGGACTGCACACCGTCCCGGCCCGCGAAGGCGGTCGCGACGACCTTGTACTTCTCCGGATCGTCCAGCTTGACGCGGAACGACTCCTGCATCTGGTCCGGCGTGATGGTGGAGGCGATGGGAGTGTCGCCGTACTGCTCCCGGTAGTGCTTGTACGCCTCGTCGGCCGACTCCTTCTGGACGCTGTCGACGACATCCATCTTCTTGAGATCGGCCTCGATCTGCTCCTTCTGCTGGGCGGTGACGGCGCCCTTGGCGCACTTGGGGGACGTCGCCGCGTCGTTCTTGTTGCAGAGGAAGATCGAGACGTTGACCTTGTCGTACCAGAAGTCCTTCATCGTGCTGACCTGCTCGCGCATGAGCAGCGCACCGCCGAAGAGGGCGAGCGAAAGGGCTACCGAAACGATGACGGCGAAGGTCATCGTCAGATTGCGGCGGAGACCGACGCCGATCTCCGACAGGACGAACTGGGCGCGCATGGCGAGCTTTCAGCCTTTCAGTCTGTACGGGCTCAGTGCTGGTAGCCGTAGACGCCGCGTGCCTGGTCGCGTACGAGACGGCCCTTCTCGAGCTCGATGACGCGCTTGCGCATCTGGTCGACGATGTTCTGGTCGTGGGTCGCCATGATCACGGTGGTCCCGGTGCGGTTGATCCGGTCCAGCAGCTTCATGATGCCCACGGAGGTCTGCGGGTCCAGGTTTCCGGTCGGCTCGTCCGCGATCAGCAGCATGGGGCGGTTGACGAAGGCCCGCGCGATCGCGACGCGCTGCTGCTCACCACCGGAGAGCTCACCGGGCATCCGGTCCTCCTTGCCGCCGAGGCCGACGAGGTCGAGGACCTGGGGCACGGCCTTGCGGATCTCACCGCGCGGCTTGCCGATGACCTCCTGCGCGAACGCCACGTTCTCGGCGACGGTCTTGTTGGGGAGGAGGCGGAAGTCCTGGAAGACGGTGCCGAGCTGGCGGCGCATGTGCGGCACCTTCCAGTTCGACAGCCGGGCCAGGTCCTTGCCGAGGACATGCACCAAGCCCTGGCTGGCGCGCTCCTCACGCAGGACAAGGCGCAGAAAGGTCGACTTTCCGGAACCGGACGAGCCCACGAGGAAGACGAACTCCCCCTTGGCGATGTCGAGCGACACATCGCGCAGGGCTGGGCGGCTCTGCTTGGGGTAGGTCTTGGAGACGTTGTCGAATCGGATCACGGGTGCACCACGGTCGGCCGGGGGTAGGTGTGCGTGACACTACGCGAAGGAGACTGGCGCTCGCAGTCGACGTCGCGGGGTTGCGCATTTTGTCCCGTAACGGAACGGGCGTAATCCGGGGCGGCGCGCCGAAACGCGCGGGAGCTGGCACAGTGGTAGGGGAACAGTTGCATTTCCTTGAGCGTTGTCGGGAGAGAACTGTGCTTACGGTCCGCACCTGCGGCTCCGGCGCGCGGGAGGAGGAGAGCGCATGACCTACGACCGATTGGTGTGCGCCAACTGCGCGGCCCCGGTGAACGAGGGCCGATGCCCGGTATGCCGGGCGAACCGCGAGCGGCTGCAGCAGGAGGGCCCCTTCGGCGGCCTGAACCCGGTGGCGCTGCTGACCCTGCTGGTGGTGCTGATAGCGGCGCTGGCGCTGCTGGCCGCGCACCAGACCGCGTAGACATACGTAAGAGGAGGGCCCGGGGCGCTGTAGCGCCCCGGGCCCTCCTCTTACGTGCTCTTACGTGCTGTGTCGCTTAGGCGACGGTGCGTCCGCCACCGACGAGGCGCGGCAGCATACGGAAGCCGATGCCACCGGCGATCATCGTCGCGGCACCGATCAGCAGGAACGTGGTCTCGGCGGCGCCGGTCTCAGCCAGCTCCTCCTTGGCCTTGCCCTGCTCGACCGGCTTGGAGCCGGCGCTGTCGGTGTCGGTGTTGTCCGCGCACTTGGCACCGTCGAGGTCGACGGTGCAGGTACCGGCGTCGCCGTTGTCACCGGTGCCGGTGCCCGGGTTGCCGGTCGGCTTACCGGTCGGCTTGTCCGTCGGCTTACCGGTCGGCTTGTCCGTCGGCTTACCGGTCGGCTTGTCCGTCGGGGTGTCCGTCGGAACATCCGTGGGGACGTCAGTCGGGACGTCCGTGGGGACATCGGTCGGAACGTCGGTCGGAACGTCGGTGGGGACATCCGTCGGGATGTCCGTCGGGATGTCCGTCGGAATCTCCGTCGGGTCGGCGTCGACACCGATACCGGCGTCGATTCCCGACTCGTCGGCGTTGGCCGACACCTCGAGGGGACCCACGTTGATGCCGACACCGACGGCCGAAGCGGCGCCGGCGGCGGTCAGTGACGCACCGGCGGCGATCACCGCGCCGGCGGCAATGCGCGCCACACGGATACGCGTCTTCTTGGTCATCTGGTTGCTACCCCCAGTAGCTATTCGTCAATGGAGCAGCGTCCGGGGCAACTGCCGTTGGGGGCTGTTTCGTTCGGCCCCACTCACACGCGCCCCAGTAGATACGCATGCCGCGCGTCAGCTTTCCCAAGATTTGGTAAGGCGTCAAGGCGGTTGCGCGTGCGATGTCCGGTATGAGGGAGGTTGCCTGACCTGCGGGGATGCAACTGTGACATAAAAGGGAACTGCCGCCTCGGAGGCGGCAGTTCCCTTGTCGACAAAGCGTCCTTTACTTCTCCTGCTGCTTGCGCCAGCGAATTCCTGCTTCGAGGAAGCCGTCGATCTCGCCGTCAAGTACCGACTGGGGGTTGCCCACTTCGAACTCCGTACGCAGGTCCTTGACCATCTGGTACGGGTGCAGGACGTACGAACGCATCTGGTTACCCCAGGAGTTGCCGCCGTCGCTCTTGCCGAGGGAGTCCATGAGGGCCTGCTCCTCCTGGCGGCGGCGCTCAAGAAGCTTGGCCTGGAGGACGTTCATCGCGCTCGCCTTGTTCTGGATCTGGGAGCGCTCGTTCTGGCAGGAGACGACGATGCCGGTCGGGATGTGCGTGATGCGCACGGCGGAGTCCGTCGTATTGACGCCCTGGCCACCGGGGCCGGAGGCGCGGTAGACGTCCACGCGCAGTTCGGACTCGTCGATCTCGACATGGTCGCTCTGCTCGACGACCGGCAGCACCTCGACGCCGGCGAACGACGTCTGGCGGCGGCCCTGGTTGTCGAAGGGCGAGATGCGCACCAGGCGGTGCGTGCCCTGCTCGACGGAGAGCGTGCCGTAGGCGTACGGCGCCCGCACGACGAAGGTGGTCGACTTGATGCCGGCCTCTTCCGCGTACGACGTCTCGTAGATCTCGCTGGAGTAGCCGTGGCGCTCAGCCCAGCGCAGATACATACGCTGCAGGCGCTCGGCGAAGTCGGAGGCGTCGACGCCTCCGGCCTCGGCGCGGATGTTGACCAGCGCCTCGCGCTCGTCGTACTCGCCGGACAGGAGCGTACGGACTTCCATCTCGTCCAGCGCCTTGCGGACCGCGGCGAGCTCGGACTCCGCCTCGGCCTGGGCGTCCGCGTCGTCCTCGTCCTCGGCGAGCTCGAAGAGCACGCCGAGGTCGTCGATCCGCCCACGGAGCGCCTCGGTCTTGCGGAGCTCGGCCTGGAGGTGCGAGAGCTTGCTGGTGATCTTCTGCGCCGCCTCGGGGTCGTCCCAGAGGGACGGTGCCGCGGCCTGCTCCTCGAGCACAGCGATGTCTGCCCTCATCCTGTCGAGGTCCAGGACGGCCTCGATCGACCCCATGGTCGAGGAGAGGGACTTCAGCTCTTCGGATACATCGACGACTGCCACGCCCCCAGCGTAACGGCTGGGCGCGGCGGCCCGACCCGCTAGGGCTCGGAGGGTGCCGACTGCTTCGAGTCCTGCGGCGGCGCTTCCGTATCGCCGTCGCTCGCGGCCAGCCAGCCTCCGACACCCACCACCGCGGCCAGCACCAGTGCCGCCGCCCCCAGCGTGATGCGGCGCTTGCGGACCGCGTCCGACTTGTGGCGGGCCGAGCCCGGGCGGCGTTGGCCGGGAGTACGGGGGGCGCGGGCCGTGCCGCGGGCGCCGCCTGCCAGCTCGTCCGGGGCCGGGACCCGCATCGAGGTGTGGGTGTCGCGGTTGGAGTCCGCGGGGGCGGCGCCGGGGACGAGCGGGACGGCGCCGCGGCGGCGGGGCTCGTCGGGGGTGGCCGGAGTCACCTCCGCGTACGGCTCCGAGGGCGGCTCGGCATCCGGCTCGTCGACATCCAGCGGCGGCATGCCCGCGAGGAGCGGGAGCAGGTCGTGGAGGCGGGTGGCCAGTTCGGAGGCGCGAAGGCGGGACGCGGGGGCCTTGGCCAGGCACTGGACGATGAGCTGCCACAGCTCGTCGGGGATGCCCGGAAGCGGGACCACGGTCTCGGTGACATGGCGGCGCAGGACCGCGCCGGGGTGGCCGCCGCCGAAGGGTGTGAAGCCCGCGAGGAGCTCGTACAGGACGGTGGCGAGGGCGTAGATGTCGACCGCGGCCCGCGGCGGCAGGCCCTCGACGATCTCGGGGGCGATGTAGTCGGGGGTGCCGATGATGCCCGACGGGTTCGGGACGTGTCCCGCCGAAGGGCGCAGTGCCTTGGTGCGGCGCGGGGTGTCGATCAGCTTGGCGACGCCGAAGTCGGTGAGCAGCGCCGGGTGCGAACCGGCAGGGCCGAGCGGGCCCTCCATGTCGAGGAGGATGTTCTCAGGCTTGACGTCGCGGTGGACCACTCCGGCGGCATGGGCCGCGGCGAGGCCGTCGGCGACGTCCGCGATGATCGCGACCGCCGCTTCGGGGGCGAGGCGGCGCTCCCGGTCGAGGCGGGTGCGCAGATCGGTGCCGCGGACGAGGTCCATGACGAGCGCGAGGTCGTTGCCGTCGACGACGAGGTCGCGGACGCCGACGACCTTGGGGTGGTCGAGTCCGAGCAGGGCCGTCCGCTCCTGGACGAAGCGCCCGACGAGCTCCTGGTCCGAGGCCAGGTCCTCGCGCAACAGCTTGATGGCGACGGGCCCTTCGGGTCCCTCGCCGAGCCACACCGTGCCGGCGCTGCCCCGCCCCAGGATCTGGTGGGCCGTGTACCGGCTGCCGATATTCCGTGCCAAGACTGCTCCCTCAGCGGCTGGCGTTGCCCGCTGTGTCTACCCGGGGGACGACCCCCGGACCCCCGGCCCGAAAAGAAGGCCGGGCACCGTGGCGGACGGCGACACGCGAGGCGCACCTGAGTAACGTACGCGGGCATCGGGGGGCTGTGTGCCCCGGATGGCGCCAACCTTCACTTCTGCGGGGGAAATCACCCCGCAGAAGTCGACAAAGCTACTGAGTCACTACTGTCCGGCGCCCGAGCCGTTGCCGGTGCCTCCAGAACCCGGGTCCGAGCCGCCGAGATTCGAGATCCACTTCGTCACCTTCGAGATGCCGTCGCCGATCGCGTCCCAGTAGCTCTGGCCCTGGGAGACCCAGTCCTGGAGGAACAGCTCCCACGCCAGCCAGCCCGCGCCGACGAGAATCAGGACGGTGAAGAGGCAGCCCTTGAGGCAGCCGAGTCCCGGGATCCTCATGCGGTTGGGGTTGGGCTGGCGCGGCTGCCTCGGCTGGCGCGGCGCGGGCTGCTGGGGCGGCGCGTACTGCTGAGGCTGCGGCGGGCGCTGTTGCTGAGGACGCTGCTGAGGGCGCTGCTGCTGAGGCTGCGGCGCGTACTGCTGCGGTTGCCGCGGCGGCTGCTGCGGGGGCCTCTGCTGCTGGCGCTGCGGCCGCCGGCGCAGCGGGTCCTGACTCGGGTCGAGGTACTGGACCTGTGTCTGCTCGTTGCGATCGCGGGCCGCCTGCAGCTGGGACTGCCAGGGGTGCGGGTCCTCCGGACGCGGCTGACCCGGCGGTACGGGCGGCATCACCGTGGTCGGGTCGCCACTCTGCGGGGGTCCGGACTGCGGGGCGCCGGTGTGCGGCAGGAAGCTGGTCGCGGCGTTGGGGTCGTACGACCCCGCGTTGCTCGGCAGGACCTGCGTCGGGTCTGCCGCACCCGGCGCCCCGGGCACCTGAGCGGGCGAAGGGTCGGGCGCGAGCAGCGCGGCGACCCCGAGCGCGGCGTCGACCTGCGCGGGCGTGGAGTGCACGCCGACTCCGGCCGCGACGGTACGCAGTCCACGGGCGAGGTTCTCGGCGCTGGGCCGCTGGGCCGGCTCCTTGCGCAGGCAGCGCTCTATGACCGTCCACAGCGGCTCGGGGACGGTGGTGGGGCGGCGGGGCTCCTCGCTGAGGTGGCGGTGGAGCACCTCGAGGGCTGTGCCGCCCGCGAACGGGGGCCTGCCTGTGACCAGTTCGTACAGCAGGATGCCCGCGCCGTAGATGTCGACGGCGGAGGTCTGCGGACGGCCCTCGGCCGACTCCGGCGCGACATACGCGGGCGTGCCGACGAACTCGTGCGTACGGGTCAGGCCCGGGGAGTCCGCGAGGCGCGCGATGCCGAAGTCGGTCAGCATCGGGTGCATCTGGCCGTCGGTGTCGGTCTTGAGGAGTACGTTCGCGGGCTTGAGGTCGCGGTGGACGACGCCGTCCGCGTGGCTTGCGGCGAGCGCGTCCGCGATCTGGGCGGTCATCAGCGAGGCGGCGACCGGGCTGAGCGGGCCGTTCTCGCGGAGGTAGCGGTGCAGGTCGGGGCCGTCGACGAGGTCCATGACGAGGGCGAGGAGATCCCCTTCGACGACCAGGTCCCTGGTGCGCACGATGTTCGGGTGGGTGAGGCGGAGCAGGACGGAGCGCTCGCGCAGGAAGCGCATCACCACGTCCGCGTCGTTCGCAAGCTCCTCCTTGAGGACCTTGATCGCGACGGTCTCGCCGGGCTGGCCCGCGACGGCCGCCTCGGCGCCCGCGGTCTCCCGCTGGCTGGCTCGCCAGACGGTGCCCGTGGCGCCGCGCCCGAGGGGCTCCTCGAGCAGGTACTTGCTGCCTACCGGCCGCACGTCATGCGCTCCCTGCTGATCGTGGTCCTTGCGTGGTCCCGGGCCACTGTGGGCCTTGCTCGGAGGCGCGGTGGCCCGCCCGGGTGTCCGACCCACTTTAGTGCCGCCGGACACGGCACCGGCCGGTCGTCTGCCCGACTTCCTCCTGCGCATCCCCTCCTGATGGACCGCTGGTCGTGTTCGAAAGGAAGACGCGGGCATCGTACGGATGGTTGCCGAAGAGCCGTGCCGCGAACGTCACGCATGTTCCGGATCAGATCCCAACCAGGCATTTTTACGCCCAGAGCCGACCAATCAAGATCACGTACTGGTGGTCCCCGGGCGTGTTGTCAGTGGCAGGTGCGAAGATGCCCTCAGCACGGAGTCGTGGGGGCGGGAGCCCTGTGGCGCGTGCCGACCTGCCGGGTGGGGGCGATCACATGGCGGCTCCCCTGCCGGGCACCCCGCGCAGAAGGGATTGCTGACGGCGATGCAGATCCGGCTGACTGTCCTCGCGCCGCGCAGCGGCCGATCCGCGACCGCGGGGCATGCCTCCGTGGGACACGCCCCGGCGGGACATGCCGCGGGACACGCCTGCGACGTGCTGATCACCGCGCCCGCCGGGACGGCGCTGGCCGCCGTGGCCTCCGGCCTCGCGGCGGCCGTCTCCGGCCCCGATGTCTCGGGTTCCGTCGTGCTGTACGCGGGCCAGGAGCGGCTCGACGCGCAGCGGCGCACGCTGGGCGAGCCGCCGCTGGTGGACGGCGCGGTGCTCTCCCTTCAGGTCCCCGGTGAGGACGAGTCTCCCGGGGCGGACGCCTCGGCCCAGCTCCATGTGGTCGCCGGTCCCGACGCGGGCGGGGTCCATCTGCTGCACGGCGGCCAGATCAGGATCGGCCGCTCCGCCGAGGCGGACGTACCGCTGGACGACCCGGACGTCTCGCGGCTGCACTGCGCGGTCACGGTCGCCGAGGACGGGCGGGTGACGGTCGCCGACCTCGGCTCGACGAACGGCACCACGCTGGACGGCGCGGCCCTGAGTGCCCGCCCGGTCAGGCTGCCCGCGGGCGCGCTGCTGCGACTGGGCGAGTCGACGCTCCGGGTCACCCCGTGCGACCGGACGCCTGCGCTGCCGACGGCGCCGGACGGCGAGGGGCATCTGCGGGTGACCCGGGCGGACGGGGCTGGTCCGGGCGGGTCCGGTCCCGGTGGCTCCGGTCCCGGTGGAGCCCGTTCCGGTCCCGGTGGTTCCGGTCCCGGTGGAGCCGCGGCGGGGGCGTTCGTTCCTGGCGGGTCGGATCGGGGCGGATCGGCTCCGGGCGGGGCCGCACCGGGCGGAATCGGTCCGGGGGACGACGGTCCCGGCAGGTCAGGCCCCGGCGGCTCCGATTCCGGCGGATCAGCTCCTGGCGGTTTCGGGCCGGGCGGCTCGGGCCTCGGCAGCTCCGGTCCGGCCGACCCCGGACATCGCCGACCGGTTCCCAGGTGGGCCCGCCGGGACGACGCCGGTTCCGGCACCGGCTCCCGCACCGGCGGCTACGGCCCCGACGCATCGGCTCCGGGCGGTTCCGGATCGGGCACTTCCGGGCACGGTGGCTCGGGCGCGCGCGGTGCGGATCCGGGCAGTCCCGGGTCCGCCAACCGGGCTCCCCACGCTTCGGGCCCCCGCGAAGCCCCCCAGGCAGGCGATCAGCGCCGTGTGCCCTTCGAGTACGACCCCACCGCTCCCTCGGCCCCGACGAGCGCCGGGCGCGGCGGTGCCGAGACGCTTTATACATACGGCACATACGGCCCGGACGGCAGCGCCCACGGCGACGCCATGCACTCCAGGGCGGACGAGACCCACGAGGTCCCCGAACCGGCCGAGGCCCACAGCCCCGCAGCTCCCAGCGGCCCGCCGCGCCAAGCCGCCCCCTTCCGCGGCACCAGCCTGCCCGACGGCGCCACCCCCCGCAGACGCGGTATAGGAGCCTGGGCACGGCGGCTCGCCGGAGGCCGGGAGGAGCCTGTCCCGGGGCTCCCGCCGCAGCCCGGACCACGCAGTGCCGCGACGCGCGCCGTCGAGAGCTGGCCCGATCCGGCCGCGGTGCTGCTCACCGCGCTCGGCCCCGGCCCCCGGCTCTGGGAGCGGGGAGCGGGGCATCCCGAGTCCCTTGTGCTCCGCCTCGGCACCACCGACCGGGCCGAGCTGCCTGCCGTGCCGGTGACCGTCGGCCTGCGCGAGGCCGGTTCGCTCGGGCTCGCCGGGCCCAGGGCGCGGCTGGCCGGTCTTGCCAGGTCCGCCGTGGCGCAGCTCGCAGCGCTGCATTCGCCTGTCGATCTGGAGATCGTGCTGATCTCCACGGACCGGTCGCGGAGCCTCGAGGAGCGCAAGAGCGAGTGGGCCTGGCTCGGCTGGCTGCCGCATCTGCGGCCCGCGCACGGCCAGGACTGCCGACTGCTCCTCGCCTACGACCGGGACCAGGCCACCGCCCGCAGTGCCGAACTCACCCGCCGCCTGGACGACGGGCCGCTCGGCCCGGGCTGGCCGAGCGCCGAGCGCAGGGCCGTCACCGAAGCCGCCGCGCGGTACGAAGGCGCGCGTACCGTCGTCATCATCGACGGGGACCCCGGATCGGCCGCGCTGCGCGAGACGACGGCGAGGCTGGCCGGCGCCGGACCCGCCGCCGGGATCCATCTGATCTGTCTGGCCGAGACTCCGGCCGCCTCGCCGCTCTCACCCGTCGCCGCGACCTACGAGGCGGCGTGCGCGGCCTCGGTCGCCTTCCGCGAGTGCGGGGCGGTCGCCCTGCTCAGCGGCGATGTGGCGACCGCGCTGCGGCTGATGCGTACGGCCGGCGGGCAGCCCGTGGGGCACGGCACGGTCGGCGCGGTGGACGCAGTCTCGGCGCCATGGGCGGAGCGCTTCGGGCGCGCCGTCGCGCCGCTGCGCGCCGAGGGCACCGGCACACACCTCGACCGGGTCGCGGCGCTGCCGCGTTCCGCACGGCTGCTGGACGAGCTGGGTCTCGCCCGCGCCACCCCCGCATCTCTGATGGCGCGCTGGGCATCGGCGGGCGACGGCACCGCTGTGCTCGGCGCGGGTCCGCGCGGCCCGCTCACCGTCGATCTCACCGAAGAGGGCCCGCATCTGCTGATCGAAGGCCCGGCGGGCAGCGGCCGCACTGAGCTGCTGCGCTCCGTCGCGGCCTCGCTGGCCGCCGCGGGACGCCCGGACCGGCTCGGGCTGCTGCTGGTCGACGGAGCCGGCGGCGAGCGCGGCGAAGGACTGGCCGCCTGTACCGAACTGCCCCATGTCACCGAGCACCTGGTGGCCTCGGACCCGGTCCGGATGCGAGCGTTCGCGCAGGCGCTCGGGGCCGAGCTGAAGCGGCGGTCCGAGCTGCTGGGCAGCGTCGGTTTCGCCGAGTGGCACGCCCAGCACGAGGTGGCCGACCGGATGGTGGGCCAGCGCCCGCCGAGCGCCGCCGAGCAGCGCGGTGACCTCGACTCCCCCGCCAGCGGCACGCTCCGGCTGCGCCCCGGGGCCCGTACGAAGGCCGAGGGTCCGCCTCCGCTCCCGCGGCTCGTCGTGCTGGTGGACGACTTCGACGCGCTGGTCGCACCGGCGCTCGGCAGCCCCGGGCGGCCCGCGGCCGGTTCGGTCGTACGGGCCCTGGAAACCGTGGCCCGGGACGGCGAGCGGCTCGGCGTACATCTGATAGCGACGTCCGCGCGCCCCGACCGTACGGCCGACACCGAGTTGGCACAGGGTGCGCGGCTGCGTGTCGTGCTGGATGCGCCGCCCGCCGCGCCGGGGCCGGACGATCCTGCCCCCGGTCGAGGCAGGCTCGGGCATCCGGACGGCCGGGTGACACC
Source organism: Streptomyces sp. NPDC048479 (assembly GCF_040651435.1). NCBI lineage: Bacteria > Bacillati > Actinomycetota > Actinomycetes > Kitasatosporales > Streptomycetaceae > Streptomyces > Streptomyces sp. NPDC048479. The sequence goes on from NZ_JBEZKA010000025.1 coordinate 64,720, forward strand.
GTTCCAGAGCGGCCGGGTGACGGGACGCATTCCGCGTACGGCGACCTTGCGTCCCACTGTGGTGCCGCTCGAGTGGGAGCGGATGGGTGACCCGCCGACCCGTCGGCCCGTTCGTGAACTGGGCAATGGGCCAACGGACTTGGCACTTCTGGCCAGTGCCCTGGAGCGAGCTGCACGATCAGTGGACGCGACTCCGGTTCCGCCGCTGAATCCGGCCCGCCCCTGAGCGACAGCACAGACCCGCCCTTTGACCTGACATCACGTCACAAGGCCATCACAAAAGGCTGGTTGACGCCTGGTGCGGTATTGCGGCCCTCCAGTACCGGGCGTACACCTGTCGGCACGGGACAGGGCACGGGAGAGACGGGGCAGTGATGCGCACAACTCTTCGCACGGGCAGGACCGCAGTGGTGTTCGCCGCCATCGGTGCTCTCGCACTCGCCGGTTGCGGCGACAACAAGGACGACAACAAGGCGAAACCGGGCGAGGGCAAGGGCAAGGAGTCCGCGGCGACCGTCCAACTGCCCAAGCTGAGCGGCGAGAAGATCGAGGTCGTGGCCGTCTGGACCGGCCCCGAGCAGGAGAACTTCACCAAGGTCCTCAAGGAGTTCGAGAAGCGCACCGGGGCTTCCGTCACCTTCGTCCCCACCCAGGACGCGATGCTCAACTACCTCGGTACGAAGATCGCCGGCGGTCAGCCCCCGGATGTGGCACTCCTCCAGCAGGTCGGCGCGCTCCAGCAGGCCGTACAGCGCAAATGGGTCAAGCCGCTGGGCGCCGAGGCCAAGGCGGAGCTGGCGAAGAACTTCACCAAGGGCTGGCAGGATCTCGGCGCGGTCGGCGGCACGCAGTACGGCGTCTACTTCAAGGCCGCCAGCAAGTCCTTGGTCTGGTACAACGCCAAGGCCTTCGAGAACGCGGGCGCGAGCGAGCCGAAGACCTGGAAGGAGTTCCTGTCGACGGCCGAGACGATCTCCGCCTCCGGTGTCACCCCGGTCTCGGTCGGCGGCGCGGACGGCTGGACACTCACCGACTGGTTCGAGAACATCTATCTCTCCCAGGCGGGACCCCAGAAGTACGACCAGCTGGCCAAGCACCAGATCAAGTGGACCGATCCGTCCGTGAAGACCGCGCTGACCACGCTCGGCGAGCTCTTCGGCAAGCCGAACCTGATCGCGGGCGGCGCCGACGGCGCGCTCCAGACGGAGTTCCCGGCGTCGGTCACCCAGACCTTCACCGGCGGTGAGCAGCCCAAGGGCGCGATGGTCTTCGAGGGCGACTTCGTCTCGGTCAACATCGCGCAGACCGACGCCAAGATCGGTACGGACGCGAAGGTGTTCCCGTTCCCCGCGGTGGGCGCCGAGCCTCCGGTGGTGACCGGCGGCGATGCGGCCGTGGCGCTGAAGGACTCCAAGGGCGCGCAGGCGCTGCTGACCTTCCTGGCCTCCCCGGACGCCGCGAAGATCTGGGCCGAGTCGGGCGGGTTCATCTCACCGAACAAGTCGCTCGACATCTCCGCGTACCCCAATGATGTGCAGCGCGATATCGCCAAGGCGCTGATCGCGGCGGGCGACACATTCCGCTTCGACATGTCGGACCAGATGCCGCAGTCGTTCGGCGGTACGCCCGGCAAGGGCGAGTGGAAAGCACTCCAGGACTTTCTGAAGAACCCGAAGAACGTCGCCGGGACCCAGCAGAAGCTGGAGTCGGACGCGGCCAAGGCGTACAAGAGCTGAATCGGGTGACAACTGCGGCGACCGCGAGGGGCTCCGTACGTCCGACGCCCCCCGCCGACAAGCGCAAGAGCGTGACAGGCACACCTAAGATCATCGCGGTCGGCTTTCTGCTGCCCGCACTGGTGCTGCTGGGCGCGCTCGTGGTCTACCCGATCGGGTACTCGGTCTACCGGTCCTTCTTCGACCAGTCCGGCAGCGGGTTCGCCGGGATCGACAACTACAAGGAGATATTCACCGAGGACACCATCCTCACCGCGGTCAAGAACAATGTGATCTGGGTGGTGGTCGCGCCGACCGTCTCGACGGCGCTCGGTCTGATCTTCGCCGTGCTCACCGAGCGGGTCCGCTGGGGCACAGCCTTCAAGCTGATCGTCTTCATGCCGATGGCGATCTCGATGCTCGCCGCGGGCATCATCTTCCGGCTGGTTTACGAGCAGGACCCGGACCGCGGTGTCGCCAACGCGGTGTGGGTGGGCGTCCATGACACCTTCGCCGAGTCGGCCGGATTCCCCAAGGCGCGTCCGCTGGCCGTCCATCCGCTCGAGGCAGGTCCGGGCGGGTCCTTCGTCACCAAGGAGCCGGCCACCGCGGGCAAACAGGTCCAGCTCCCGCTGGTCGGTGTCGCGCCCGACAAGATGCCCTCCGACGCCAAGCCCGCGAGGGCGGCGCAGCCGGACGACGGAAAGATCACCGGAACCGCCTGGCTGGACTTCACCAAGGGCGGCGGCGGCAAGCCCAACGCCATCGACGCCAAGGAGCTCGGCCTCAAGGGCATCAAGGTGGAGGCGGTCAAGGACGGCAAGGTCGTCGCATCGGCACGGGCCGGAGCGGACGGTACGTTCAGCCTGCCCGCGTCCGCCGAGGGCGCTCAACTCCGGCTGCCCGCCGACAACTTCCGGGAGCCGTACAACGGCGTCAACTGGCTCGGCCCCTCGCTCGTCACCCCGGCGATCATCGGCAGTTACGTCTGGATGTGGGCGGGCTTCGCGATGGTGCTGATCGCGGCGGGCCTGGCGAGCGTGCCGCGTGAACTCCTCGAAGCGGCGCGGGTGGACGGCGCGAACGAATGGCAGGTCTTCCGCAAGATCACGGTGCCGCTGCTGGCGCCGGTACTCGCGGTCGTCCTGGTCACCCTGATGATCAATGTGCTGAAGATCTTCGACCTGGTCTTCATCATCGCGCCGGGCTCGGCCCAGGACGACGCGAACGTCCTCGCTCTCCAGCTGTACCGCTCGTCGTTCGGTACGGATTCGAACGTGGGGCTGGGCAGTGCCATCTCCGTACTCCTGCTGCTGCTGGTGATCCCGGTGATGCTGTTCAACATCCGCAGGATGCGAAGGGAGAGCCGCCGATGACCACGACCGACGGTGTGGTGAAGGCCAAGCAGTCACTCCCGGCGCGTATCGCGGCAGGCGCCGGCGGTGGCGTGACGCGGGTGTTTCTCATCCTGGTGGGCCTGTTCTGGCTGATGCCGACGTTCGGGCTGTTGCTGTCGTCGCTGCGCGACGCGACGGACATCAGTGAGAGCGGCTGGTGGAAGGTGTTCTCGGCCCCGGCACAGCTGACCACCGAGAACTATTCGCGGCTCCTCGACAACACGGCGATCACCGATTCGCTGCTGTCCACGGTGCTGATCACCGTCCCTGCCACGGTTCTGGTCGTGGTGATCGGCTCGCTCGCCGGATACGCCTTCGCCTGGATGGAATTCCCCGGCCGCGACTGGTGGTTCATGGTGGTCGTCGGCCTCCTCGTGGTCCCGGTCCAGGTCGCGCTGGTGCCGGTCTCCAAGCTGTTCGGCCAGATCGGCATCTTCGAGACGACGATCGGCGTGATCATCTTCCATGTCGCGTTCGGTCTGCCGTTCGCGATCTTCCTGCTGCGGAACTTCTTCGCGGAGATCCCGAGAGAACTGCTGGAGGCGGCGCGGCTCGACGGAGCGGGCGAGCTACGGCTGTTCACGCGCGTCGTGATGCCACTGGGCGGCCCGGCGATCGCCTCGCTGGGGATCTTCCAGTTCCTGTGGGTGTGGAACGACATGCTGGTGGCGCTGATCTTCGCGGACTCCGAGAGCGCGCCGATCACGGTGGCACTCCAGCGCCAGGTAAGGCAGTTCGGCAACAACATCGACGTCCTGGCGCCCGGCGCCTTCGTCTCGATGATCATCCCGCTGGCGGTGTTCTTCGCGTTCCAGCGGCAGTTCGTGACGGGAGTCATGGCGGGAGCGGTCAAGTGAGCGGGCGTGGATGAGTAGTTGAGCGGTGTCGGGGCCGGCCCGGTGCGAACTGTTGGCGCCCGGTCCCCCGCCGGCGGGGGACCGGGCCACGCCGCAAGCGAGGCCGTAGTGGCGGCAGGCCTGCAGCCACTTGGCCGCGGCCGGCCAGCCGGTCCCGCGCGCGGCTCCAGACGGCCCCCCGGCACAATCGGGCCCCGGCGCAAGAGGCTGCACCCCCATCTCGCCAAGCCCGAGACCACCCGGGTCCCCGCCGCAAACCGACCACCCGCCACGTGACGGCACCCCCACCTCGCGCGGTACCGGGCAAACCCGGTCCGGCCGGGAAGCGGTCACCGGGGGGCGCGGCGGTGTGCCACTTCACCGAGGACAGGGCCGCGCCCGGCTGCGCCGCGAAGCAAGCGCCGGGCCCGCCGAACGCTCGGCGCGAAGCTGCCGCCCGGAGGCGTGGGGTGCGCCCCCTCACCTACCCCCGGGGCCCGGGAGCCTGCCCCCGGTTCGGGAAGGGGCGGGGAGGGGAACAACCCCCGGTCACGACCGGAGCGCCGCCACCGCACCGCGCCGGTCACGACCGGAGCGCCGCCACCGCCCCCCGCGCCAGCTCGTCCAGGTACCCCTTCGGCAGCCCCGTCCGCACCACCACCAGCCGCCAGTACAGCGGCCCCACAATCAGGTCCAGCGCCTTGTCCGGGTCCGTCGATTCGGGGAGTTCGCCCCGTGCGACCGCGTCCCGTACCACCATCGCCGCCACGCCCTGCTGGCTGTCCAGCAACGCCGCCTTGATCGCGTCCGAGATCTCCGGGTGGCGCGCCGCCTCCACCAGCAGGTCCGGGATGACCTGCGAGGCCACCGGGTGGCGCAGGGCGTGCGACGCCACCTCGAGCAGCGCCCGTACATCGCCGTACAGCGAACCCGTCGCCGGCGCCGGCAGCCCCTGCGCCGCGAACACCGAGACCAGGTCCAGCACCAGCGACAGCTTCGACTTCCAGCGCCGGTAGACCGCCGTCTTGCCGACGCCCGCCCGCCGCGCGATCCCCTCGATCGACATCCGCGCGAAGCCGACCGCGGCCAGTTCCTCGAAGACGGCGGCGCGGATGGCGTGGGTCACGTCCTCCCGGAGCACTGCGGCTCCCGCCGGCGCGCGACGTGGTGTTCCCGGATCCGTGGTCATGCACAGGAGCATACCGGGACGACGAAACGGTTGCGTTGCGACGTCACTCCGTCCTACTCTCGTCGTAGCGACGATACGGGTCCGTCCCATCGCTGGGCCACTCCCATCGCGGGCGCCGCCAACGCCCGCGCCCGACGTACCCCACCCGTGCCCCTGCCTCCGCGCCTGTCGAAAGCGAGCACCGTGAGCAGCCAGACGATCGGCCGGCCAGAGCCGCATCCAGACCCGAGCGAATCCGCCCCGGACGGCCCGTCCGACCTCGCCGCGCTCGCCGCCCGCCACGGTCTGACCATCAGCGGCGCCCGCCCCACCCTGCGCTCCTACATCGACCAGCTCTGGTCCCGCCGCCACTTCATCGTCGCCTTCGCCACCGCACGGCTGACCGCCCAGTACAGCCAGGCCAAGCTGGGCCAGATCTGGCAGGTCATGACCCCGCTGCTGAACGCGGCGGTCTACTACTTCATCTTCGGCATGCTGCTCGACACCAGTAAGCACGTGCCCGACTTCATCCCGTTCCTCGTCACCGGCGTGTTCATCTGGACCTTCACGGCCAACTCAATCATGGCCGGCACCCGCGCGATCTCCGGCAACATCGGCCTCGTACGCGCCCTGCACTTCCCCCGCGCGAGCCTGCCCATCGCCATCGCGCTCCAGCAGCTCCAGCAGCTGCTCTTCTCGCTCGGCGCGCTGCTCGCCATCCTGGTCTGCTTCGGGCAGCTTCCCCAGGTCGGCTGGCTGCTCGCGATCCCGGCACTGACCCTGCAGGCCGTGTTCAACACCGGCATTTCGATGATCATGGCGCGGCTGGCCAGCAAGACCCCGGACATCGCCCAGCTGATGCCGTTCATCCTGCGCACCTGGATGTACGTCTCCGGCGTGATGTGGTCGATCGACAAGGTGCTCAGCCACGACAAGGTGCCGCACACCGTCAAGCTGGCGCTGCAGTGCAACCCGGCCGCCGTCTACATCGACCTCATGCGCTTCGCGCTCATCGACAGCTTCACCGCCGCCCAACTCCCCCCGCACGTGTGGGCCGTGGCCCTCTTCTGGGCAGTGCTCTTCGGGGCCGGCGGATTCCTGTACTTCTGGAAGGCAGAGGAGGAGTACGGCCGTGGCTGACTCCAGGATTCCCACCGTCGTCGTCGACGGCGTCCACATCACGTACAAGGTGAACGGCGTCCGCACCGGCAAGGGCAGCGCCACCACCGCCCTCAGCCGGATCGTCTCCCGCAAGGGCGCACCCGGCGTTCGCGAGGTGCACGCCGTCAAGGGGGTCAGCTTCGCCGCGTACAAGGGCGAGGCGATCGGCCTGATCGGCTCCAACGGCTCGGGCAAGTCGACCCTGCTCAAGGCCATCGCGGGCCTGCAGCCGCCGTCCAAGGGCAGGGTCTTCACCCAGGGCCAGCCCTCGCTGCTCGGCGTGAACGCGGCACTCATGGGCGATCTGACCGGCGAGCGCAATGTCATCCTCGGCGGACTCGCGATGGGCATGACCCGCGAGCAGATCCGCGACCGCTACGACGACATCGTCGACTTCTCGGGGATCAACGAGAAGGGCGACTTCATCACGCTGCCGATGCGTACGTACTCCTCCGGCATGGGCGCCCGGCTGCGGTTCTCGATCGCCGCGGCGAAGAGCCACGACGTGCTGCTGATCGACGAGGCTCTGTCCACCGGCGACGCCCGCTTCCAGCGGCGCAGCCAGGAGCGCATCAACGAGCTGCGCGAGGAGGCCGGCACGGTCTTCCTGGTCAGCCACAGCATCGGCACGATTTCCGAGACGTGCGACCGCGCGATCTGGCTGGAGGCCGGGACGTTGCGGATGGACGGCCCCGTGAAGGACGTCGTCGCCGCGTACAACGAGTTCACCAGCCCCAAGAAATAGCCCCTAAATCACCTCAAATTATCCCTAACGCGGGCTAAAGTGCAGGCCGATGACGAATCATCGGACTGCACCGCCCGCCCATGGCTCCGCCCGGGTGCCCAGGACCGCGCTCCCCGGCGCCCGGGCGCCCCTCGGCGCCGACCCGCCCCGGCCCACGCAGGCCGTCGCCCTCGGCGCCGTCTGGGCAGCCACCCGCATCGGGATGCTGCTCCTGCTCATCGTCGACCGCCTCGGCGACAGCGGCGTCGCCGGCGAGGTGCACACCATCTACCGGCACTGGTACGAGCAGCTCGGCCAGGGCGCTTTCCCCCTGAACGACGTCACCTGGCAGTACCCGCCCGGCGCCGCGCTGGTGTTCCTCTTCCCCGGCACACTGCCCTGGCTCACCTACTTCCAGGCCTTCGTCGCCATCACCCTCGCCGCCGACGCCGTCGTCACCCTCGCGCTCGCCCGCGCCGGTGTGCCCGGCGCCTGGATGTGGGTGTGCGGACTGCCGCTGCTGCTGCATCTGCCATTCGCGCGGTACGACGTCCAGGTCACCGCCCTCGCCGTGCTCGCGCTGCTGGCGATGCGCGGCCGGCCGCTGCTCGGCGGGGCGCTCGCCGGCCTCGGCGCGATGGTCAAGGTCTGGCCGCTGCTCACCCTGCTCGGCACACCCCGGGGACGTACGACACGCGCCGCCTGGCTCTCGGCCGCCACCTCCGCGGTCGCGCTGCTCGCCGTCCTCACGCTCGTCTTCACGCACTCCCTGGACTTTCTGCGGCAGCAGGGCGCCAGAGGCGTCCAGATCGAGTCGCTCGGCGGAACCGCGCTCCAGCTCGCACGGAAGGCGGGCTGGCCGGGCACGGTCAGGTACCAGTACGGGGCCTTCGAGTTCATCGGTCCCTATGTGTCGAGCGTGGCGCGGCTCTCGCTGCTGCTGACCGCCGCGGCGCTGTGCTGGTTGCTGCTCTGGCGGGTCAGGGCCCGGCGCTGGAGTGCGGCGACACCCCTCGACGCCGCGTTCGCCGCCGTCCTGCTCTTCACCGTCAGCAGCCGGGTGATCAGCCCGCAGTATCTGGTCTGGCTGCTCGGACTGGCCGCGGTCTGCCTCACCTCCCGGCACACCACCCAGCGCCCGGTCGCGCTGTTGATGCTGCCGACGGCCGCGCTGAGCGCGCTGGCCTACCCCTTGCTCTACGACGATGTGCTGGGCGGCACACCGCTCGGCTGTCTGATCATGGTCGTACGGAACGGTCTGCTGGTCACGGCGGCTCTGCTCTCCTGCAGGCGGCTGTGGACGGCCACGGCCGCGCGATAGGCTCCGCTGCCGACGATGGGCAGGGGCACGCCAAGGGGAGTGGGAATGCGGAACGGGGGGCCTCAGCCGCTGCGCGACGACGATCCGCGGGAGATCGCGGGCTATGTGCTCGAGGCGCGGATCGGCGAAGGCGGGATGGGCACCGTCTATCTCACCCGCACCGGCGAAGGACGGCCCGTCGCGCTGAAGCTGATCCGCCGCGAGCACGCACAGAGCGAGAGCTTCCGGAAACGTTTCGCCCGCGAGGTCGAGGCGGTCCGCCGGGTGCACGGACACCACCTCGTACCGGTCGTCGACCATGACGCGGAGGCCGCCCGGCCCTGGCTCGCCACCCGTTATGTACCGGGGCTGCCGCTCGACGACGCGCTGGCCGAACACGGGCCGCTGCCGCTGAAGTGCGTGCTTCAACTGACCGCCTGCGCGGCCCACGCGCTGGACGCCGTACACACCGCCGGGGTCATCCACCGTGATGTGAAGCCGGGCAATCTGCTGCTCACCGCGGAAGGGCCCTGGCTGCTCGACTTCGGCATCGCGCGGGACGTCGGGACGTCATCCATGACCACCGTCGGCCGGATGGTCGGCACACCCAAGTACATGTCTCCCGAGCACGCGCTCGGCAAGCAGCTCACGCCCGCATCCGATGTGTTCACGCTCGGACTCGTCGCCGCCGAAGCCGCCGCCGGGCGCCATCCGTACGGAGAGGGCGGCGGCCTGGTGGTCGCCACCCGGATCGCCGGCACCGACCACGAGCCGCCGGATCTCCGCGCGCATCCGGCGGTGCTGCGCGAGGTGCTGGCGGCCTGCCTCGCCGCCCGGCCCGAGGAGCGGCCGACGGCGGCGGAGGTGGCCGAGCTGTGCCGGCGGGCAGCGGGACGCGACGTACGTGATTTCGACGGCTGGCTGCCGAAGCCGCTCGCGGCGACCCTGGCAGGGATCGAGCGGGCCGCCAAGGACCCGAGGGCGTCCGGCTGGCTGACCAGAATCCGCCGGGCCCCCTGACGGGCTGTCCACGATCGCAGGACGGGCTTGTGCTCAAAAGCCCGTCCGGCGATCGAGGGCGAAGCGCGCCGGACGGACCCGGCGCCCCTCGTTCCCGTACCGCTAGCTGTGCGTACGCAGCAGCTGCCGCATCGTCCGCATCGCCACCGACAGGTTCGCCAGATCGAACGTGTCCGAGCCCTGGATCTCCTCCAGCGTGGAGCGCGCCCGGCCGAGGATCGCCGCGTTCTTCTGCTCCCAGGCCTTGAACCGCTCCTCGGGCGTCGAGCTGCCGTTGCCCACGGAGAGCACGTCCGCCGTCAGCATGGCGTGTGCGGCGTACAGGTCCTCGCGGATGGAGGCGCGGGCCATGGACTGCCAGCGGTCGGCCCGCGGCAGCTCTATGATCCGGTCCATCAGCTGGGTGATCTGCAGCCGGTCGGCGAGGTCGTAGTACACCTCGGCGACCGCCATCGGATCCTTCTTCGTACGGTCCGCGATCGCGACGATGTCGAGCGTCGGGAAGGCGGAGGAGAATCCGGCGACCCGCAGCGCAAGCTCCTCGGGAACACCGGCCTCGGTGAGCTCGTCCAGGATCCCCTGGTACCACTCCAGATCCGCGCCACGCAGCATCTTCGGCAGCTCCGCCCAGACCTGCTCCACGCGCTCGGCGAAGAAGTCGATGGTCTCGGCGAGCTCCAGCGGCTGCGGCCGGTTGCCCAGCAGCCATCGCGTACCGCGCTCGACGAGGCGGCGCGAGTGCAGCCGGATACGGGTCTGGACGTCGGCCGCGACCTTGTTGTCGAGGGCCTCGACGGCGTCCCACACCGCGCTGAGTCCGAAGATCTCGCGGGCCGCGGTCTGCGCCCGCACGACCTCCTCGGTCGACGCACCCGTCTCTTCGCGCAGCCGGTGCAGGAAGGTCGAACCACCGGTGTTCACCGTGTCGTTGACCAGCACCGTCGTGACGATCTCGCGGCGCAGCGCATGCCCGTCGATCGCCTCGGGGAACTTCTCGCGCAGCGGCTGCGGGAAGTACGCGTGCAGCAGCCGGCGCAGGTACGGGTCGTCCGGCAGCCCTGTCCCGATCAGCTCGTCCGCCACCGTGATCTTGGTGTAGGCGAGCAGCACGGCCAGCTCGGGCTGGCTGAGCCCCTTACCGGCGTTGAGCAGTTCACGGATCTGCCGGTCGGCCGGCAGGAACTCCAGGGCCCGGTCCAGATGCCCGTCCCGCTCCAGCCGCCGAATGAAGCGCTGGTGGGCGTGGAGCAGACTCGGCGCCTGGACGACGGCGTTCGCCAGGGCGACGTTCTGCGCGTAGTTGTTGCGCAGCACCAGCGCCCCGACCTCGTCGGTCATCTCCGCGAGCAGCTTGTTGCGCTGCTTGACGGTCATGTCGCCGTCCGACACCAGGCCGTTGAGCAGGATCTTGATGTTCACCTCGTGGTCGGAGGTGTCCACGCCCGCGCTGTTGTCGATGGCATCGGTGTTGATCTTGCCGCCGCTGCGGTCGAACTCGATCCGGCCGAGCTGGGTCAGGCCCAGGTTGCCGCCCTCGCCGACGACCTTGGCCCGCAGGTCCTCACCGTTGACGCGGATCGCGTCGTTGGCCTTGTCGCCGACGTCCGCGTTGGACTCGGTGGAGGCCTTGACATACGTACCGATGCCGCCGTTCCACAGCAGGTCCACCGGGGACTTGAGGATCGTCTTCATCAGCTCGGCGGGCGTCATCTTGGAGATGCCGGGCTCGATGCCGAGCGCCGCGCGCATGTGCGCGTTGATCGGGATCGACTTGGCCGTACGCGGGTGGATGCCGCCGCCCGCGGACAGCAGCTCCTTGTTGTAGTCGGCCCAGGAGGAGCGAGGCAGCTCGAAGAGCCGGCTGCGCTCGGCGTACGAGGTTGCCGCGTCCGGGTTCGGGTCGATGAAGATGTGCCGGTGGTCGAATGCGGCGACCAGCCGGATGTGCTCGCTGAGCAGCATGCCGTTGCCGAACACGTCACCGGACATGTCGCCGACGCCGACGACCGTGAAGTCCTGGGTCTGGGTGTCGTGGCCGAGCTCGCGGAAGTGCCGCTCGACGGACTCCCATGCGCCGCGGGCGGTGATGCCCATCTTCTTGTGGTCGTATCCGGCGGAGCCGCCCGATGCGAAGGCGTCGCCGAGCCAGAAGTTGTACGAGAGCGCGACCTCGTTGGCGATGTCGGAGAAGGACGCGGTGCCCTTGTCCGCGGCAACGACGAGATAGGTGTCGTCCCCGTCGTGGCGTACGACATCGGCCGGCGGTACGACCTCGCCCGCCACCAGGTTGTCGGTGATGTCGAGCAGCGCGGAGATGAAGATCTTGTAGCAGGCGATGCCTTCGGCGAGCCAGGCGTCCCGGTCCACGGACGGGTCCGGGAGCTGCTTGGCGACGAAGCCGCCCTTTGCACCGACCGGCACGATCACGGTGTTCTTCACCATCTGCGCCTTGACCAGGCCCAGGATCTCGGTACGGAAGTCCTCACGCCGGTCGGACCAGCGCAGACCGCCGCGCGCGACCTTGCCGAAGCGCAGGTGCACACCCTCGACGCGCGGGGAGTGGACCCAGATCTCGTACGCCGGGCGGGGCGCAGGCAGATCCGGGATGACCTGCGGGTCGAACTTCATCGACACATAGCTGTGGTGCGTGCCGCCGCCGGCCTCCTGGAAGAAGTTGGTCCGCAGCGTCGCCTTGATGACCGTGAGGAAGGAACGCAGGATCCGGTCCTCGTCCAGGCTGGCGACCTGGTCGAGCGCGCCCTCGAGCTCCTCGAGGAGACCGTCGATCAGCTCGGTGCCCGCGCGCTGGCGCTCCGGGGACATCCTGGCCTCGAAGAGCGAGATCAGCAGCCGGGTGGTGTGGACGTTGGTACGGAGGGTGTCCTCCATGTACTCCTGGCTGAAGGTCGAACCGGCCTGGCGCAGGTACTTGGCGTACGCGCGCAGCACCATCGCCTGCCGCCAGTTCAGACCGGCGCCCAGGACGAGGGCGTTGAAGCCGTCGTTCTCGGCCCTGCCGGTCCAGACCGCGGCGAAGGCGTCCTGGAAACGCTCGCGGGCATCGTCGGCGAGATAGTCGCCGTTGCCGTTGGCCAGCGGCATGCGCAGACCGAAGTCGTAGATCCAGGCGGTCGTACGGTCCGAGCAGCGCAGCTCGTACGGACGCTCGTCGACGACCTCGACACCGAGCCGGTTGAGCGCGGGCAGGACCGCGGAGAGGGAGACCTGCTCTCCGGTGCGGTAGATCTTGAAGCGGCGCTCGCCGGGGCCGGCACCGACCGGTTCGTACAGCGAGAGCGCGAAGCCCCTGCCGTTCTCGGTCAGCCGTTCCAGGTGCACGAGGTCGGCGACGGCGGCACGCGGCGAGTGGTCTGCCTTGTAGCCCTCGGGGAAGGCGGAGCCGTAGCGGCGCAGCAGCTCGGCGGCACGCTCCTCACCGCACTCGGCGTTGAGTGCCTCGGCGAAGCCGTCGGCCCAGGAGCGGGCGGCCTCGACCAGCCTGGCCTCGATGCGCTCGACGTCGGAGTCGGTCAGGTGGGGCAGCTCGGTCCCGGACGGGACGCGGACCACGAAGTGCAGCCGGGAGAGGATCGACTCGGTGTTCCAGGCGGTGAAGTCGACGCTGCTGCCGCCGAGCTCCTCCTTGAGGATGTCGATCAGGCGCAGTCGTACGCCGGTGGTGTAGCGGTCGCGCGGCAGGTAGATGAGGGCGGAGTAGTAGCGCCCGTACTCGTCCTGACGCAGGTAGAGCCGCAGCCTGCGGCGCTCCTGGAGGTAGAGCACGCTCGTGACGATGGAACGCAGCTGGTCGACGGGCGTCTGGAAGAGCTCGTCGCGCGGGTAGGTCTCGAGGATCTGCAGCAGGTCGCGGCCGTCGTGGCTGTTGGGCGAGAAGCCGGCACCCTCCAGGACCTCGGCGACCTTACGGCGGACGACCGGCACCCGGCGCACGGACTCGGTGTACGCGGCGGAGGAGAAGAGACCGAGGAAGCGGCGCTCACCGACGACATTGCCCTCGGCGTCGAACTTCTTCACGCCGACGTAATCGAGGTAGCTGGGGCGGTGCACGGTCGCGCGGCTGTTGGCCTTCGTCAGCACGAGCAGCTTGTGCTCACGGGCCTTGGCACGCGCATCGGCGGGCAGTCGGCTGAAGGACGGGCTGACCGGGTGCGCCTCGTCCGTGCTGTGCTGGGGGTCGGAGCGCAGTATGCCGAGCCCGGTCCCCGGTACGGCGGCGAGCGCGTCGTTCTCGGTGAGCTCGTACTCCCGGTAGCCGAGGAAGGTGAAGTGATCGGCGGAGAGCCAGCGCAGCAGCTCACGCGCCTCCTCGACCTCCTGGTCGCGCAGATCGTCGGCCTTCGGCTCGCTGGGCAGCTCTTCGGCGATGCGCAGCGCGGCGTCGCGCATCTTCTCCCAGTCCTCGACGGTCTCGCGGACGTCGGAGAGGACCCGCAGCAGGTCGGAGGTGATCTGCTTCAGATCGGCGCGGTCGGTCTCGCGGTCGACCTCGACATGGATCCAGGACTCGACGAGCGCGTCGTGCGGCAGCGCCTTGCTGTGGGCCTCGGAGGGCAGTACCTCGATGAGCTTGCCGGTCACATCGCGGCGGACGGTGACCTGCGGGTGGATCACGACATGGATGCCGCGGCCCTGGCGGGAGAGCTCATTGGTGACCGAGTCGACGAGGAAGGGCATGTCGTCGGTGACGACCTCGACGACGGAGTGGCTGCACGTCCAGCCGTTCTCTTCCACGGTCGGAGTGTGGACCCGCACATTGGCCGTCCCCTGGGGGCGGTTCTCGGCCAGCCGGTAGTGGGAAAGTGCCGCGCCGAAGATGTCGACCGGGTCGCGGTCGGCAAGGTCCTCTGGAGCGGTGTGCAGGTAGTAGCGCTGGAGGTACGTGAGCAGAGCGTCCCGGTCAGGACGCTTCCCTTCCTCGGACCCAGTCGGAAGGTTCCCCCCGAGCGGGCTGTTCTCAGCTACCCGGGCGGCCCGTTCGAGCAGCTCGGCCTTGGCTTCGTCCAGCTTGGTCTGCATGTCCTCTGGCTCCTGTCGCGCGCCGTTGCGTGACGTAGGTGAAAGAAGCGACGCAACGCCGTGACGCGGGGTATCCGGTCGGAGTCGACGTTATGCCGCGATGAGAGTCGCCCGAGCGGTTATTGGCCAAGTTCGGCAACCCGGTCGGAACGAGGAGAGCAACGATCGCCCGGGTGCTGTGGCACTCCGGGCGCAGGCCGGGGGCTTCGCTGCCCCCGCGGCGTATCGCGCTGATCACGGGTCAAGGCTATCGTCCCGCCCCCCCGACCCGTCATGAGCCGTATGTGTACAAAAGCGGGGCCTGAAGTTTGACAGTCTGGACAGCGACACAGGCCCTCTTGGCAAGCAGCCCCCTCGCCGTGCACGTTGACGGTGACGACACGGTCACACGTCGACAGCACGACACCGGGAGTACCGTCGACAGCACGACACCGGGAGCAGTCATGACAGCGAAGATCCTGATCGTCACCGGCGACGCAGCCGAGTCCCTCGAAGTCCTCTACCCGTACCAGCGGCTGCGGGAGGAGGGGTACGAGGTGCATATCGCGGCCCCCTCCCGCAAAAAGCTGCAGTTCGTGGTGCACGACTTCGAACCGGGCTTCGACACGTACACCGAGAAGCCGGGCTACACCTGGCCCGCCGACCTGGCCTTCTCGGAAGTCGATCCGGGGCAGTACGCAGCGGTGGTGATCCCCGGCGGCCGCGCCCCCGAGTATCTGCGCAACGACCCGGAACTCCGCAAGCTCCTCAAGTCCTTCTTCGACTCCGACAAGCCGGTCGCCCAGATCTGCCACGGCCCGCTGCTGACGGCGGCGCTCGGCAGCCTGGAGGGCCGGCGCGTCACCGCCTACCCGGCGCTGGAACTGGACATGCAGGCGGCCGGCGCCACCTTCCAGGACGCGGAGGCGGTCGTCGACGGCACCCTTGTCTCCTCCCGCGCCTGGCCGGACCACTCCGCGTGGATGCGGGAGTTCCTGAAGGTGCTGCGCGCGAAGGCCCCGGTGAGCTGACGCCGCGACGCACGCCGCCACGGCGAAGCGTCTGGCGGCGCGCGTCAGACAGCCGGGCGCTGGGCCTCGGCCACTGCCTCAGCGAGTGTGTCCACCACGGGCACGCCTGTCCCCGCCGCCTGCAGGCTGGCGCGGCTGTGTGAGCCGCCCGTGTAGAGGACGGCTCGCGCTCCCACATGCTGCGCCGCAACCGCGTCGTCGACGGCGTCGCCGATGACCACCACGCGCTCCGCCCGTACTCCGTCGAGCCCCGCGAGGTGGCGCGCCATGTGCTCGGCCTTACCGGTGTGCGATCCGCCGACCCGGCCGTCCACCCGCACAAAGTGCTGCTCGATGCCGTGCGTGCGCACGATCGGTATCAGGTTCTCGTGCGGGGCGAGCGAACACATCGACTGCGTCAGCCCGGACGCCTGCCAGTCGACCAGCAGCTCCCTGGCTCCGGCGGCCAGTCCCGCGCTCTCGGCCAGCACCCAGTAGTGCCGGTGGAAGGTCTCGTCCATGACGGCCCACTCCGCATCCGTGGGCAGCCGCCCCATGAGCCGCTCGTAGAAGAGCGGCACCGGCACGCAGTACAGGTCCCGGTAGCGCTCGAGCGTGATCGCGGGCAGCCCTATCTCCGCGAACGAGGCGTTCGTCGCCTGGATGACCGCGTCGATGTCGTGGAACAGCGTGCCGTTCCAGTCCCAGACGATGTGTGTGTCCACGTGCTTCCCCATACCAAAACAGTACCCAGCAGGACTGACAGGCGGCCGGACGGGATGACCGTCGGGAAGGGTCAGGAGGTGCCGGGCGAGGCGGAAGGGGGCGGGCAGGCACGAGGGGGCGGAGAGGGCCGGCAGGCGTCAGGAGATCAGGTTCGGGATCTCCTGCACCCCGAACCAGAGCAGCTCGTGGTCCTCCGCGCCGTCCACTGTGAACTGGGCGTCATCGTCGCCCTGGTCCGCCGCTCCCAGTGCCTCCGCCGCCGCCACCACATCGTCCACCGCGTCGTCGGCGTCCACATGCACCGCCGCCGCCTTGGCCAGTGGCACCGCGGACGCGATCCGCACCTCGCCGAGCGCGCTGGCGACGAGCACCCGGTCGGGATCGGCCACCGCGTCCTGGTCCGGTACGTCGACGGCGACGACGACCCGGCGCCTGGCAGCGGCCGGATCACCCGCGAGCAGCCGCAGCGAGGCGGCCGCGGCACGGTTCAGCGCGGCGTACTCGAGCTCCTCGATGTCGTCGGAGACGTACCACTCGCGCAGTCCCGGGGTCACCGCGTAGGCGGCCAGCGGACCGGGGCCCAGCTTGCCCGCCTTGTGCGCCTCTGCGAGACCGGGGAGGGTCAGGGGGACGTAGACGCGCATGGCTGGCCGCTTTCGTAGTCGGAAGACGCCCTCAGGATACGTGCGACGTCCCCCTTCGGGGTGCCGCTACCGGGCTCGCGCACCGTCCACCGAAATACCCCGCGCACCTGCCCGCCACGGCTCGGGGCCACCGCTCGTCACCCTGATAGGTGAAGTTTCCCGTCGCCCTCCGGCGGTGCCCGCACACGTTGCGGCCGCTCGCCCCGCCCCCGTAGAAGATCACCAGTGAAGTTACCGCCCGGTATCAAGACCGGGCCCGGATATCGGGGGCGATCTGCATGGACAGGACCCGGCCCGCAGGACGGCGCGATCAACGCAGGCCCGCAGTGGTGGCGGCAGCGGCGATGGCCCGCGCACGGCGGCAGCACCAGCCGCACTACTGGTTCGCCGACCGCCTGCTCGCGGTGCTCAGCGGACAGCGACCGGTGCACTGGATGCTCGGGCACACCATCGGGGAGGCGTACGAGCAACTGGTGCGGCTGGCTCCAGGGGCTCCGCTGCGCCCGGCGGAACGGGTCACGCCTGTCGTACGGCACTGCGGCGAGTACCACCCGGGCCCCGGCGTGATCGAAGCCTTCGCCCGGATCGGCTCGGGCGACCGGGTCAGCGCGATGGCCTTCCGCCTGGAGCAGGGCGCGGACCAGCGCTGGCGCTGCGCGGCGGTGGAGCTCGGCGGGGAGCGCGTCGCCGCACGGCCGGCCCGGTAGCGGCCGCCGGTGCCCCGCTCAGCCGCCGTCCACACCGAGCCTGGCCGCCTGCCCCTCCTGCACCTGACGGGCAGCCTGAAGGAAGTCCAGGATCGTGGCGAGCTGGTCCTCGTCGTAACGGCTCAGCGCCGCGGCCCCGGCGGCGCCGACGGGCAGGTAGACCTCGGCCTCGGCGGCACGGGCGGAATCCGTGGCGGTGACGAGTACGCGCCGCCGGTTGGCAGCGTCGCGGCTGCGCGTGACGAGGCCGGCGCGCTCGAGCCGGTCGATGACCGTGGTCGTCGCCGCCGGGCTGAGCTTCAGTGCGGCGCTGAGCTCACCGGCCGACGGCTCTCCGACAGACCCTTCGCCGCCCGACCGCTCGCCCGCACCCAGCACCAGATCGAGGCAGCGCAGGTCGGTGCGGTTCACGCCGAGCCGTGCCGCGGCGGCCTCGTCGAAGGCGTCGAAGCTCTGTTGCAGCAAGCGGAGCTGCTGGGCAACATTCCTCACCAAAGCTTCTTTCGACATTCGAATCTTTCTGTTATCGTAAGTTTCGTCAGCCGAAAGGATATCACTCGCGGAGGACTTGCCATGAGCACCAGCGACATCCAGATCCAGGACCTCTTCCAGCGCTTCATGCAGACCTGGAACGACGGCGACGCGGTCGCCTTCGGCGCCTGCTTCACCGAGGACTCCGACTACGTCTCGTACGACGGCACCCGTGCCGTGGGACGGGCCGAGCACCAGGACAACCACGACCGGCTGTTCCGCGGGGTCCTCACGGGCTCGGCGCTGGTCGGCGAGATCGAGGCGATCCGCTACATCGCCCCTGGGGTCGCCATCGTGTATGGCACCGCCTCCGTACTGATGCCGTGGCGCTCCGAGCTCCCCAAGCGGCGCCTGTCACGCCAGACGGTCGTGGTCGTGAACACCGACGACGGCTGGCGGATCACCGCGATCCACAACGGCCGGGTCCGCCCGGTCACCATCCCCGCCCCCGACTCGATGCCGTCGAAGATGTCCCGGACCACGACCCGCGCCGCCCGCCTCCTCGGCCTGGGCCGCCGCAACACGGCGAGTGCCGGCGCCGGGGCCAGTGCCGGCGTCTGAAGGAAACGGCCGGGGCCCGGAAGGACAGGAACGAAACGGCCGGGGCCGGACACCGCAAGAGGTGTCCGGCCCCGGCCGTTCGCATCGAGCAAGCGCTACTTCTTGCGGCGGCGGCCGGCGCCCTTCTGCGCCTTGCGTCGCTCGGCACGCGTCAGCCCGTCCATCTCCGACCGGGCAGGCTCGCCGTCGTTGTCGAAGTCGCCCTCGACGACACCGCCTTCGCCGTCCACCGTGGGAGCGGAGAAGTGCAGCCGGTCGGGTCGCTGCGGGGCGCCGAGGCCCTTCGCGCGAATCTCCGGACGGGAAGCGCCCGCGGGAACGGCGTCCTCCTTGGCGAGCGAGGTCCGCTCCGCCGTGTCCTGCACCGGGACCTCCTCGACCTGCTGCTCGACCTGGACCTCCAGGTTGAACAGATAGCCGACGGACTCCTCCTTGATGCCCTCCATCATGGCGGTGAACATGTCGAAGCCCTCGCGCTGGTACTCGACCAGCGGGTCCTTCTGCGCCATCGCGCGCAGGCCGATGCCCTCCTGGAGGTAGTCCATCTCGTAGAGGTGCTCACGCCACTTGCGGTCCAGTACGGACAGCACCACGCGCCGCTCGAGCTCACGCATGATGTCCGAGCCGAGCTGCTTCTCGCGCTCGTCGTACTGCTCGTGGATGTCGTCCTTGATGGACTCGGCGATGAACTCGGCGGTGATCCCGGCCCGGTCGCCGGCCGCCTCCTCCAGCTCCTCGACGGTGGCCTTCACCGGGTAGAGCTGCTTGAACGCGCCCCACAGCCGGTCCAGGTCCCACTCCTCCGCGAAGCCCTCGACGGTCTCCGCCTGGATGTAGGCGTCGATGGTGTCGTCCATGAAGTGACGCACCTGCTCCTGCAGGTCCTCGCCCTCCAGGACACGGCGGCGCTCGCCGTAGATGACCTCGCGCTGGCGGTTGAGGACCTCGTCGTACTTCAGGACGTTCTTACGCGTCTCGAAGTTCTGCTGCTCGACCTGCGACTGGGCCGACGCGATCGCGCGCGTCACCATCTTGTTCTCGATCGGCACGTCGTCCGGCACGTTGGCCATCGACATCACGCGCTCGACCATCTGCGCCTTGAACAGACGCATCAGGTCGTCACCCAGCGACAGGTAGAAACGGGACTCGCCCGGGTCGCCCTGACGGCCGGAACGACCGCGCAGCTGGTTGTCGATACGGCGCGACTCGTGCCGCTCGGTGCCCAGCACATAGAGGCCGCCGAGGTTGGTCACCTCGTCGTGCTCGGCCTTGACGGCCGCCTCGGCCCGCTCCAGCGCGGCAGGCAGGGCCGCGGCCCACTCCTCGACGTGCTCGACCGGGTCCAGGCCGCGCTGGCGCAGCTCCGCCTCGGCGAGGTCGTCGGGGTTGCCGCCGAGTTTGATGTCCGTACCACGGCCGGCCATGTTCGTGGCGACGGTGACGGCGCCCTTACGGCCGGCCTGGGCGACGATCGTCGCCTCCCGGTCGTGCTGCTTGGCGTTGAGGACCTCGTGCTGCACACCGCGCTTGTTCAGCTGCTGCGAGAGGTACTCGGACTTCTCGACCGAGGTGGTGCCGACCAGGATCGGCTGGCCCTTCTCGTGCTTCTCGGCGATGTCGTCGACGACCGCCGCGAACTTCGCGACCTCGGTCCGGTAGATCAGGTCGGACTGGTCCTTGCGGACCATCGGCTTGTTCGTCGGGATCGGCACGACGCCGAGCTTGTAGATCTGATGGAACTCGGCGGCCTCCGTCATGGCCGTACCGGTCATTCCGGAGAGCTTGCCGTAGAGGCGGAAGAAGTTCTGCAGGGTGATCGTGGCGAGGGTCTGGTTCTCGTCCTTGATGTCCACCCCTTCCTTCGCCTCGATCGCCTGGTGCATGCCCTCGTTGTAGCGGCGGCCGGCGAGGATACGGCCGGTGTGCTCGTCGACGATCATGACTTCGCCGTCGATGACGACGTAGTCCTTGTCCTTCTTGAACAGTTCCTTGGCCTTGATGGCGTTGTTCAGATAACCGACGAGCGGGGTGTTCACCGACTCGTAGAGGTTGTCGATGCCCAGCCAGTCCTCGACCTTCGCGACACCCGGCTCATGGATGGCGACGGTCCGCTTCTTCTCGTCGACCTCGTAGTCGCCGGTCTCCTCGATGCCCTTGAGCTGGTTGCCCGGCTCGCCCTTGGCCAGGCGCGTCACCAGCTTGGCGAAGTCGCCGTACCACTTGGTGGCCTGGTCGGCGGGGCCGGAGATGATCAGTGGCGTACGGGCCTCGTCGACAAGGATCGAGTCGACCTCGTCGACGATGGCGTAGTTGTGGCCGCGCTGGACGAGCTCGTCCTGGGACCACGCCATGTTGTCGCGGAGGTAGTCGAAACCGAACTCATTGTTCGTTCCGTACGTAATGTCGCAGTTGTACTGCTCGCGGCGCTGGGCGGGCGTCATATTGGCGAGGATGCACCCGACGCTCAGGCCCAGGAACTTGTGGACCCGGCCCATCATCTCGGAGTCGCGCTCGGCCAGGTAGTCGTTGACCGTGATCAGGTGGACGCCCTTGCCCGAGAGCGCGTTGAGGTAGGCGGGGAGGGTGCCGACGAGGGTCTTGCCCTCACCGGTCTTCATCTCGGCGACGTATCCGAGGTGCAGGGCGGCGCCGCCCATCATCTGTACGTCGTAGTGGCGCTGGCCGAGGGCGCGCTTGGCGGCCTCGCGGACGGTCGCGAAGGCCTCGGGGAGCAGGTCGTCCAGACTTTCGCCGTCTGCGTAGCGCTCCTTGTACTCGTCCGTGAGCGCCCGCAACTCGGCGTCGGAGAGGTTGACGAAGTCCTCTTCGATGGAGTTGACCTGGTCCGCGATGCGGTGCAGTTTGCGCAGGATCTTGCCTTCGCCTGCACGCATGAGCTTGTTGAAGACGGACACTGAGGTTGGTCTCCTTGCCGATCGGGCCTGGCACTGGGTCGTGTTATGGACACTGGCGCGGGCGCGGCAGGTGGGCCCCACCGCAACGGCCATCGTAAGCGAGGACCCCGCCGGGTCGGGAGGTCCGCCGTCAGTCCGCCGTCGCTCGGGCCTGCTGTCACCCGCAAGAAGAACGCTCGGGACTCGCGGAAGGTGCCGGTGAGGCCCGAAAAGTGCTCGCATCCGCCCGCGGTCCTGACCAGAATCCGGACATGGAGCCCATCACTCTCACCACCGAGCGCCTGCTGCTGCGTCCCTTCACGACCGATGACACGGAGGCCGTGTACCAGGCCTGCCAGGATCCCGACATCCAGCGGTGGACGACGGTCCCTTCGCCGTACGAACGGCAGCACGCGGCCGAGTTCACCGGGCAGATGGTGCCGGACGGCTGGCGCACCAGCACGATGTGCACCTTCGCGGTGCTGCCGCGCGAGGGCGGTCCGCTGATGGCGTCGGTCGCGGTCACCCTGCGGACCTTCTCGGGCACCTGGGAGATCGGCTTCTGGACGGGCAAGGAGCACCGTGGGCGCGGCGTCATGGCGGAGAGCGTGGCCGCCGTGGCGCACTGGGCCTTCAGCAGGCTGGGGGCGACGCGTCTGGAGTGGCGGGCGGAAGTCGGCAACGCGGGGTCCCGGGCCGTGGCTGAGAAGTCCGGCTTCGTGATGGAGGGCGCGCTGCGCGCGGCTCTGCTGAACAAGGACACCCTCAGGGACACCTGGGTCGGCGCGCTGCTGCCGTCGGACCTGGGGCTGGCGAGCACGCATCCGTATCTCCCGGCCCGTGCCAGGGGCTGACGGGCCCCGAGGGCTGACGGGGGCCGGGCGCGTCGCGAGCGCGGCACGACGGGGCGGTGGGCCGACCTCGGGCGGGACCGGCCCCGGGGCCGGCTGTCAGTGCCGACGTCTATCGTGCGGAACATGACGACGCTGCCGCCTCCCGCCGCCGAACTCTCCGCCGACGAGGCGCGCCGCATAGCGCTGCGCGCCCAGGGGTTCATGGGCGCGCCCGACCGGCGGGGCGGAGTGCGGGGAGTGCTGCGGCATCTCGGCGCCGTACAGCTGGACACGATCTCGGTGCTGGCGCGTTCGCACGAGCTGATTCCGTACGCCCGCCTCGGCGCGGTGGGCCGCAGAACGGTCGAGGACGCGTACTGGACGGAGGGCCACAGCTTCGAGTACTGGTCGCACGCGGCCTGCATCCTGCCCGTAGAGGAGTGGCCGCACTTCGCCTTCCGCCGCCGCGCCTACCGTGGCCGTCCGCACTGGCACCACGACCTGCCGGACGGCTCGTACGACCAGGTGATCAAACAGCTGCGCGCCGAAGGCCCGCTCACCGCGACGGAGTTGGGCGGCGCGAAGAACGGCGGCGAGTGGTGGGACTGGTCGGCGTCGAAGGTAGCCGTCGAGCGCGCGCTGATGTACGGCGAGGTGGTGTGCACCGAGCGGCGCAGCTGGAAGCGGGTGTACGACCTCGCCGAGCGCGCCGTGCCCGATGCGCTTCTGCACGACGAGCTGGACGACACCGAGTGCCTGCGTCGGCTCGTCCGGCTGGCCGGACAGGCACTGGGCGTCGGCACCCGCGCCGACATCGCGGACTATCACCGGCTCAAGGGCGAGCAGTTCGACGCGGTGGTCGCGGACTCCGGTCTTGTCCCGGTCACGGTCCAGGGCTGGTCCAAGCCCGCCTGGGCGGACCCCGAGGCACTCGCCGCGGCGCCGCGCGGCCGGCACCGTACGACCCTGCTCTCGCCGTTCGACTCCCTCATCTGGGAGCGGGCGCGCACCGAGCGGATCTTCGGCTTCACCCACCGCCTGGAGGCGTACGTACCCAAGCCGAAGCGGGTGTACGGCTACTTCGCGATGCCGCTGCTGTCGGGTGGCAGGCTGCTGGGCCGCGTCGACCCGGCGCGCGAGGGGACGACTCTGGTGGCACGCCAGGTGTCCCTGGACACCCCGAAGGCCGTGGCACCCATGGCTCAGGCGCTGCGTGAGGCGGCGGAGTGGGTCGGCTGCGATTCCGTACGGATCGAACGGGTCGACCGCGCCGAGCTCACCGCGGACCTCGTCCGGGCCGTCTCCTCCTGACCGCCGCCGCAGCCACCGCTCCTGCTTGCCGGAGCCGCCGCTCCTGACCACTGCCGCAGCCGCCGGTCGCTGCCCTACCGGATCTCGAGGATCTTTTCCCTCATCGCGTAGACCACGGCCTCCATCCGGGAGTGCAGCTGCAGCTTCTCCAGGATGTTGCGGACGTGATTCTTCACGGTGTTCTCGGAAATGAACAACTGCTTGGCGATATCGCGGTTGTTCATCCCCGTGGCGACCAGCTTGAGCACTTCGAGTTCCCGCTCGGTCAGCCGGGGCGCGGGGACGAGCCTGCGCTCATCGGTGCGCTGGATCATCGACTTGAACTCGGTGAGCAGCTTCGACGCCATGGACGGGCTGATCTGCGACTGGCCGTCGGCCACCGCACGGATCGCCGTGGCCACCTCGTCCGTGGAGATCTCCTTGAGGAGGTAGCCGGTGGCGCCCGCCTTGATCGCGTCGTAGAGGTCGGCCTCCTCGTCACTGATCGTCAGCATGATGATCTTCGCGCTGGGGGCCACCTCCTTGATGGAGGTACAGGCCTCGATGCCGCCGCGCTTGGGCATCCGCACATCCATCAGCACGATGTCGGGCAGCAGATCGGCCGCCTTGTCGACGGCCTCCGCGCCGTCGCCCGCCTCACCGACGACCTGGATGTCCTCCTCCTGCGCGAGGACAATCTCCAGGCCCCGCCGGAAGAGGGCGTGGTCGTCCACCACGAGGACCCGGATCGGCTCCTTGCGTGAGTCGTCGGCGTCCGCGCCGGTCTCGTTGACTGTGGCACCGGCGTCGCCGGCGTCGTCGTGAACCGGGCCGAAGCTGTCCGCCATCGTTCCTCCCCCTGAAGGCCGTGGCCTGAAGATCATGTGTGGTTCGCCAACGTCAGTGCACAGCGCATCGGTTGGCTTGCGACGCCATGCTTTCATGCCCGGACGACAGAGCGGTGATCCCGTGGTCGCACGGTGGTGCCCCTGGGGGCACACAGGGCGCTCCAGGGGCACCAGCCGCCTGCTGACGGGGTCAGCCGCCGAGTGCACCTCCTGCGCCGCCCGCCTCGGACCCGGCCAGCGGGTCGGTCTCCAGGTGGATGACGCCATAGTCATAGGCATGCCGTCGGTAGACGACACTGGGCTGCTTCGTCTCGGAGTCGACGAAGAGGTAGAAGTCGTGCCCGACCAGCTCCATCTCGTAGAGCGCCTGGTCGAGCAACATCGGGGCTGCGGTGTGGATCTTCTCGCGGACCACCAGCGGTCCTTCGCCCTGGACTTCGAGCGAGCCGATCCTGGTGGTGGCAACGGATTGGGGCGCCTCTTCGGCGACGGGCCGGCCATTGGCGTTCAACTCGGCGACGCCGGGAACGACATCGGCCACCTCGGATGCCGAAATGCGGCCGTTGCCGCGGCGGTTGTGGCGCTTTTCGTGCTGCTTGCGCAGCCGCGCCTCCAGCTTGCCCGTGGCGAGATCGAGCGCTGCGTACGGATCGGCTGCCGCTGCCTCCGCCCGGATCACCGGGCCTCGGGAGTGGAGTGTGATCTCCACACGGTCGGAACGGTCGGCCTGCCGCGGGTTGTGCTCCTTGGACACCTCGACGTCCAGGCTGATCACCTTGCCGTCGAGCTTCTGGATCTTGTCCAGCTTCAGCTTCTCGGCCACGTGCTTGCGGAACCGCTCGGGCACCTCGGTCTTGCGGCCCTTGACGACGATGTCCACGCAGAACTCCGTTCCCGGATAGCCCCGCCCGCTCGCAGGCTGCGGAGCATCTCCCTCTTGCACCAGACCCCGGTGATCACCGGAGCCTCGGACGGACTTTCACCTCCTCCTCCCCAGTCGACAAGATCCCCACCCCACCAATTTTCGAGGTTCTCACTTCCTCGAAAGCCTGGCCGGAGGCACGACAGTGCATTCGGTGAGGTAAACAGCTGTCGCCATTCCTCACAACCGAACATAGCTCGATCGGACGGGTGTCGGCACCCGCTACCAGCGCGTACTTCCGATCAGAGCGTTTTCGCCTCTCACTACCTGCAACGACGCAAGTTCTCTGTCAGTTCCAGTTTATTTCGAAAGACAGCGGCGGCACTGCGACAACCGCCGCGCTCAGCTGTACGAATCCAGAAAATTGCCGACCGGAGGCCGCGCGGAGCGCCCGCGCCGCCTCGGCCAGCGAAGCCCCGGTCGTCATGAGATCGTCCACCAGCACCGCCCGGCCGCCCTCCAGAAGCCGTCCGCCCCCCGCCACGACCTCCAGTGCCCCCGCCAGATTCGACACCCGTTCGCGGGCCGTGAGCCCCGACTGGTCGGCCACCGCCCGCCGCTGCCGCGGCACCGGCAGAGCCCTCGCCTCGATCCCCGTACGCCGCAGCTCACCCGCGGCCGCCAGCGCGATCCGCCGCGCGGCGTCGTGCCCGCGCGCCCTCACCGCCCGCCGCGCGGACGGCACGGGTACGAGCAGCAGCGGCCACCGTCCCCCGGCGGCCCGGGACACCGGCAGCGATGCGCGTACCGCCCCGGCGAGCGCGACACCCAGCGGCCGGGCCAGCCCCAGAGCACCCCGCTCCTTGTGCGCCAGCAGCACCGCACGCACGGCGTCCGCATACGGGGCGGCGGCATGCACCACCGGCAGGCCCGCAGGCTCCGGCACAGGCCTCGCCCGGCGCGCCCCGGCGCCGTACAGCGCACCGGCGCACGCCTCACACAGCGGCGTACGAGGAGTGCCGCAGCCGCCACAGGCGGCCGGCAGCACCAGACCGGAGATTTCGCGCCACCACCCCCGCATGGCAACCACTGTGCCAATGCCGGGGGCGCCGTGCCACCCCTGTGGACAACCCGTCCCTGGCGACAGGGCGGCCGGTTCCGCTACCCCGGATAGACCGGCGACGATCCGTCCTCGACCAGCGTCTGCCAGTTGGCACCGGTCGGCAGCCACACGATGCCGTCGTCCTCGGAGTACGCCACCAGGGGCCGGTTCTCGTCGTCCGACGCCGCAACGGCCTTGACCCGGTTGAGCCCCGGCAGAACGCTCGCGGCCGAACTCGAGCCGTCCGTCTGGATGTAGCGCACCTGCTGGACCCCGCCGGACTCCTTGCCGACCACCACGAGCCTGCTGTGACCGGCCCAGGAGACGGCCGTCACGGTCTCCATCTGGGGCGCGGCGGGCCGCAGATCCGCCACGGAGACCACCGGGTTGTCGGTGGCGCCCTGGCGCTCCACGCGTCCGATCTTCAGCGTGGTCGTCCCGTCCTTCGTGAGCAGCAGCGCGATCCGCACACCGTCCGCCGACACCCGCAGCGCCTCGATACGCGCACCCTCAATACCCGGCACGATCTTGACGCTCTTCGGTGCGCCGGAGCCGCCCGCGAGGCGCAGCAGCGCCGGATTCTTGGGGTCGCGGTCCGCCACCCACAAATCGCCCCGGCCGTCCCAGCTGGGCGCCGAGAGGCGATGGGCGGCGTCCTTGCCCTTGCTCTGCACGACCGCGTCGCCCACCTCGCTCCCCGCCTTGATGGACGCCACGAAAAGACGGATGGAGTCGGTGGAAACCGCTGCCGCGGTGCGCTCGTCGCGGGCCACGCCGACCAGGCCGACCGGCAGCTGCCCATTGCCGAACGGCCCAGGCACATGCTGCGATTCGCTGATGTCCTTGGCGCCGCCCGACAGCAGCGTCAGCTGCTTCTTCTTGTCGACGAAGTACTGGCTGACGGGCCTGACCGAGGTGTGGTCCGGCGCGATCGCCTCCGCCTGGCCACCGTCGAGCACGCACAGCTGTGAGCCGTTCGCGCGCTGAATCTCCACCTGCTCGATCCGAGTGGCCGAAAGGTCCTTCAAGGTGAAGAGGATCTGGGCCGCCAGCTTCATACACTGCGGGTGGCCCACATTGGACGCCTTCTCGTTCAACGGCACCTTCAGCGCGTTCCGGTCGTCGAACGCCAGCAACTTGGTGCCCTCCTTCAGCGCCGTACCGGCAGGGAACGGCGATTCGACCACCGGCTTCAGCCAGTTGGTCGGGCCTTCGAGCAGCGCCTTGACCGTCTGCGTGACCGGATCCATCCGGGTCACCGGATCCAGTCGCTGCCGGATGTAGACAGGATCGGCAACGACCACATTCCTCCTGGATGCGGAGGCGAAGTAATACTTGTTAACGGAACGGTAGTTGCGCTGGAAGTCGGATGCTCCGAGCACCAGCCCCGACGGCAGGGCGTCGATGCGCCATTCCTTGCCGTCCGGACCGTTCTGCAGCGAAAGGTGAATGGTCGTGCGGTACGGGGTGGGTGAAACCGCCTGATAGGCGTGCTGCGAGTCCACCGTCGCGATCTGCTTGCCGATGAGCGGATAGTCCATGCCCGGGTTGTCCCGGCCACCGGCTACGGGCTGTCCGGAGTCCGGCGCTGCCGTCAGCACTGTGGTACTCGCCTCCGGCCGCCACCTCTTGGACGTATCCGGCGTCAGATACTTCCGGGCGACGGCGAAGTTCGTGTCGTCGCTGGTCATGGCTTCCAAGAAACCTGCGACGATCTCGGCCGGCGTCGCCCCCTGCCGCGGCGGCACCGCATACACCCGTACCTGGGAGTCCGCACGCTGGGACGCCTTCACCGCATGAATGTCACCGCTGTCCGGCATCGACGCGCACCCGGCCAGCAGCACACCGCTGCAGGCGAGCAGCGCCGACGCGCGCACGGCGCCTGTGCGGCCGGTCCGACGGGGATCAGCGCCCACGAGTCGTGTCCTCACGTTCCGAACGCTCCGAAGAAAGCTGTGGCGCTGAGTCGCCGTCTCGCCGCTCCCCGGCCTGGCGTGCCACCACCCGGGCACCGTTGCCCGGAAGGGCCGCTGGATCCACCCCGCCGGGCCCTGTACGGGGCGGCACGGGGGCGCGCGGTGGTACGGGCAGGGGCGATCGGTCCAGCACCGGCTGCATGGGCACGGACGTCAGCAGCTGCCCGCTCGTCTTCGGCCCCGCGAAATCGGCGCGCTCACGGTTCTGCCGCGAGTCCTCCGGCTCCAGCGGTATCGGAGAACCACGCAGCGGCTCGTCCGCCGTACGCGGCAGGGTCAGCCGGAACTGCGAGCCTCCGCCGGGCTCGCCCCACGCTTGCAGCCAGCCGCCGTGCAGCCGGGCGTCCTCGACCGCGATGGACAGACCAAGGCCGGTGCCGCCGGTGGTACGGGCACGCGCCGGATCGGCCCGCCAGAAGCGGCTGAACACCCGCGTCGCCTCGCCCGGCTTGAGTCCCACGCCGTAGTCCCGCACGGCGACCGCGACGGCGCCGCCGGCCACGGCCATCCGCACCACGACATCCCGGCCCTCGCCGTGCTCGACGGCGTTGACGACCAGGTTGCGCAGCACACGCTCTACGCGCCGGGCATCGGCCTCCACCACAACCGGCTGCTCGTCACCGGTCACCCGTATCAGGGTGCCCTTGCGCTCGGCCAGCGGCTCGGCACCGCCGATCACTCGTCGTACGACTTCGCGAAGGTCTATCGCCTCGGCCTCCAGCGCCGCGGCTCCCGCATCGAAGCGGCTGATCTCGAGCAGGTCGGAGAGCAGTGACTCGAAGCGGTCGAGCTGATCGCCGAGAAGCTCGGCGGAGCGCGCGGTCACCGGGTCGAAGTCGACGCGCGCCTCGTGGATGACATCCGCGGCCATCCGTACGGTCGTCAGCGGCGTACGCAGCTCGTGCGACACGTCCGAGACGAAGCGCCGCTGCATCCTGGAGAGCTCCTCCAGCTGCTGGATCTTCAGCTGGAGGTTCTGCGCCATCTTGTTGAAGGCCTCACCCAGCCTTGCGATGTCGTCCTCACCCGTGACCTTCATCCGCTCCTGGAGCCGGCCCGCCGAGAGCCGCTCGGCGATCCCGGCGGCCATCCGCACGGGCGTGACGATCTGCCGCACCACCAGCCAGGCGATGGCTCCCAGCAGGACGACCACGAACAGCCCCGCCGTGGCAAGGGTCCCCCTGACCAGGTTGAGCGACTGCTCCTCCTGCGCCAGCGGGAAGAGGTAGTAGAGCTCGTAGGGGTTGCCCTCGATGTCGTTCAGCCGGGTGCCGACGACCAGCCCGGGCTCCGGCTCGTGCACATCGTTGTTGTACTTGATCCGAACGTACGTCTCGTACGTCCCGGTGCCCTGGTCGACGGCTTCCCGCAAGGCCACGGGAATGCTCGTGTGGTCCACACCGCCCGAGGTCCGGGGCGCACGGCTGGAACCCGCGTCCTGGGAGTCGGCACTCAGCGCCACCAGGTTGAACGCCCCCTGCCCGCCACTGGCGAGCTGGTCCACCAGATCGGACCGCCAGGAGCTCCGCGCGGTCCGGCCGTCCGTGACGGCACCGTCCTGCCCACCGGGCCCCACCGAGGCATTCGCCTTCTCCCGCGCCACGGCGAAGCCACCGGCCGCCTGGCTCTGCGCCGCCTTGCCCTTGGCGTCGAGCAGACCGTTGCGCACCTGCCCGATGACGACGAAGCCGAGCAGCAGCACCACACCGAGCGACATCAGCAGCGTGCCCGCGACCACCCTGAGCTGGATGTTCCGTCGCCACAGCCGCACCGCGGGCAGCAGCAGACGGCGGATCAAGCGCATGACGAGCCGGAGCACCGGTCCACCCGGCGCCCCGCCCTGGAGCGGCCGTCCGCCCTGGAGCAGACGGCCGAATCGCGAGGCCCCCCACCCCGGTCCGGCAGCCCGCCCCGCACGGACTCCCGGCTGCCCGGGCTTCGGAGCAACACTGCCTCGGGACATGTCAGCTCGGCCCGGCCTTGTAACCGACACCACGGACGGTCACCACGATCTCCGGGCGCTCGGGGTCCTTCTCGACCTTGGAACGCAACCGCTGTACATGCACATTGACCAGCCTGGTGTCTGCGGCGTGGCGATAGCCCCACACCTGCTCCAGCAGCACCTCGCGGGTGAACACCTGCCAGGGCTTACGGGCGAGCGCGACCAGCAGGTCGAACTCGAGCGGGGTCAGAGCGATGGACTGTCCCTCCCGCTTCACGGAGTGACCGGCCACATCGATGACCAGATCCCCGATCGCCAGCTGCTCCGGCGCCGGCTCCTCCGACCTCCTCAGCCGCGCCCGGATCCGGGCGACCAGCTCCTTCGGCTTGAACGGTTTGACGATGTAGTCATCGGCCCCGGACTCCAGGCCGACCACCACATCCACGGTGTCGCTCTTGGCGGTGAGCATCACGATCGGCACGCCGGACTCGGCCCTGATGAGCCGGCACACTTCGATGCCGTCCCGTCCGGGCAGCATGAGATCCAGCAGAACCAGATCCGGTTTGGCCTCACGGAAAGCGGCAAGTGCCTTGTCGCCGTCCGCTACGAACGACGGCTCGAAACCTTCACCACGCAGCACAATCCCGAGCATCTCGGCCAGTGCGGTGTCGTCATCGACGACAAGGACTCGTCCCTTCATAATCGACATCATCCCATTAGCTAATCGTTACCTGGCGTGACCTGGCACACAGCACCGCGATTCCTCCCCCTGTGACCGGGGACAACGCACCCTCCTCGGTGACGATCGCCGTCACCAGATCCGGGGGCGTGACATCAAAAGCCGGGTTGTACGCCTGGGTTCCCAGCGGCGCGACCGGCAGCCCGACGTCCGCTCCGGCCCCGGCCGCCGCTATCTGCGGCGCAGTGACTTCGGTCACTTCATGTCCCGGCCGTTGTTCCACCTCTATCGACGCCCCGTCCGGCGTGTTCAGGTCCACCGTCGTGGTCGGCGCGACCACGATGAACGGCACATGGTGGTACTTCGCCAGCACCGCCAGCGGATAACTGCCCACCTTGTTCGCCACCGATCCGTCAGCCGATATCCGGTCCGCCCCTATGAGTACGGCATCCACCTCCCCCGCCGCGAAGAGCGACCCCGCGGCATTGTCCGTGAGCAGTGTGTACGGCATTCCACTGCGCGCCGCCTCGTAGGCGGTCAGCCGGGCGCCCTGCAGCAGCGGCCTCGTCTCGTCAACCCACAGCCGCCGCAGCCGGCCCACCCGGTGAGCCGCGAGCGCCACCGCGAACGCGGTGCCCTCGCCTCCCGACACCAGCGCCCCGGTGTTGCAGTGGGTCAGGATCCGGTGACCGCCGCCCGGCAGCAGCTCATCAAGGAGCACCAGCCCGTGCTCAGCCATCCGGACACTGTCCTCGGCATCCTCCTGGTGCAGTGCCTTGGCCGCAGCGAGCGCCGCCCGGGCCGCCTGCTCCGGGGCCGCTCCCTTGTCCACCGCCGCCCGGTAGGCGCCCGCCGCCCGCCGCACTCCGCGCCCCAGGTTCACCGCGGTGGGCCTCGCACTCTCCAGCAGGGCCACCGCCTCATCCACGTCGAATCCCCGCACGGCGGCGAGGGCCACACCATACGCACCGGCGATGCCCAGCAGCGGCGCCCCTCGCACAGCGAGCGTCTGGATCGCCCGCACCAGGGCAGGCACATCGGTACAGACCAGTTCGACCTCCTCGGCAGGCAGCCGGGTCTGGTCGAGAAGCACCAGTACGGGCCCTTCCGGTGGCTCGTCCCAGCGCAGAACCGGAAGGGTGGGCGGCTCTGTGCCGGCCGGGTTTTGTACGTACTGATCAGCCATCCGCCCAGTCTGCCCCGTGAGGCACCGACAATGAAGGTACGAAGGAGACACAGGGCCCCGCACACCAGCGGGCAACGCGTGGCACGATGACTGCCAACCTGCCGCCTTGATGGGCGGACGGGCACCGTGAACGTGTCGGCTCGCCGAGCCGGCCCCGCGACCAAGCCATGAGGTGGACGACCGTGAACGACACTCCGGGCTGGGCCTCGCCCGGATCTGCTCCCTCCGACGGGCAGGAAACCGGCGTGCCGCAGCCCGCCGCGCCCGCCGACGAGAGCGGCCCCGCCTCGAAGTGGTCCAAGGCACAGCCGCCCGCGGGACAGTGGTCCGCTCCGACCGCACCTCGTACCGACCCCGTACCGGGGCCACCGCCTGCCCCCGGCTGGGGCGGCGGTCAGCCTCACGGCGGCTGGGGCCGACCGCCGGCCGCGGCGAAGCCCGGCGTCATCCCGCTGCGTCCTCTCGGTGTCGGCGAGATCCTCGACGGCGCGGTGTCGACGCTGCGCGCTCACTGGCGCACGGTGCTGGGCGTCACGATCACCGTCTCCGTGATCTCCCAGATCTGCAACATCCTGGTCGAGCGCTACCTGCTCCCGGATCCGCCCGAGGTCGACCCGAACGCAAGCCCGTCCGAAGCCCTCAGCCAGTCCGTGGACTCGCTGCAGTCCAGCCTGCTCGCCATGGGCCCGTCGCTGCTGATCACCTTGGTCGGCACGCTCTTCACCACAGCACTTCTCACCATGGTGATCAGCCGCTCGGTACTGGGCCGCCCGGTGACGCTCTCCGAGGCCTGGCACGAGGCCCGGCCCCGGCTGCCTCAGCTGCTGGGCCTGACCCTGCTGCTGCCTCTTATGAGCGCCGCCATCATGACCGTGGGCATCCTCCCCGGCGTGCTGCTCGGCAGTGGTGCGGGAATCGCGCTCGCCCTGCTCGGAGGCCTCGCGGCCGGCGGCGTCATCCTCTGGCTGATGATCCGGTTCGCCCTGGCCTCCCCCGCGCTGATGCTGGAGCGCCAGGGCGTCATCCCGTCCCTGCGCCGTTCCGCCAAACTGGTCCAGGGCGCCTGGTGGCGGACTTTCGGGATCCTGGCGCTCACGCTGCTGCTGACCCTGCTGGTGTCGATGATCATCGCCGTGCCGTTCAGCCTCGTCGCGTATGCGGTCGACGGCAGCAGCTTTAGCGACCTCTTCGCCGGGACCACCCCGGACTTCGGCTGGCCCTTCCTGATCATCACGGGAATCGGCTCGGTGATCGCCTCCTCCATCACCTACCCGATCTCCGCCGGCGTGACGGTCCTCCTCTACGTGGACCAGCGCATCCGCCGCGAGGCCCTCGACCTCGAACTCGCACGTGCCGCCGGCGTCCCCGGCTACGGCTCCGAGCCGCCTGGCAACAACTCCACCAGGAGCTGATGCGGTGTCCACGACGGGGGGCGTGACGACAGCGCGGCTACTGATCCGTGCAGGCGATGACGTACCGGTGGACACTCCGCGGATCCCCGCCCGAGAGGCGGCGGAGCGGGAGTTGTCCAAACCGATGTACCACGAGAACGACCCGAGCCTCCTCCAGCGCGCGCTCAACCGCTTCTGGGACTGGGTCGGCAGCATCTTCGACGCCGCGTCCGGCGCCGCCCCCGGCGGTCCGCTCGGTCTCCTCGTCGTCATCCTGGTCGTCATCGGCCTGGTGGCCGCTCTCTGGTGGCGTCTTGGCACGCCGCAACGCGCCCCTGGCTCCGGAGACACCCTTTTCGACGACAGCCCCCGCAGCGCGTCCGAACACCGTGCGGCCGCTGAAAAACACGCCACCGCCGGACGCTGGAACCAAGCCGTCCAGGAACGGATGCGGGCAATCGTCCGCTCCCTGGAGGAACGAGTCGTCCTCGACCCGCGCCCGGGCCGCACAGCCGACGAGGCCGCCGCCGAGGCCGGCCGTTCCCTCCCCGACCACGCCGACGGACTCCGTGCCTCCGCCCGGGAGTTCGACGACGTCACATACGGTGGCCGCACCGCCGACCGGCAGGCATACCTACGCCTTCGGGATCTGGACGTCGAGCTGGAGCGCGCGAAGCCCCGGCTGACCGGCGCGGCCCAAGGAGCAGCCGAATGACCGCGGCCACCCTCAGCTCCACCTCCACGTCTCCCACCACCCGCCAAGTGTGGACCCGCACTCGCGGCCTGCTCCTCGCGCTCGTCATCCTGGTAGTAGCCGGGATCGCCATGGCCGCCCTGCGCTCCGGGGACCAGCACGGCCGCCTCGACCCCCGGTCCGCGGACCGCTACGGCAGCCGCGCGGTGGCCGAACTCCTCAAGGGCCGCGGCGTCTCCACCCGCGTGGTCACCACCCTCGACGAGGCCACCTCCGCAGTCGGCCCCGATACCACGCTTCTCGTCGCCGCTCCCGACCTGCTGACGGACCACCAGCAGCAGACCTTCCACACCGCCACCGCCTCGTCCGGCGGACGCACAGTCCTCCTCTCCGCCGGTCCTGTGTCCATCGACGCGCTGGCCCCCGGCGTCCACACCGAGACCCCAGCTCCGGTTTCGGCGCGCACCCCCCAGTGCGCCCTCCCCGCCGCGCGCGGCGCCGGCAATGCCGACCTCGGCGGTGAGCGGTACGCCACCGGGACTTCCCATGCCGACAGCTGCTACCCGAGCGGTGGCCTGCCCACCCTGCTCAGGATCGACGACGCGAACGATGGCGACACAGTCCTGCTCGGCTCCCCCGACATCCTCTACAACCACCGTCTGGACAAGCACGGCAACGCTTCCCTCGCCCTGCAACTCCTCGGTTCCCGCACTCATTTGGTCTGGTACCTCCCTTCGCTCAGTGACAGCTCCGCCGCTGACGGCAGCACCGACGGCGGCGGCAACAGCTCATTCCTCGACCTGATCCCCCCCGGCTGGCTCTGGGGGACTCTCCAACTCGCCCTCGCCGCCGTCCTGGCCGCCGTCTGGCGCGCCCGCCGACTCGGCCCCCTGGTGACCGAACAGCTCCCCGTGGCCATCCGCGCCTCCGAGGCCACCGAGGGCCGCGCCCGCCTCTACCGCAAGGTGAACGCCCGCGACAGCGCGGCCTCAGCCCTGCGCTCGGCAGCCCGCACCCGCCTCGCCCCGCTCCTCGGCGTCCCCCCGATCGACGCCCACTCCCCCGAGGCCCTGCTCCCCGCGGTGTCGGCCCATCTCCCCGCCGGCGACCGGGACCTCAAGACCCTGCTCTTCGGCCCGGCACCAGCCGACGACACCGCTCTCATCCGTCTGGCAGACCAACTCGACGCCCTCGAAAGAGAGGTACGCACTTCATGAGCGCCCCGACCCCCGAGACAGCTCAGAACTCGGACCGCGCCCGCACCTCCCTCGAGGCACTGCGCACCGAGATCGCCAAGGCCGTGGTTGGCCAGGACCCCGCTGTCACCGGTCTCGTCGTGGCTCTGCTCTGCCGCGGCCACGTCCTTCTCGAAGGAGTACCGGGCGTCGCCAAGACGCTGTTGGTGCGCACCCTCGCGGCCTCCCTCGAACTCGACACCAAACGCGTCCAGTTCACCCCCGATCTGATGCCCAGCGACGTCACCGGGTCCCTCGTCTACGACGCGCGCACTGCTGAGTTCTCGTTCCAGCCCGGCCCCGTGTTCACCAATCTCCTTCTCGCCGACGAGATCAACCGCACCCCGCCCAAAACCCAGTCATCGCTCCTGGAAGCGATGGAAGAGCGGCAAGTCACCGTCGACGGCACGCCCCGCCTGCTGCCCGACCCGTTCCTGGTCGCCGCGACCCAGAACCCGGTGGAGTACGAAGGCACTTACCCTCTCCCCGAAGCCCAACTGGACCGCTTTCTCCTAAAATTGACGATCCCTCTACCCTCACGCGACGACGAGATCAACGTCCTCACCCGTCACGCCGAAGGCTTCAACCCACGCGACCTCCAGTCCGCAGGTGTGCGCCCCGTGGCCGGCCCCGCCGACCTGGAAGCGGCTCGTGCCGCCGTCGCCAAGACCTCGGTCTCCGCCGAGATCGCCGGCTACGTCGTCGATATCTGCCGTGCCACCCGTGAATCCCCCTCACTCACTCTCGGTGTGTCTCCCCGAGGCGCTACAGCCCTGCTCTCCACCGCACGCGCCTGGGCCTGGCTCACCGGGCGGGACTACGTCATACCGGACGATGTGAAAGCCCTGGCTCTGCCGACCCTGCGCCACCGGATCCAGCTCCGCCCCGAGGCGGAGATGGAAGGAGTCACCGCCGACTCCGTCATCACCGCGATCCTCACCCACGTCCCCGTCCCCCGCTGAGGCAGCGACCCATGGCCCTCACCGGAAGGACAGCGCTTCTCGCCGCTCTCGGCTCTCTCCCCATCGGCGTCCTCGCCCCGAG
Source organism: Streptomyces sp. NPDC048479 (assembly GCF_040651435.1). Lineage (NCBI taxonomy): Bacteria > Bacillati > Actinomycetota > Actinomycetes > Kitasatosporales > Streptomycetaceae > Streptomyces > Streptomyces sp. NPDC048479. The sequence continues at coordinate 101,212 of NZ_JBEZKA010000025.1, forward strand.
CTGGACGGGGATGCTCGCCGTGAACGCGCCTCTCTCACTAGCAATCCTGTGCGACTACGCCCTCGCCGCGCCAGTGCGAACGCTCCGATTCACCCGAAGCGGTGACACATCAGTTCGATTGGGTGACAGCGCGGAAGTGCAGCTCACCGTCACCAACACCTCCACCCGCCGCCTGCGCGCCCACCTCCGCGACGCCTGGCCACCCAGCAGCTGGCTCACCGGCACCGAACAAACCGCGTCCCGGCACAAGCTGACCATCCCTTCCGGTGAACGCCGACGTCTCACCACCGTCCTCCGCCCCACGCGCCGCGGCGATCGCCAGGCGGAACGCATCACCGTCCGCTCATACGGACCACTGGGCCTCGCCGCCCGCCAGGGCAGCCACAAGGTCCCCTGGACCGTGCGCGTGCTGCCGCCCTTCACCAGCCGCAAACACCTGCCGTCCAGGCTGGCCCGACTGCGCGAGCTCGACGGCCGCACCAGCGTCCTGATCCGCGGACAGGGCACCGAGTTCGACAGCCTCCGCGACTACGTCCCCGGGGATGACACCCGTTCCATCGACTGGCGCGCCACCGCCCGCCAGACCACCGTCGCCGTACGCACGTGGCGCCCTGAACGCGACCGCCACATCCTCGTCGTACTCGACACCGGCCGCACATCGGCCGGCCGAGTCGGAGATGTCCCGCGCCTCGACGCGGCGATGGACGCAGCACTGCTTCTCACCGCACTCGCCTCGCGCGCCGGTGACCGCGTGGACCTCCTGGCCTACGACCGCCGTATCCGCGCCCAGGTCCAAGGCCGCTCAGCCGGCGACCTGCTGCCAGCCGTGGTCAACGCCCTCGCTCCGCTGGAACCCGAACTCGTTGAAACCGACGCACGGGGCCTCAGCGCCACGGCGCTGCACAGCGCCCCGCGCCGCGCCCTCATTGTTCTGCTGACCAGCCTCGACGCCGCGCCCGTCGAGGAGGGGCTGCTCCCGGTCCTTCCTCAGCTCACAAAACGCCACACGGTACTCGTGGCCTCGGTCGCCGACCCCCACATCGAGCAGATGTCCAAGACCCGAGGCACCGTCGAGGCCGTGTACGAGGCCGCGGCCGGCACTCAGGCCCAGGCTCAGCGCCGCCGCACAGCAAAACAGCTCCAGCGCCACGGAGTCACGGTCGTTGACGCCACTCCTGACAAACTCGCCCCTGCCCTTGCGGATGCGTATCTGGCATTGAAGGCCGCCGGCCGTCTCTAAGGGCGGGCGCCACATGAATTGAGAGGGGTTGAAGCAATGGGTCCTGAACGCAGGAAAGCCCCGCACCATGACGGTGCGGGGCTTTCCCACAATGATTGTTCGGCGGCGTCCTACTCTCCCACAGGGTCCCCCCT
>NZ_JBEZKA010000026.1:0-88948 GCF_040651435.1 Streptomyces sp. NPDC048479
CGGAAGTGTAGTGCGCCAAGTATCGGCGCTGGTAGATGGTTCGTGGAATTGTGTGCCGACAGGGGCGGGGCCGGGGCTGCGAACTCACGCGGAGAACCCCGGCCCCGCTGCCGTGCCCTTGGGGGTGAGGGCGCCGACCGTTCCACCCAAGCCCGCAGTTCGGTACAGGTGGAAGACGTCGTGGTCTTGATTCACTCGGTCGTGTGACCGAAAAACCCTGGCAGAGCGCTTGTATTCGACCGATTATGGCCAGGGCCGAAAGTGCCCCGCTCCCCCACCGGCAGGTGAAGGAACGGGGCGGGCGGCGCTCCCGGTTCAGGAGACGGCGGATTCGGCCTTGTCGGTCTCTTCCGAGTTGAACTGCAGGAGCAGTGCGGTGTACTTCCGTCGGGCGGCCGGCTCCATCCGCTGCACCGTCATCTGCAGGAGCTGCTGCGGGTCGTCCCACGGCACATCGTCGGCGACGGTCGGCCGGCTGGACGCGCGCGGCCCCGGCGCTCTCGGTGCCGCGGCCGGCTCCTCTCTCTGGTCCGGCACTGGAGACGGGCTCTGTTCCGCGGCGGTCGCGGCCGGCGACACACCCTGGGTGGCCTGGGCAGGCGCCTGGGGTTGTGTGGGCGGTGGTGCGGGCTGGGACCGCTGGCGTGCCTTCTCGGCGCGCGCGTCGGCCTCCCGTCGCTGCTCCTGCGGCGTCAGCTTCCCCAGGTTCCGTACCTGCTCGGCTGTCCGGCGTCCCTCTGCCAGGTCGGCCTGCAGCTCGGGGCTGGCCTTCAGGATCGACAGCTTGGAGGAGATGGTGGACTGCGCAAGTCCCAGGCGCTGCGAGGCCTTGCTCTGGCTTCCGTAGAACTTCACCAGCGACTCGAGGGCGTTGGCCTCCTCGAGATCGGTCATGCCATCACGGTGGTAGTTGGCGACGAACGCGGCCTCGAGGAGTGATTCGTCCGTGGCCACCCGGGCGTCGTCGACGGTCACCTTGATGGTGGCCAGTCCGGAGCGCCGGGCGGCCTCGAGGCGGCGGTGCCCGTCGACGACCACGTAGCGGGCGCCGTCATCGAGTTCGCCGGCCCGGTCGGCCCGCTCTTCGAGGTAGGCGGCCACGCTGGCGACGGTGATGGAGTTGATGACGCCCAACTCTTGGACGGACTGTGTCATGTCGTCCAGGTTGCGCAGGTGGTCGCGTGGGTTGTCGGGATTCTGGCTGATCACGGACACAGGCAGTTCGGTGGGGTTGGGAACGCCTTCGGTGGGCGCGCCGGTTACGGCGGCGGTGGCCGCGCGCCGCGCACTGACCGGCCGTGCCCGTCCGAACGAGGCGCCGGTGCCGAGCTCGTCCGCGACCCGGGTCATGAGATCTCCCGGGCCAGGGCGCGCATCGTGACGGCCTGTTCGCTGCGGGGGGCGTACGCGAGGAGCGGCTGCTTGAGGCGGACGGCCTTGCGTTGCTCGGTCAGGTCGCCGACGACGGACACGACCCGCGGATCCTTTATGTCCATCCATGCCTGCAGCGAGGACGTGGCGATGTATCCGCGGCGCGGGTCGTACAGGTTGACCACGATGCCCAGGTAGTCGACTTCCAGGGCGAGGTCGTCGCGGAGGTCTTCGATCTGGGACGTGAGCAGGTCGTAGGCGTCTGCGGAACTGTCCTCTGCCTGGACGATGATGAGGACGCCGGACGCTCCGGGCCGTTCGCCGTCGCGTCGGCGCCCGTAGTAGACCGCGGCGTCCATGCTCAGGCCGAGGGTGGGCGGGCAGTCGATGATGATGGCGTCGTACTGGTCCTCGATGGGTGCGAGGGCCCGCTCCAGGGCCGCCTCGCGGGCGCGGACCTTGGACAGGGAGACGTCCAGGAGGAATCCGTCCTGGCAGCCGGGGAGCAGGTCCAGGCGGCCGCCGAACCGGTCGTCGGCAATCGGCACGATGAGATCTCTGATGTGGCCCTTGGCTTCGCCGGCCATGTGCTTGGTGAGGCTGTCGCCGTCCATGGGCAGTTCGTCGTGCCCGAGCTGCTTGGTGAGGTGGCGTTGGGGGTCGAAGTCGACGAGCAGGGTCCGCTGTCCGAGGCCGGGGAGCTCTTCCACGCTGAGGGGGTCCGCGGCGTGCGTGTCGGAGTCGTCGGGGTGGTCGGCGAGTTGGGCGGCGAAGTACTTGGAGATCCGTACCGGGTGAAGGGTGTTGCTGTCTTCCGCGAGGGCCTGGCCGAGGCCGGCGGCGATGGCTGTTTTGCCGACGCCGCCTTTCTGGTTGCAGACGACGGCGCGGCGGGTGTGCTCCGGGCGCTGGATCTGGGGCGCCGGGTTGGAGTCGAGCCACAGTTGGACAGACTGGGCGAGGCCTTGGATGAGGGACACCTTGCGGTCCGCGCAGACCGTCCTGAAGTCGTCCCACTGGCCTGGGGGGAGGAACGTGGCGAAGGAGTCGGCGCTGGCGGTGTCGACGGGGGCCGGGTTGGATGCAAGGGCGGTCCAGGCAGTGATGCCCTGTTCCACGGCGTTCTGGATGTCGATGCCGTGCTGGGCGGTTCGGATTTTCAGGTCCTGCCGGAGCCATCCCGGCAGTTTGGAGACGACTTTCTCGCGGTCGCTCGAGGTGGCTGGAGAACTCATGGCGGCCACCTTACTAACGTTGGTGATCGTTCGTGCCCATCGACACGTTAGTTGGTGTCTTTCACTCGGTCGGGTCCCGGATTATCACGCCGTGATAATCCGTCACTGCCCCTCGGCGGCCGGTCCGGACGGCGGCCGATTATCACGGCGTGATAATTGCCGATCATGGTCCGGGTGGCGGTGTCCGCGCGGGCTCGATTATCACGCCGTGATAATCACGCGCCCCGGCCCGCGCTGGCGTCCAGGTGCTCGCGCGTCAGCTGGTCGAGCATCCGCCGCTCGGCCGCGGCCTCGTAGGCGTCGACGACTTCCTCGGCCTCGAGATGGTCATTCGCCTTCTCCCACTCGAGGTAGGCCTGCCAGCACTGGGGTGCCAGGTGGTGCACGTCGGCGTGCAGCAGGCACGCCCTGGGCGGTTCGGCGGGCTGCGTGGCGGCCGACAGCGTAGGCACGGCGGTCTCCGTTCAGGAAGAAGGGGGTTGAGTGACCAAGTTCCCGCAGACGCCGGTGATCGGTGCCCCCGCCCGCGGTCAGGCGACGATCCGGCGCACGGGGATGCCGGCCTTCTTGGCGCGCCTCATGCAGTCCGCGGTGCCAGCCGAGTTGTTGTGATGGGCGGCGACGACCAGGACCGGACCGCGGTCGACGAGGAGCTGGTTGCGGCGGCGTCCGGCCGTGGGGCAGTAGTCGCCGCGCCGTCCGCGGCGCCGGTGTCCGGGCTTGCAGTCCGGGGCGCACGGTCCGGACCAGTCGGCGGGCTCGCGGTGGCGGGGGATGCCGTGTCCGATGGCCCACAGGTCTCCGAGGGCGTCGGCGCCGTCTTCGCAGGCGCCGTGCTCGAGCTGGATGCCGTCGTATCCGAGCTGCGTGGCGTCGTGCCACACGTCCATGAGCGTGTCGGCGAGAAGCTGCGGCTCCGGCCACGAGCGTGAGCCGGTGAGGCAGATCCGGGCGAGGCCGATGGGGCTGCTCATGCGGTGCCGAACAGCCGGCGGGGCTCGCGGCCGCCGTTGTGCTTGTAGGCGAGGGCTGCCTGCACGCTGGCCTGCAGCGGGTCTTTCGGCTTCGCGCCGGTTCCATTCCGCTTGAGGTCTTCGGTGGTCGGCTTGTGCTCGAGCGCCGCGGCGAGGGTCAGCCGGTATCCGGAGGATGCGGTTTCGCGGGTGCGTACGGGCGCTTCGGGCGTGGCGGCGGGCTCAGGTGCCGTGTCCGGGACGGTGGGGGATGCGAGGGCGCCGACGGACAGCACCCGGACGGCCCGTACAGCCTCCTTGCCCAGCTTGTCGTTGATCTGCTTGGCGAGCTGGCCGGAGAGAAGGCGGAGTTGGGTGGCGTAAGCGTCGCTGCCGGGGCGCAGGTCGAGCCGTCCACGGTCCGCGTCGTAAGCCACGGCGTCGACCTTGCCGACGAACTGCGGGCACAGGTCTACCCACCGCTCGAGGACGCTGCCGCCGTCCAGGCCGGACTTCCAGCCCTGCTCCGCGCTGAGTGTGCCGACCAGGTCGGCGAAGCTGACCGGGTCGCGGCCGCCGGTGCGGTCGACACGTCCCGCCGGCCGCCTCCTCCGAATAGGCGTGACACCCGGCCGGCCGTTGGCTTTCCACACGGCCAGGGTCTGGCGGGCGAGGTCCCGCCCGGACGCCGTGGGTGGGGTCTCGTCAGACATAGCTGGCCTCCTGTCGGGACTTGCTCTGGGCGTCCATGCGGACGGCGTACGTGCACAGGCGCTCGCCGTACAGGTCGATGGCGTCGTCGGGGTCGTCGGCGTAGTGGTCGGCGACGTCGGGCCACAGGTTCCAGTCCAGGCGGGCGGCGCGGCGGTCGTCGTCGGTACGTACCGGCTCGGCGGGGCCGGTGCCGAACAGCGCTTCGAGGGAGGCCAGGTCGGCGGCCTGCTGTGCAGTTGCTGCACGCCAGGTCTGGCCAGCGAGCCGTTCGGCATCCGCGGCCAGCACCGCGTCGTGGGCTGCCTGCTCGGCGAGGGCTGCGCGGATGTAGTTCGCGGGCTGCTTCGGCCGCCAGCCCAGGCACATGCCGGCGAGTTCGGCGGCGATGTCGTGGCTGTCCAGGCCGCGGTCGATGAACGGGCGCAGCACGTAGGCGAGTCGGCGGAGCCGTTCGGTCTGGGTCCAGTTGACGAGGGCACGCACCCGGCGGGCGATCTGGATGTCCCGGGCTACCTGCAGCGGATGACGGCGGGAGGGACCCCCCTCGCTGCTGCTGCGCTTTTGATCGGTCTGGTCGGGGAGGGATTCGGTTTCACGGCTCGCGCGCTTGCGCGGGGTGTAGTTAAAACCACTCTCTACCTGAACCTGACCCACTTCCTTAACCACGGTCAGGGAAGGGGGCGCACAAGATCCGGAAGGCTGGTTGTCCACAGGGGAGTTATCCACAGGCTTCCGCTGGTGCACGACGATGCGGGCCTCGTACCCGGTACCGATGACCTGGTGGCCCATGGCCCGGTCGTACACGGCCGGGATCACGGCGGCGTACACGGTCGCGGTGCCTGCGTAGCCCTTGAGGCCCAGTGCCCGGCGGATGTTGGTCTTGGTGCCGTGGACGACCCAGGCGAGGGCCCCGAGCTCGCGCAGCACGGCGGCGTGCCGCTTCACGGTCGACTTGTCGATGCCGAGGCGGGCCGCGGTCTCCTCCATGCAGTACCGGGCGTGCCCGGTGTCGTAGTCCATGCGGGCCCCCAGATCCTGCGCCACTTTGAGCGTGGTGGCGTTCGCCCGCGGGTGCAGGCCGGCTGCGATCAGCCATTCCACGGCGCGAAGCCACCGACGCGGGCCGGACCGGCGCGACGCAGTGTGTTGCACGTTCTGGGCAGTACCGCGGACCGGTTCGGCCTGGCCGACACTCTCGCACACGCGTTCGAAACTGTCAGGTGTGGTGATCGTGTCGCCAGGCGCCCGCTGTCCCGGAATTGCCTCAGAGGCAGGGGAGATTGTTCGCGAAACGCCGATAAGGGGGCGTGGAAGCTGACAAGAGGTCAGTGCGTCGGGCACTATGGACTCGCTTTCGTCCGATGGATGAGGGCAGCAAAAAGCCCGCCCTTGTTGGTGGGTGCTTCTCGGTAGAAGCAGTTCGCTCGGAGGATCTGGGCCGGTCGCCAAACCGGATCAGAGGCTCAGAGCCCTAGCTCGGTCGCCAAACCGAGCCGTATGAAGTGGCCGCGCACGGTGCGCCAACACCAGCGGCCGGCGGTAGAGGAAAGCCCCCGCCATAGGGGCACGTACCTCCCGCCCAGGAATCGCTAAGTCACGAGACCCCCTCGAACAACGAGACTTGACGGGCAAGCGGTCGGTTCGACCAGACCACTTCGGTTCCCCGCGGCACGTCGGTGCGACCGCGGGAGTTTGTGGCAGCTCGGTGTACGGACACCTCGAGCCGATCCCATTCGCCGTAGAGCTCGGTGTACAGAGGCGACGGGTAGCCGGACAGCAGGACCAGGCCCTGCACCAAATGCAGGGCCTTCGCCAAGGTGCGGTGGAAGTCCTCGCTGTCGGCCTCGTGCGCGTAGTCGCGTGCGCACTGACGCGTGCCGGACAGGTACGGGGGGTCAAGGTAGAAAACCGTGTCAGGCGCGTCGTGGACTTCTACAACCTCGACCGCATCCCGGTTCTCAACCACAACCGACCGCAGCCGGTCCGCGAGCTGCCACAGGCGATCCACCAAGTTCGTCGTGGCGGTGGCGTCCGTGTGCCGTGTCCTTATGCCATTGGACCATCCCGCGCGGCCGCCGGAACCAGCCGCATTGTGGCCCTGCGTCGTACGCACGAAGAACCGCCGAGCGCGCTCAAGGTCCGTGAGGCCTTCCTCGGACAGGTCTGCGGCCGCGAACTCATCGCGGGCGTACGGCGTGAGCTTAAGAGCGCGCACGAGGTCATCCTGCCGGTCCCTCAGAGCACGGAAGAACACGATGACGTTCCGGTCCAGATCGTTTATTACCTCAACAGGCGCGGGCCGCTTCGCGAACAGCACAGCGGCTGATCCGGCGAACGGTTCGACGTAGACCCGGTGATCGGGGATGAGGTCGACGATGTGGCCGGCCAGACGGCCCTTCGCTCCGTAGTAGGGGAAGGGGGGCCGCAGGCCGCCGCGGCTCACAGGAGCGGTTGGGTAGTGGTGACAGGGCCCGGCTGCATCGGCGGTGTGATCTTCACGCCGGTGGCTCGAGTCCCACTGTCTGTCTGCCCGGATGTCCGGGTACTCTTCCGCATAGCGGCCACGCTTTCACTTGTCTGGTAACTGGTGTCGTGGTCCGGCCCCGCTGCAGTCCTGAGTGTTGACGCACCCAGGAGCGGGGCCTTTCCTTTTGAGTTGTCGCGCCCGTCCGGCCGGCTCGTTTCTGAGTGGCCGTCTGGCGCTGTGCGCAGCCTACCGGTTGAAGTCGCCACGTGCCCAGCTCCTTGCCGTCTGTGTCGGATCAGCGTCTTGTCATCAGATGCCCAGGTCATCGGACAGCCGTGCGACTCACGATCTTTGTCCAATAGAAAGTCACCCCGAATAACGGATCCGAGCGGTCTGCCCTGGCTTCGCCTCAGGAGGCTCTGGCCAGCGGGAACGGGGGTTCCGGCGCGATCTGCGGCCGGATGTCGTGGAGTTCGGCGGGCTGGTCCTCGGCCTCTCGTTCGCGGCGGCCTGCGCGGCCGGTGCGGATGGCTTCGACGCATTTGGGGTGCCGGCAGTGCTGATTGTTGTAGTGGGCCTCACCGTGCTCCTTGGCGTCGTCGCGGAGCTTCTTGCCCTGTGCTCGGGCTTGTTGGAGGGCGCTGGCGAAGGCGTTGTCGGTGCGGGCGTGCCGTTGGGGGATGTTCAGGCTGATGCCGACGTGCGCGGCGGCGTCTTGGAGGCGCATGCCTTCGGCGACGGCGTCGAGGTATTGCTGGCGGAGTTGGTCGTTAAAGCGGTGGGCGGGTCCGCTGCCCGGGCCGCCGGTCACTGGTTGTCCCGGGGGCGGGTGGTGCCGTGTTCGTGGTCGGCGGGGTGGTGGAGGCGGGCGGTGCGGTCGGCGTGGCGGGCCATGCCCTGGTATCCGGCCTCGCGGAGGGCGGTGCGGAGGCGGTCGAATCCTTCCGGTGTCCAGCGGGGGCGGGCGAGGGATTTGCCGACGACGACGCCGACGGGCAGGGCGCGTTCCCAGATGGCGCGGACCAGTTCGGGGTCGGCGTCGGGCCATAGGAGTTCGGGGAGGCGGTCGGGGCGGCCGACGGTGTGGAGCATGCCTTGGGCGATGAGGCCGGCGAGGTGGTCGCCGGCGGTCTGGCACATGTCGGCCAGTTCCCGGTCGGCGGCCGCGGGGACGGGTGCGGCTGGCGCCGGGGTGATGGCGTCTGGGGTGGTGGTCACGAGGCTGCCTCCAGGCGCGCGGTCGGGACGGGGAGGAGGGTGGGGTGCTGGGCGAGGGGCGGTACGAGGCGCAGGCGCCGGGGCCCGCGCGCAGCCGGGACGGCGGCCGCGGTCTGCGGTGCGGGCGGGGTGTGGCGGCCGCGCGGGTAGTGCGGGAGGCCGGGGATGAGGAGCTGGATGGGCCGGCCGGGGGCGATACGGCGCTGCCGGATGCCGTCCGTGGTGGGGGCAGCGGCGTAGGGCCAGCGCCCGTCGGGCCGGATGGTCAGCGACGGCGGGATGAGGCCGTGCTCGCGGGCGGTGTCGAGGAGCTGCTGCCGGGTAGCGGTCTCCCGGTCCAGACCGAGCAGGCCGCAGAGCGCGGAGCGGTTCCAGTTCGCCGTGCGCAGGTCCATCCCGGCCCGGTAGGCGACGAGTTCGTCGTCCGTCTCCCGTGCGAGGGCGCGCAGGACGGCGCGCTTCTGGGGGGTGCGGCAGGCGGCCAGGTCCCGCTCCGGGATCCCGGTAGCACTGTCGTGGGTGCGGCGGGCGATCAGCGCCCGGTGGCGTTCGAGGGCGAGCTGCCCGCCCCAGATGCCCTCCGGTTCGGCCAGGTGCCCGTCGGCGGTCTCTGTGTTCGCATACGCGCGGCAGGCGTCCTTGACGGGGCAGTAGCTGCACACCTGCTTGGCGGCGCGTTCGCGGGCGTGCCGGCCGGCCTGCGGCTCGGCACCGTCACCGGTGTACGGGCCCCACGCGTCGACGGACAGGTCGGGGTCACCGGCCGCACGCGCCGGGTCTTCCGCGTCGGGGCCGCAGCCCCGGTAGTGGTACCGCGGGTGGTCGGTCAGGGCCCTCAGGGCGTCGCGGGGTGTCAGCATGTCGGTCCCCCCTCCGGGGTCTGGCGGACGTACAGATCTATGGCGTCGTCTAGGAGCCGGTCGGCTTCGGCGAGGACGGCCGTTGTCTGGGGGCTGTCGTCCAGTGCCCGGTCGGCGGCCGCGCGTAGGAGCCGTTCGTACGCTTGCCGGTCGCGTTCGTGGCATCCGGCGGTCAGATGCGAAGCGGCGCGCTCCGTTTCCAGAGCGCGCCGCATGTTCCGGTGCTGCCGCCATGCCAGGAGGCTGGCGGTCAGGGCCGTGGTGGTGAGCACCACGGCGTGCGTCAGGGGCATGGTGCTCACCTCCTTTGGGGGGTGTCTGTGCTCGGGTGTCACGGGCGGGGTGTCTGCCGGGCCCGGTAGGCCTCGATGTGCAGGACGGTGAAGCCGAGCGCCAGGGCGAACGGGATCATCAGGAGCAGGGCCACGGTGGTTCTCCTGTCAGGCGGCCGGGGGCCGGTTGCCGGGGAGCTGGCGCTGTTTGCGGCGCTGCCACCAGGAGTCGCCGGCGCAGAACACGGCGGACACGGTGAGGATTGCGGGGATGAGGATGCGCATGGTGGGGCCCCCTTATGCGGCCGTGACCAGCTGTGTGTCGGCGTACCGGTCGAGTTCCTCGCCCGTGATGGACTCGACCAGGGCGCAGAGGATGACTTCCGCAGCGTTGGGGGTGACGGCGTTTCCGTACTGGCGTACGCGTTCACGCTTGCTGCCGAGGACGATGTACTGGTCGGCGAAAGACATTGCGCGCCCGATCTCGTGGGGCTCGAGCATCCGGAAGAGGACGTCGTTGATGTCGACGTCGCCCTTGACGAGCGCGTACCGGTCACGGGTCGAGAGGGTGCCGACGGGCTCGGCCACCGTCTTGGCGGTGCCGTTGCCGTAGTAGGGCACCAGCAGGTGCTCCCAGGAGACGAGCGACTGGTGGCCGGCCGTCGTCATGGTCCGGAGGAATTCGGCTGCCGTGGTGCAGTGTTCGCCGCCGTCGCCCTTGCTGCCGTTGTTCCGCATCACCATGGCGGGGATGTCGGGTGTGACGAGGCCGTGGTGGTTGCCGTTTGCGGACACGGTGCCGAGCGCTTCGTGGATGGACCGGCCGCGCAGCTGGTCACCGCCGCCCCGCATGGTCACCATGAACGGCAGCCACGCCAGGCCGGTCTCGTTCCGCGCGGTCTGGGTCCGCAGCGGCGCGTTGGCCGATCCGGCTTCCTTGCCGTCCCGCCCTTCCACCGGGATCAGCAGCGGCGGGATCGCCAGCCCGTCGTTCTCGCGGGTGGTGCGGCAGGCCATCGGGTCGAGGACCGAGGAAGGATCGTTGCGCCAGGTGCCGCCGGCCGGAACCATGAACGGCTCGTAGGCCATGGCTTTGGTGGCCGTGGTGGTCTGCGCCGTGAGGGGTGCGTCGACCGGCCAGGTCCGCACGCCGGGCCTGCGCTCGAAGGTGTGCCCGGCCGCCTCCAGGGTGATGGGCCGGGCGAACTTGTCGAGGCCGGCCTGGATGCGGGCCAGCGTCTTGTCCGCCAGGGGCTTGGCCCGGTCGCCGATCCGCTGGCCGGGCAGGGTCCAGTCGATGGCGACTGCGGCGGGCAGGGTGGAGGGTTCGATGATGCTGTTGCGGCACTTGGCCTGCGGGCAGCGGTACACGTACTGCTGCCGGTAGCGGCCCATGTCCCGGCCCGGTGTCTTGAACGACTGGACGGCCTGCACCCACATGTCGCAGGTGGGGCACCAGGCGCGGGGCCGCAGCCACTTGTTCCAGTCCGGGGTCCGGTTCAGGGACTTGTGCCAGTAGGCGACGTACAGGCGGTCGCGGGACTGCGGGGCGCGGTGCAGGGCGCGCGGGTCGGCGTGCATGCTGTTCAGCGCGATCACGCGGGTGGCGTAGCCGAGTTTGTGGATCTCGCCTATCCACCGGTCCCACTGGTCCCAGGCGCGGACGTCGACGACGTTCTCCACCACGCCGGCCTTCACCAGGCCGCCGCGCTCCTGCACGCCGCGGAGGTACAGCGGCACCTCCTCCATCAGTGCGCGGGACCGCTCGACCTCTTCGGAGGGGGCGAAGGCGTCGTCGAACAGATCGCCCTGCAGGGTGGTGGCGAAGTCCCGCTTCTTGCCGCGGGCGTTGGACCACTGCGGGCATTCCGGGGAGGCCCAGAAGATGTCGGTCACGGGCCACCGGTCGACGGGGGCCTCGCGGATGTCGCCGCGGTAGTGGTCGACGGTGGGGAAGTTCGCGGCGTGGGACTCGATTGCGCGCTCCCAGTGGTTCGCTGCGCGCTCCACCCGGACGCTAGGGATGGCGTGCGCTCCCTGCGAGGAGCCACCGGCCCCGCAGAACCAGTCCATGACGGTCAGCGCGTCGTTGTCGGCTCGGTACATCAGGCGGCGCTCCTCTCGGTGTGGCCGCCCTGGGGGGCCTGCTTCAGTTCGGCGATGCGGACCGTGAGCAGCGTGCGGAACGGCAGCCAGTTCCCGAACGGGTCCTGCACCTGCTCGTCGATCACCGCATGCTTTTCCGCGTCGGCCATGACCTGCTCCAGTGCGAGGGGCTTGTCCCAGCAGCGCTGTGTCTGTCCCATCAGTCGGTCCAGGTGCGGGGCCGCGGTGCTGTCGTCCTTCCCCGAGGCGGCGGGCACGGCAGCAGGGGAGCTCTTAGCGGCTGGCTGGTTGTCCGTCTTCCGCTCGCGCGTCGGCCCGCCCAACTCGGCAGCAAGCTCCGGCGCCAGCTCCACACCCGGTTCGAGGATCTGAAGGTCCGATGAGGTCCACAGGTTCAGCGCCATGCCGAAGCGCATGCCGGCGTTGCGGAGCGCGTCGCCGATGATCTCCTTGACGGCGTTCGCGCCGTCCTTCCCCGTTGCGTCGCCGTACCCGATGCGGGTGACGCCGCACACCGTGAGGCGGATCCACATACCGCGGTTGCCGTCGTACTGCGGCAGGCCCAGCTGGTCGAGCGCCAGCGGCTCCCAGTCCCAGAACGGGTCCGTGTTCAGCAGCCGGTTCGTCGCCTCGGCGTGCCCGATGTACTTCAGGCAGATGTGTGCCTCGGTGACCTTCTGGCCGTTGCACCGCTGGCACTTGATCTCGGTGTGCCGGTCGCACACCTTGGGCCAGGTCTTCTTGGCCGAGCACGCCTTGCACCAAGGCTGGGGCTTGTAGCGGACCTCCCGCTGGTCGAACGGCTCCCGCAGCTTGTGCAGGGAGGCGATCTGCTCGGCCCGGGTGTAGCCGTACGTACCGGCTGGCTTCGGGGCCTGTTCCAGCAGTCGCTCCAGCCTGCTGACGAGGTCTTCGGCGTTCTGGTTTTGGGTGTGCGAGGTGGGGCCCTCCGCCGTGATGCTGGCGGGGGCCTCGGTGGCCGGGGGCATGAGGTCTCTCCTATGGGGTTGTTACAAGCGGTGCGGGTGCGGGCCCGGTTGTCGGCGTCCAGGCCCGCACCCGCGTGCTGCTACTTCTTCGCCTTGGGGGCGTACGGGCCGACCTTGTACTTGCGGAGCAGGCCGTCGATGGCGAGGCTCACCAGGTACAGGCGGTCGCCGCCCTCCCGGGCCTGCCCGCACATGCGGTGGACCTGTGCGACCAGGTCGGCGTCCGGGATGCGAACGACCAGGTTGACGCGCTTCCCACCCGTGGCGCGGGGCAGCGGCTTCGGCTCGAACTGCCCGTTCACGAACGCTGCCAGGATGGCGGTCACGTCCGCGGACAGGATGTTGCCGGCTGCGGCAGCTGCTGCCTTGAGCTGGTCCCGCCACTCTTCGCGCATGCCGAGCGACAGGCTCGGGCCCCGGTTGTCCTCCACGTCCTGGGAGTCCCTGCGGAGCCGGGTGACGAACTCGGCCCCCTTGGGGGAGAGCACGTAGTCGATGGCCTCGACCTGATCGGGGCGGCCGGCCTGGCGGCAGGTCTCGGCCGCGGCGACGAGGTGGTCGCGGCGCTTGCGGTCGGTGCTGGACAGGGGCACGGAGTGGGGTCCAATCGGCGGGCGCCGTCCGGACTTGTTGCGGCCGGGCGGTCGCGTGGGGGCGTTGACCACGCCAGTCTCCTCCAATTTGTTGTGCCACGGCAATGCGATCTGGGTGTGTGGCGGGGGGGTGGTGTTGCTTCTGGTGACAACCTTACGCGCTTCGCATTGCCATGGCAATACATTCACGCTAGGCTGGTGAACACACCACGAACCAGCGGGGGACACGATGAACGCCAAGACCGCGAAGAAGCGCCAGATCCTCAAGGCCCGCGCCACCGCCAACCGCGCAGCCGCCCGGATCCGCCGAAACGGCCAGGCCTCCCTGACCACCCACGCCCTCGCCACCGGCCTCGCCCCGAAGGAGGCTCGCACCGTCGCCTCCTCCCTCCGCAAGGCCGCCGCCCGCCTCGACATCACCGGCACCCAGCACCGCGTCCACGCCGGACGCCACATGCGCAACTGCACCCGGTACACGCCCGTCCAGGTCGCCGCGCTCGCCACCGTCTACCGCCCGCGGAAGATGGCCTACAAGCTGGCCGCCGACACCCTCCGCCTCGCCGCCTGACCGAAGGAGACCCCACATGGCCAAGACCACCACCGTCTTCACCATCGACGGAACCGAGTACAGCAGCCAGATCACCTACCAGGACGCCCATAACGGCTACTGGAACGCCGCGGGCAGCCGCCGCGACGACGACATGCCCCTCATGCAGACCGAGGCCTACTACGGGGAGCGCCACGTCGACGGCATGGACGTCATGTACCTCGACGACCTGATCGCCGCCTACGGGCCGCTCAAGGACGCGGACCCGGACCTGGAGGGCCGCACCAACGAGGTCACCCGCGCCCTCCGTACGTACCGCGACTCCATCCGTAACGTGCCCTCACGCCTCTCCCCGGCCCGAGCCTCCACCCTGATCGGGCGTCTCCAGGCGGGAGTCGAGGCTCTGGCCGGCCAGCTGAACCTCAGCCCGGACGCGCCGGTGGACGAGGACGCCTGACCCCCAGCACGACGAAGGCCACTGCCCCGAACGGGTAGTGGCCTTTCAAGTCACACTGATTGCGCACGCGCAGCGTAGCCGATCAACTGACGGACCTGCTAGAGCGATTGCAGATTCTGCAAGGACACTGGACCCATGGCCCGAACCGTGACCCAGCCCGCCCTGGTCGACGACCCTGAAACCGGCTACCGGCACCGGTACTGCCGCCGCTGCGGGCGTGAACTCACAGACCCCGCGTCCAGGCTGGCCGAATACGGCCCGGACTGCGACCGGGCCCGGCACCCCCAGGCGGCCCCGGAGCACGTGATGGACCAGGACCCGATACCCGGCACCTGAAGCAGCCCGCCCCTACCGGGACCGCAGACGGGCCTCTTCCCGGCGCGCCTGCCGGCCGTTCGTCGCCGCCTCACGACACTCCGCCTTTCGGCAGCCCGCGTTGTAACAGGCCTCCCGCCCATGACGCAGCGGACGATCCGCCGGCAACCGGGGCCGGCCCAGCGGACGGCGCGGCCTGAGCGCCTCCGCCAACTCCGCCCGCTCCTCACGCGCCCGTACCTCCTCCGGCACCACAAACGCACGCCGCAAACCCTCCAGCCGGCCCGGCAGCGGCTCCCAGCCCTCCGTGCCCGCCATCACCCAGTTCAGCGTGGCCACCCCCCGCGCATACGCCCTGCGCAGCCCGTCCGGTGCCAGCGGCACACCCGCCGGTTCCGACGCCGACCTCCGCACCAGCGTCACCCACAGCGCATCCGCCGACCCCTGCAGCGGGTACACCAGCTTGTCCCGGAACGTCAGCCACCGGCGCACCGCCACCCTCGTGCCCTCACTCAGCGGCAACACCAGCTCCACCTGGGGCAGATGCTTGCCGTTCTGCTGACGGCGCCGCACCCGCACCGTCGCCTCACCCTCACCCAGATCCGACATCCGCATCGCCGCCAACTCCCCCGACCGCGACCGCGTATCCAACGCCACCCCGGTCAACGCCAGCAGACGGGCCCGGTACTCCACCGACATGCCCGCATCCCCGCGCCCCAGCGGACCCCCCGACGCCAACCCGACCAGGAACCGGAACAGCTCCACCTCCTGCCCCCGTGTCGTCGTCGCCCGCGGCGCCGGCTGCACCACCGTGGGCAGCCGCACCCGCCTGTCCGGCACCACCTCACGCGCCAGGATCTCCAGACAGTCCCGCACAATGCGCCGCGTCGCCAACGGCATCGGCTTCCCGGCCTGGTCCTCCTGCTGCCACAGCTCTCCGGCCTCCGCCAGATCCCAGAACGCGTCCAGCGCAGCCCACGTGAACAACTGCCCGGCGTTGCGGTACGCCCGCCCCGGCATCTCCTCCCGGCCCACCGCCCGGTCCCACATGCCCACCACCATCCGCAGCTGCCGGGCCCGCTCCACCGACACCGAGCCGGTCACCCGGTCCGCGACCGCCGCCAACTGGCGTACCGACGGCGAACTGTACGTACGCTCGCTCACCCCTGCTGCTCCTTCGCCCGGCGCTCCTGGACCTTCAGCCACGGATTCTCCGCCCTGGACAGGGCCCGGTCGAGATACTCCCGCTTCACCACCGCGCTGCCCGGCTTCCACCGGCCCTGTTTCGTCGGGTCGCCGCCGGCGTCCGCGATGGCCTGCGCGCCACCGCGGCGCAGCCCGTGCGCCGTGACCTGCTGCCAGTTCTTGGCCCCGGCCTGGTGGGCGCGGCCGCGAACCCAGTCGTTGATGGCGTCCCCGGTCACGTAGTCGCCGCGCTCCGTGGCCGCGGCCCGGTTCTGCAGGGTGCCCCGCGAGGTGAGGGCTCGGAAGAAGGCGCCCTCGCGGACCCCGAGGCGGTGCAGCACGGTCAGCCAGTCCCGTACGGCCGCCACCGGGTCCAGAAGCGGGTCCGGGTCGGCGGGGATGTCGGTGTGCTCGCCCTTGCCGTCCTGATCAGTCTTGGAGGAGCGGATGTGCAGGGTGACGAAGTCGTCGTCGACGGCGACGTCGGCGATGGACAGGTCGGCGAGCTCCACGCGCCGGTTGAGCGCCCCGCAGCCGAGCAGGAGAACGCACCGGTCCCGCACCCCGGCTGGGGTGCGCAGGTCGCAGGTGGCGACCATGGCACGCAGCAACTCCTCCGTGATGGGCGGGGCTTTGCGCACCGCGGTCCGCTTGCCCCACGTCTTGCGGTACTCGTTCAGCATGCCGCGCGCCTGCTTTGTGCCGGGCTTCTTGTCCTCCGGCATCCAGGTGCGGATCGCGGACATGGCGGCGCTGATGGCGTTCGGGGACCGGCCGGCTTCGATGAGGTGGGCGACGTACTCGATGAACGTGGCGGTGGTGCACGGCCGGGCGACGCGGCCCTGGTCGGCACACCACCGTTCGAAGATGCCGCGCTGCGCCTTGTAGTTGGCGCTGGTGTTCTTCGGTGCGGACTGGTTCTCCAGCCGTTCGGCGGTCTTCTCCGAGACGTACAGGTCGCGTTCGGTGTACGCGGGGGCGTCGGCTTCGGTGGGCAGGCCCTGGCCGGGGTAGAGGATGGTGTGCCGGTCGACCACCGGCCGGGCGGCCGGGCGCGGTTCGATCGTGGCGGGGAGGCGGTCGTCGTCAACCAGCTCCGCGTCGACCACCTCGAGCTCATCGTGCGGGCTCATAGCAGGACGTTGGGCTGAAGGTCGAAGAAGAGCACCTTGGGATCGCGGTACGGCTTGCCGTGCCTCTTCTCTGCCGCGGCCGTGAGAGCAGCGACCAGCTTGTCGCAGATGGCCCCACGGGTCGCGTCGGCCTCGGGCCGGACTACGCCGCGGTCGCCCAGGAGCGTCTGCCGGCCGTCCACGGTGCCGGTCAGTGTCAACGCCCAGTGGTACGCCCCACGGTTGGCCGCCTCGGTCGCCATCCGGACGGTGATCTTGTCGACCGGGTCAAGGAGGCGGCGGGCACTGCGGTGCAGAGTCTCGTCGTACGGTCGGATCTCGTCGGCGGCTTCGTACTCGCGCAGATCCAGGATGCGGCGCAACTGATCCGTCTCGCGTAGGAGGGTCGTCATCAGGTGCTCCGTCTCGGCCTCGTTCGCCGCTGCACTCTCCCGATTGCTCACGCGCACTCCACCTCAGAATCCCTCTGGCGTGATCAGTAACGTACAAGGGAAATTATACGAGGGTGATCGCTGAGGCATCCCGCCGACGGCCGTCGACTTGTCTACGGAGAGCACAGACCCTTCTCGACGGCGTTGGCGATGACCCCCCCTGTCACGATCAGGCCGACCCATGTCAGCAGCAGCCCGAAGCAACACCCACCGATGATCACCTCCGCGTCTGTCGCCCCTCCCTCACGCACCTGCTTGATTAGGGCCACGCCGCCGACGGCTAGCGCCACGCCGAGGAGCAACGACAGCAGGGGGGCCGTACACCCGCTTGCAAGCTGGACTGAACTGGTCACAGTGAACACGTCGCTACCGTAGGGAACTTGTCACGAGTTGAGGGTCCGGCGCGCTGGCCATCGCCGAGGCCGCGCCCAGCGGGCGTCATGAATCGCATGTGAGCTTATCGCGGGTCACGCGCGATGATCCGGGTGCGACGGGCCGTCAGGCCGGCTCCGTAATGACTGTTATGGAGACAAGGCACCGAACGCCCCGCCCAGTTCGAGCCGTTCGATTCTGCTGTGAGAGCGATCCTAAGCGCGGCCCGGATCTCCGGACGGGTGGACTTCGGCGAACCGATGGCGATCAAGTCCTTACATACCTTAAGGTTCTGAGTATGAGTCAACCACGCAACGACGTCGGCATCGAAGAAGCCCGCAGGACACTCGGAGACATCGCCGACCGCGCACACAACGACGGACAGATCACCTACCTCACCCGGCACGGACGGCCCCTCGCCGCAGTCATCCCCGTCGGTTCCCGGTCCAGCGCCATCCCGGACGCCGCCATCGACGCCGCTATGGACGCGGCCTGGCCAGGCCTCCCCGAAGGCGTCAGCCTCAGCGAAGCACGCCGCCGCACCATCGCCGCCCTCAACGCCGCATACCCACACCTGGCCGACCTCCTGGACCAGGCAGAACGTCAGGCCATCGAAGCGGCCGACGCCCTCCCGCAGGCCTTGCAGAAGGTCGCCGACGCCTCCCGCCGCACCACCGACAAGTGAGGACCACGACCATGGTGGACGCCCAGACGATCCGCGTGCAGATCACGCAGGACGACAAGCCGTTCTCCGAGAGCGACGTGCAGGTATACCCGTGGCACATCGGGAACTACGGCGGCGACTGGACGATGTGGCTGGAGAAGGTGGCCCCGGAGTGGGTCGACCGGACCGCGAGCGGCATCCGCGACGAGGCGTTCCGCGCGGTCGCCACGGACCTCGGGAACGACGAGCAGCTGGCCGACGTCCAGTTCACCCACACCACCGAGCAGTGAGGACCACGGCCGTGAGCAGTGCCGACCGTCGCGTGTACGGAGTCTGGGAACCCGTCATGCACGAACCCAGCTCGAACCCCATGGAGTGGTGGCCCTCCATGACGGCTGCCAAGTCGGCCTTGCGGGAACGCCTGCACCAGCCCGGCGTCACAACGACCAGCCACCAGCGCCTCACCGACGGCCGAAACAGGCCGGATGCTCAGTTCTACGGGACTCCCGGACTGTGCTGCATCTTCCTGTACGACACTCCGGACGCCGTCGAACCGACTGGCATCCTGGACTTCGGTCCCAAGGGCGGCGTAAGGACGCGGCCCGCTCCGTAAGCCTGACCCGCGCACGACGATGCCCCAGACCGAGGAAAGCGGCCTGGGGCATCTGCACGTCAGGATACGAGGGCGCCACCGCTCGACCATGACGGGAGCGGGACAGTGCGATCGGAACAAGGAACGAGCGCTCTGGCCCCGCCGTGTTCGGCAGCGACCGACGCAACACAGATGCTACCCGCACCTGGCCGGCCCCGGTGAAACAGGGTGCCTCACGCTGCTGCCTTTCCCCCATCCACGGGGCCGCAGAAGGGGGATTGGCGGAGCGACCGGGCGGAGCCGATGCGGACCGCCATGATCCGTTATTCTGGGTGACTTTCTATTGGACAACCTTGATCGAACGCGTCGGCGGTGCGCGTCCCCTAGGTGCGGCGGCGGTCGGCAAGCAGGTTCAACGGCAGCAGCCCAGACGACGGGGACTGTTGCTGCTGGCCGGAGGGCTGCTGGGGCTCCGACGGGGACGGGCTGGGTGTGGGGCTGGGGCTGCTGGTCGGCTTGCAGTCGTAGCGCGGAGCGTCCGGGTCGAAATCATCGACGGGCTCGCACCGGTAGGTGACCCCGTTCTCATCGGTGTACGTCCATCCCGACGGCGGGGAGCCGTTGCTGCCGTCCTTGCCGGGCTGCCCCGGCGAACCATCCTGGCCGGCCTGGCCGGGGGCGCCGGTCGCATCGTTCCCGGCAGGTCCCGGCACGGTGGAGTCCGCACCTGGTGCGCCCGCCGGGCCGACAGCGCCGCGCGGACCGGGGCTGGGGGTGATGGTCGGCGCAGGCTTTCCCGAAGGCCCAACCGCGCCGACGGGCCCCGGCGGACCGGACGGGCCCACCACCGCGGCGCCGGGCTCCCCCCGGGAGCCGGCCGGACCGGTCACGGGCTTGCCGCCCATCCGCTCCACCTGGTTCGCCAGCGCGTCCCGGGCCCGGTTCGCCTCATGCAGATCGGTCGCCAGATTCTGAACCGTCAGCAGCGCCGCACCGGCCAGCAGAGCGCCCCCCACGGCCACGATGTTCCCGGGCCAAGACCTCCGCGGCTCAGCACTCTTGTGCCGGTTCACGCCGATGCCCCTTTCACAATCGATGCCAGATACGGCAGCACTGCCACGACCACGGTGATGACGGTCGCGATCATCCAGCGGCGGGTTGCCACCAGCCGCTCCGAGTCCTCCTTCCGCTGGGTCTCCAGCGCGGTCACGCGCTCCGACAGGCCGTTCTTCTCGATGGTGTAGACGTCCAGCGGGACGACTTTGTCGAGGCGCCTGTTGAGCTGGTCCATGTCCTCGCGCATGTCGGTGCGCATGGCCTGGATGAGCCGCCCCAGCTCGCCGTTCGACGGCTCATCGGCCATATCGATCTCCGGTTAAGTGCAAGGGTCAGGAGACCGGCACCACGGGCCTGCCGACGGCGGCCGCGGGGACGGGCGCCGTTACCTGGGTCCTGTCCCACATGCCGACGACGATGGTGACGAAGGCGAGTACGACGGCCTGCTTCTCTGCTGTCCAGTCCAGTCCGAGGCCGAGCGCGAGGGCGAGAGCGGCCTGCGAGAGTCCGACGACGGCGGCGCCCAGGCCGTCCTTGGCGATGACTGCGATGGTGATGCCCATTACGGTTGCGGCGACGCCGTTCACGTAGGCCTGGACTTCGGTGGATGCGTCCCAGCCGAACGCTGCGGCGAGCTTCACGATGATCGCGAACAGGGCCAGCAGTGCGGCAGGTTCACGTCCGAAGATCTTGACGGGGGTTTTCACGGGTTTCTCCTAGGTGGGAGCGGTGGGTGAGGGGGTCAGAGCTGCTTGGGTACGCGGAGCTTGTCCCAAGACGTCTTGCCGGGGATGCCGTCGGCTTCCGCCCCGACGAAGCCCAGCTTCCGTTGCCAGGCCGCGTACGAATTGCGGTCGGCGAGCGTGTAGTTGGGGCCGGGCCCGGCGGCGTAGCGGCCGCAGCCCACGGCGACCAGGCGCCTGCCCATGGAGGTGACAATCGGGGAGTGGCGGCCGGTGTGGAAGAACGCGGCGCCCGGGAACGGCTCGTACTGCGACGCAGCAGGCTTGGGCGCCGGTGCGGGGGCGGGCGTGGTCGCGCCGGGGACCTTGAGCTTCTGGCCGACGTTCAGGTCGTCCGGGTCCTTCAGCCCGTTCAGGGACACCAGCTTCGCCACGGTCGTCTTGTACTTGGCTGCGATGGCGGACAGTGTGTCGCCCTGCCGCACTGTGTACGTACCGGCGCTCGAGCTGGTCCCGCCAGGGCTCGGGGTGGTGCCGCCACCTGTCGCCGGCGGCTTGCCCGGCACGATGGACGTGTCGATCGCACCCGGATCCCAGTGGTCGTTGCCGGGGACGTGGCAGTGCCCGTAGTGGCCGCCCTTGGTCTGCCACGTCGTGCGGGACCGGGCACCCTTCGCCACGGCGGCCGCGGTCGCCGCCGGCTTCCCGGCCGGCCACACGTCCGGGATGCGGTGCGCCCGTCCGGCGGCGAGCAGCTTGCGGAAGTTGGGCTTCTTGGCCGGGTCGAAGCCCTTGGTCCACGGCTGGGCCGCGCGGCCCAGGACTTCCACCTGAATGTTGACCTCGCCCTCGCGGTTCGTGCGCCGGGTGCCGTCGTTCTTCAGGGCTCGGGCGCTCGAGGTCAGGGGACCGAACTGGCCGATGGCATCGGTGACCGGGTCGTAGCTGACCTGCGGCTCAGCGCCCGCCCGCATCAGGTACAGGGCGATGGAGGTGAAGTAGCTCGCGCCGGCGGGTGATTCGGTGGTGTGCCAGGTGAACCGGGGCGGGTTGCCCGGGGTGTCCATGGCGCCGCCGATGGACTGCGACCCGAACCGGACTGCGCCGTCGATGTACGCCGTGCCGGAGACGCCGCGGGGCAGATCCTCGAGGCGTCCGCCCTTGCCGTCCGGGTCGGGCGCGTACACCCGGAACTCGGACGCATCGGTGGGCACGTAGACGTCCAGGTCGCCGTCGTCGCGCAGGACGCAGAACGCCCCCTCCTGGCGGGGGTGTTCCTTCACCCACCGCTCCGAGTCGGGCAGAGCAGCGATGGCGCGGACTTCGTCGACGTGGGCCTGGTCGACGGTGCCCAGGTAGGTCGTGGTGCTGAGCACCGGGGTGTGGGGGTCCGGGGACTCCGCATGGTCGATGGCGACGTGGTACTCGCGGCTGGTCACGGGGCTACTCCGTCTTTCCGGGGCTGGCAGATGTCGATCTGGTCGCGTAGGGCCAGGTAGGTGCTGAGGCGCAGGCGGCCGTCACCGTGGTCCCCCCATGAGCCCCACGAGTTTCTGAACCGCAGGATCGTGTGGTCGGGGAGCAGGCGGCCGTCTTCGAGGGCGACCGCCTCGAGCGCGGTGACGCACACTTCGTGTCCGCCTTCGACCGGCGACTGGGACCACGTGGGGTCGGCGTCAATGAAGCCGTCCGCGCCGGGCGTGCTGAACGCGGCCAGCCACGGCATTCCCATCAGGACCGGACCGGTCTGCAGCAGCGCGCAGAGTTCTTCGGCTGTGGTGGCGTGCCCGTACTGGTCGATCAGGCCGCGGGCGCGCATCGCCTTGGCCACACCGAGGCCGGAGGAGCCGAAGTCCTCGGTGGGCCACTGGGCGTCGTGCCAGCGGTCCAGCTCGGTGGCATCCGCGTACAGGCCCAGGGCGAAGTGTTCGGCCTTGGCCGCGTCGTCGAGGTCGAGGCCGGCCGCGGTGGCCTGCTCCCGGGTCAGCAGGTTCGACAGGAGCGCGGTGGCCGCGTTGCCGGTGCAGGAGGACAGCGCGTCCACGTCCTGCTCGAGTCCGTAGGTGTCGGCGGTGTGGATGCCCTGGGACACGAGGTGGCACTGGTCGAGGACGGGGATGCGGGGTTCCCACGCGGTGGGGTGCAGTGGCTGGTCCGTGTAGGCGCGCCGGTAGGCGAGGCTGCGCGGGTCCAGCACGAGGTGACGCCCCAGATGGTCTGGGGTGTCGTAGGTGTGCACCGTCAGATTGGTGGGCAACGCCCGGTGCTCCAGTACTCCCCGCGCCAGAGCTGAATGGCTGTCTCTGCTTTTCCGCCGGTGGGGGCGGTTCGGCAGTCCCTCGGGGGGCGGAGCGCGTGGGGGTGGAGGGTCACCCCTTGTTGATCTGAGCGTACGGGTGTGCGGGCGTGGCGTTGCCCCTGCCCAGCGGGGTCAGGCTTCGCGGTACCAGCCGGACAGCGTGATGATCGAGGTTGCGCCCAGGTTGTCGCCGCGGATGAGGATGTCGGTCGGGCCGCGAAGCTGGTCGATGATGGCGCCGGAGCCGGAGAAGTTGATGTTGCCGACGCAGGTTCCGCCGACGCCGGAGTTGGTGCCGGCGACGATGCCGCCCGAGTAGGCGGGCAGGTACTGGCGGCGGTTCGCCGATCCGCGGTAGGGGGTGGAGGGGAGGCTGATGGTGACCGTGCCGGATCCGGTGCCTGCGGCTGAGAGGGCGATGTAGGTCTGGACAAACACCGCCTTCCCTATCTTGAAGTACCAGCCGTCGCGGGTGGAGAAGGTGGCTGTACCGGAACCGGCGACGGTGGGCGTGTACGACGACCAGGACGTGTCGCCGACGGACAGGGTCCCGGTGATCGACGCGTTGCCGGAGTTGTCGACGACGAACTGGTCGACCAGGTTTTTCTGAACCCGGACCATGTTCCCGGTGTGCCCGGAGGCGGCGTTCACGAAGAGGGCGCTCAGCGCGGATGCGTTGGGGGGCAGGACCTCGAGGCGGGAGTTGCACTGGGCGATGTTCGCCGCGATGTCGATGCCGCTGTTCTGGCTGGGAGTGGCGGAGTTCACGAACAGCAGGTGCGAGCTGGTGCCGTTCATGTAGAGACGGCCGCCGATGACGGTGGCGGAGTCGGACTCGCGGAAGCGTTCGGCGGCCCAGAAGTCCTCGCCCAGGAAAGTCCGCCACTTCATGTCGGAGTATCCGTTGGCGGTGAAGGTGCCGCTGTTCAGGCCCAGGTTCGCGGAGCCGGCCGTGTTTTCGACGACGTTGATGACGGCCTGGTTGGACCGGTCGTCGTTGGTGAGGCGCAGGTTCGGGTAGGTGCCATCGGGGTCGAGGTGGATGAGGGCCCCGTTTTCGCCTTCGAGGAGTACTCCGGCGTCGGAGAGTTCACCGACGGCGCGGCCGGTCGCATCGTAGACAATGATCTTGTTGGCGTCTGCTTCGTTGATGGTGATGCGCTGGCCGGTGGTGTCGGTCTGGATCAGGGTGCCGGTGATGGTGCCGCCGGTGATGGTCTTGCCGGTGATGGCGTCGGCGGCCAGTGCGGTGGCATCAACAGCCCCGGCCTGGATCTTCGAGGCGGTGACGGCGTTGGCGTCCAGTTTGGCGGTGGTCACCGCGAGGGCGTCCAGCTTGGCCGCGGTGACCGCCAGAGCGCTTATCTTTTCCGCCGTGACGGCCAGCGCATCCAGTTTTGCCGTTGTCACCGAGTTCGCCGCGAGCTCGTTCGCGGTGATCGACGCGGCGAGCACCATGCCGCCGACGATGAGCGTGCGAACTTCGATGTTGTCGAACTCGACCCATCCGGCCGTCACCTCCGAGGCCTCCACCTGCAGCCTGGCGGTCACGGTTCCCGTGGGGGCCTGGACCTGTGCGGTGGCCCGGTCCCAGGCGCCGCCGAGCGCCGGAGTCTCGTCCGCGACGCCGTACCCGGTCACCACACCGTCGGCGTCCTCGTAGCGGAAGAGGATTTTTGCGGTGGTGCCGTCGAAGCCGGCGGACACCCGGTAGTCCAGGGCGAGGAAGTGCCGCTCACCGGGCAGGACGGGGAACCGGCCGAGCTCGAGGTTCTTCCATGAGATGGCGCCTGCCGTGCAGTCCACGTGCAGCGCTTTGGGCGAGGTGTTGCCGGGCGCGACCACTGTCCAGTCGGTCAGGCCGGTGATGAGTGCGGCGGTGCGCAGGCCTTCGAAGCTGGGGTCGGGGGCGATGTTCCCGATGCCCAGGGCGAGCTGGTCCGCTCCGATGGCGCCGAGTTTGATTTTCGCCGCGGTGACGGCCTCGGCGGCCAGTTTCGTCTCGGTGACGATGCCGTCCAGGATGTCGTCGGCGACGACGGGGGCCGGCCCGTATGGTCCTGCCTGCGCGGAGGCGGTGGACGGGGTGCCGGACGTGCTGCGGGCCAGGAGGAGCAGGTAGACGTCGACGTCGGTGGGGACGATGACGGTCGCGCCGCGCGGGGTTTCGATGGTCGCCCGCAGGGTGCTGGTGTCCGGGGTGAAGCCGTTGACGGGTGAGGCGTGGACTTCGATGCGCTGCCAGTCCAGGGGCAGTACGGCGCCGCCGGTGAAAGCGCCGTCCCAGGACACGGCGACACCGCCGAGGACTGACAGGCCTATCGGCGTGGACGGGGTGGGGGGCGGGGGGCCGTTGACGATGTTGGCGGCGGTGGTGCCGTCCGCTTGCTGGCCGACCAGGGCGCGCAGTCCTCCGCCGCCGTCGTAGACCTGGAGGGCGGTGTCATCCAGGGATGCGGAGGAGAGGCGGGACTGCCGCTCGACCTGCCTGATGCGGGTTTCGAGCTGGGCCAGTCTGCGGCCGATGTCCAGGGTCACGAGACGCCCCCGTACTGGTAGGAGTCGGCCGGGGCCAGGGACAGGACGGCCTGCGGGCCGCCGGGGGCGTTGGGCTTCACGGTCCAGCCGGTGATGCGGCACCAGCCGGTGTAGTCGGTCCACGCGTTGTGGATGCGGGTGTACACGTCGTCGCCGACCTGCCAGGAGCCGAACGGGGCGGACCGGGTGTCGCGGATGGTGATCTCGTCGACGGCGCCCAGGTTCTGCCGCCAGGCGCGTTCGGCCTGCGCGCGGGAGGCGAGGATGTCGGTGCCTTTGATGTCGGGGAGGTCCAGAACGTGCTCGAGGCGCAGGCGGCCGTTGCGGACCGCGCTGATGGCGCGCCGTTTCGCGCGGCCGTCTCCTGACCCGGAGGCGATGACGACCTGCGCGTACTGGTCGCCCTGCAATGCGATTTCGGGGTCTTCGATGATGTTGACGCCGGAGGAGAAGGAGATGTCGGTGCGGCGTGCCCCGAGACGCGGCCAGCCCAGCCGGATCCGTTTGATGACGTCGGTCCTGCCCGTGTTCCAGGCGACGTCGCACGTGTAGTCCGGGGTGGCGTCCGCGGCCACGAGGTCGTCCACCTGATCCCCCAGGACCGTGTTTTCCCACCAGTTGAAGTGCAGCGGATCAGCGGTTGTGCCGACCTTGGCGGTGGAGGTGGTGGCGTCGACGGTGACCCCCAGGTCTCCGTCGGCCACCGATTGGGCGTAGGCCCAGATGTCGCGGATGACGTTGCAGGGGTCGGCGTTGGTGTAGGGGCCGCGGGCGCCGAGTTCGCCGTCGACGTCGTGCCGGCTCTGCAGGTACGAGGACCAGGACGCGGCCTCGATAGTGAGTTCGTTGCCTCTCGAGCGGACGTCCCACACCAGGCCGCCCCAGCGGAGTTGTCCGTCTTCTTCGACGTAGATGCAGGTGGTGC
The DNA here is from genome assembly GCF_040651435.1 of Streptomyces sp. NPDC048479. Classification (NCBI taxonomy): domain Bacteria; kingdom Bacillati; phylum Actinomycetota; class Actinomycetes; order Kitasatosporales; family Streptomycetaceae; genus Streptomyces; species Streptomyces sp. NPDC048479. Next base: position 25,976 of record NZ_JBEZKA010000026.1, read on the forward strand.
CCGGGTCGGCGAGGGTGGGCAGTTCGGACAGCAGACGGGGGGAGAGTTTCCCCGACAGGCTGCCCGGCCCGTTCAGCTCCGGGCCGTATTCGAGGTCGGTCAGCGGCAGAGCGAGGGACTGCCACGCCCCGGTCAGGGCGTGCTGGGTGATGACCCGCAGCGGGGCGCGGGTCATCGCGGCGCCTCGAAGAACTCCACGTCGTAGCGGAACGTGGTGCTGGTGTCGACGGCGACGGTGCCCGTGTTGCCCGTGGTGCCGGTGGCCTGGGCGCGCAGGAGCTGCGTGGTGCCGCGGTAGGCGTCGGGGATGGTCAGGGTGTCGGCGACGAACACGGTGACGCGCCGGGTCGCGGTCTGGTTGTCGTCCAGGATCACCGGCTGCAGGGTGAGGGAGGCGCCGAACGTGGCGCGCAGCGCGCCGATGAACTGGGCCACGGAGTACTTCATCTGGGAGATGTCGATGCTGATGACGGCTTTGGATGCCCAGTCGGGGACGGCGAGGCTCCAGCCCGCTTCGGTGGAGAAGTAGCTGTAGGTGCCGTTGCTGTTGCTGATGTTGGTGGAGGCGCCGGTCGGGGAGTGGACGAAGATCTGCCGCTCGCGGCGCGGGTTGGCGACCTTCCGCAGGTCCACGATCATCGCGTTCGTGATGGTGGACGTGGAGGCGGGGATGTCGATCCGGGCCAGCGGGATCCCGGTCCGCCCGTCGGGGATGGCGGTGGCGGACGAGGACACGCCGGAGATGATCTGGAAGTAGCAGATGGAATCCACTTCCGGGTCCAGGGTGCCCTCGTACTCGGGGTCCTCCACGCGCAGGATCAGCATGTCGGAGCGTCCCGCCCCGCCCGTTGCGGAGATGGCCACGGTGGCCGCGCCCGTGTTGCACACCGCGTAGTGCCCTTGGAAAGTGTTGAAGCGGCCGCGGACGACGCCGGATCCGTCGCTGACCTGAACGGATCCGCCCGGCGTGCCGAGCTGCGTGACTTTGAGATCGTCGCCTTCGGTGATCCCCTCGGCGCCGCGGGCCAGGTCGCGCACCAGCAGCCTGAATTGCTGCGCGGAGTGGGTGGCCCCGTTGACGAGGATGGGCCGCGGGAAAAGGGACATGGCGCGCTCCTCAGAGGGCTGTGTAGGCGTCGCGCCAGGTCAGGCGCATGCGGGCGGTGTTGGTGCCGTCGAATCCGGTCCAGCGCATCTCGGACTGGCCCGGCGGCAGGCTGAACAGATCGATCCGGCTCGAGGGGGAAAGGAGTGCGGAGGCGTTGCCGCCGTTCTCGCGCACCACGGTCCGCCGGCCGGGCCTGGTGTCGATCTCCACCCACTGGCTCGAGTTCGCCAGGGACAGGGTGGGCAGGGCGAGTTGTCGGCCGGATTCGGCGTGGGTGATGGTGACGGTGGCGACCGGGCCGGTGATGCGGATGACGGGCCAGGCGTCCGTGGTGCCCTGGTTGGTGGCCCAGCCGGGCCGGTCCGCCGCGGTCGTGCCGGACTGCACAAAGATGGGTGCGGTGACGGGGGCGGCGAACCCTCCGCCGGTCAGCCAGCCGAGGGGGATTTCGGTCGTGGTCTCGGTGTCGGCGTACCAGGTCGGGTCGGTGGCCAGGAACTCGATGTCGAGCGGCATGTAGCCGTGTTTGGCGGTGTCCATCTCCGCGTCCAGGCGCCGCAGCCGGCCGTTGAGGCGTTTGACCGGCCGTCCGGGGCGCTTGTAGCGCAACGCCAGCGTCTCCCCGCCCACCAGCCGGACCGCGGTGTCGGCGGCGGCCTGCTGCAGCGAGGCGAGCAGGTCGTCGCATGCGAGCTGGTCGCCGGGGATTTTGATGGCGGCGTCGATCTGGACCTGCCGGGGGGCAAAATAGTCCGGGCCGGGCCACGCCCCATCCATGGACGGCTGATCACTGTCGTTGTCGCGTACCGGTGGCCGGCCCAGGCCGGTGATGTCGCGGATGTTGACCGGGGTGCCCCGGCCGATCGCGACGCCGAAAAAGTCGATCTGACCGTCGGTGATGGCGAGATCAGGCACGAGCGTTCACCCCTCCCCTGCGGGCGCGCCGTACCTGGCGGCCGACCTGTGCTCCGATGTCCGTGGCGGTGGCGCCGGTGCGCACGGCGGGGACGGTGACGTACGTGTCGCCGCCTTCCTTGACGACGACGATCTGGCGGCCGGTCTGCATGTCGGTGAGTCCGACGCCGAAGCGGCGGGCGATGTCCCTGAGGACGGGCATGGCCTGGCGGCGTTTGGTCGCCCCGAGGGGGATGTAGCCCTCTCCGCCGGTCTCCGGCTCGGCGAAGCGCACCAGGCCGGCCTGGGTGGAGTAGATGCCGGCGCGGATGCCGCCGTTGGCGTAGGAGAGGCCTTTGTTGGCGCGGGCGAGGTCGGCCAGGAACTTGGCGCCGCGCGAGCCGAGGGAGGATTTGATCTGCGCGGATGCCTTGGTGGCGACGGCAATGATGTCGTCTTCGCCCAGGCCTGTGGTGTCGGCGACGTCGTGCAGCCCGGTCTTGCTGCTCTTGACGGCGGCGATGATGGCGACCAGCTGCTGCACCTGCTCGCTGGTGAGGGCGGTGTTGGCTTTGCCCGCGGCCGTGTTGGCCGCCGCTGCTTGCTTGCTGTTGCCGACTGCCGAGGCGGCCAGTTCCATGGCAGCCGTATCGCCCTGCGCCGCCAGCTGCTTGGCGAGTTCCCCGTATCCGCGGCCGGCCAGCGTCGCCAGGTTCGCCGCGAACTTCGAGTCCATGGCGGTGGCCTTGGACAGCTGCCGCGTGTAGTCGGTCAGCGACGCCTTCGCGGTCGCGGCCAGCCCCCGCAGTGCGGCCGCCATCTGGTTGATGTACTTCGTCGACCCGGTGGCCATCTTCTTGGTCAGCTCGTAGCCGTCGGTGCCCATCGCGGCGAGCGCTTCGGCGACGTCCCCGCCGACCCGGTCGGCGACCTTGGCCAGGTCTCCGTTCCAGCGGCGGGTCATGTCCGAGGTTGACTTGAGCCGCTTCTCGAGGGCGCCCAAATCGAAGTAGTTGATCTCCTTGCCCTTGACCTTCTTCGTCTTGTGGGCGGCCGAGCCTGAGTCGGAGGGGCTGTAGAGGGAGCCGGTGGACGGGTCGTAGCGCCAGTCGGTGACGTTGCCCTCGGCGTGCCACTGGATGGCGGCCGGGTCTCCCCCGAGGCGCCGTACGGTCTCCTCCGCGATCGCGCGGGAGCGGGGCCGTTTCGACGGACTGAGAGGGATGTAGCTCTCCCCGCCGGTCTCGTCCTCGGCCCATACGCGCCAGGCGCCGCGCGGGGCGATCTGCGCAGTGTGGTTCTCGCGCACGCCCTGACCGTTCATCCCGCCGCCGGCATAGAACGAGAGGACGCTGCCGCGGGCCTGCGGGGCCTGCACCAGGTCGGGTATTGCGTTGGCGTCCATGTCCCACTTGACGCGCTTCAGGTAGGTGGTGGTGATGGTGATGCTGCGGTCGGACAGGGCGTCGCGTGCCGCCTGCACGGCGCCGATGTTGCTCAGTGCGCCGCCGGTGATGGCGGTCACCTTGAACTGCCCGTCGGGCATCATCTCGACCTTGAAGCCGAGGGCGTTGAGCATGGAGATGGCGTCGGAGGTCAGCGCGCTGACGGTGACGGACTTCGCCCCGGGCGTGGCTTTGATTTTCGCGATGACGGCGTCCAGGCCGGCGATGGCGTCCTCGCGGCGCATCTCGATCAGCGTCGAGTGATTCGTGGGAATGCCCAGGATTTTGTCGGCCAGTGCTGCGGCCTGTTGCGCGTTGAGGCCCATCGCGCCGGCGTTCTTGATCAGGGCATCGCGGCCCCGGTCATAGATGCCGCTGACGTACTCCCACGGCTTCCCGGACGCGCGTGCGGCGGCCGCGGCTTCGTCGGTCTTGACTCCCAGATCCTGCAGCGCGGTCGCGGCGGCCTGCGCCTTCGGGCTGTTCAGGTCCAGTTCCCCATTGACCATCTTCAGGGAGCCGGCGTTGTCTTTGGCCGCCTTGGCGGCCGTGTCGATGGCCGCCTCAAAACCGATCATGCCGCCCAGGGCGGCCCGGTTGACGTCGTTGAGCGCCTGCACCGCGGCGCGCAGGCCGTCCGCGGAGGCCCGCTGGGCGTCCAGCTTCTTCTTGGTGGCCATGGCCTGAGCGCCGAACAGGCCCATGCCCGCCGCGGCCAGCTTGGCCTCGGCCGCGGCTGCGGCGACGGCCGCCTGGTACTGCGGAAACAGGTCGCTGATCTCTTTGGTGGACATGCCGGACTTCCGCAGCGCCCCCTCGAGCAGCGCAAAGTCCTCCGCGGCCTGCTTACCGTGACCGCCGGCGACCAGGCCCGCCATGGCATCGTCGAGGGATTTGAAGTCGTCCCCGAGCGCCTTGAGGGAGTCGCCTCCCTCCTTCATGTCCTTCAGGTTCCCGGAGATCCAGTCCCCGACGTCGTCCAGCAGCGGCACCCGGCCCAGCCCGGTTGCGCCGCCCTTCTGCGTCTCCTGCGCCTCCTGCGTCTTCTTCGTCAGCATCTCGACTTTGTCGACGAAGCCTTCGATGTCGCCGAACGTCTTCTTCAGCTCACCGGTGAACTGGCCCGTCTGGGACAGCTCCTTCAGCGAGGTGGTGAGCCGGTCCACGTCCGGGGGTGCGCCGCGGGCCTTCTCCGCCAGCTTGCTGATGCCGACCGCGGCCACGGCCAGCACACCCAGGCCGAGGGCGGCCTTCGTCATCATCGACATGGAGGCGGCGGTGGCGCGCAGGGTGGTGCCGACGCCGGCGGCGCGCATCACCGCGAAGTAGGCGCCCAGCCGGGCCACCGCGGCCGACCCGGTGACCGCTTCCAGACCCGCGGCCCCCAGGGTGACGAGCTTCATCACCGTGTACAGCTGCAGGAAGACCGACAGCGCGCCGGTGGGCACCGCGTTGACGAGTTTCGCCAGCACGTTGACGACCTGGAGGACGCCGACGCCCATGTCGGACGCGGCGACCAGCACGTGCAGCATGGTGCGCGCGAGTTCGGACAGGGTGTCGCCGACCAGGGGCGCGTTGGCCTTGGCGTAGTCGAGGAACTCGTGGACGCCGGCGCCGATTTCGCCGGTGTTCATGGACTGGGTGAAGCGGACCATGCCGGTGGTGGCACGGGACATGGACTCGACAGCGAAGGCCGTGAACTTGTTGATGAACCGGTCGAAGCCGGGGGTCTGCATGCCGCCGGCGGCCACGTTCAGCAGCCGGTCGAGCTCTTTGGAGGTGCCGCGGACCAGGCCCGTGGTCCTCGGCAGCAGGGCGCTGAACAGCTGCATCGACTTGGTGACGACCGGCATGGTGTCGCCGGCCAGCGCGTTCGAGTAGTCCTTGTAGTCGTCCTTGAGGACGCTGAACGCGGCCGCTGCTTCGCGGGTGGCGGGCGGCATCTCCCGGATGATCCGCAGGTTTTCTTTCTCGGCCGCGGCTGCCTCCGGGGAGGCCTTGCCGTGCTCGCGCACCGCCTTGTCGTACTTCTCCTGCGCCTCGGACGCCTCGGACATGGCCACGATCTGACCGGCGACGGCCGCGGTGAAGACGCCCACCCCGACGCCGGCGGCGGCCATTCCGGCGGCGATCGGGACGACGGCGGCGGCCACCGGGATCAGGGCGGTGGCCAGGCCGACCGCGGCCATCATCATGTTGCGGGTGCCGCCGGAGGCATTGTTGGCGGACTGTCCGACCGTGCCGAGGTTGCCGTTCAGGCCGCCCAGGTTGCCGGTCACGCGGGTGACGGAGCCGTCCAGGTCGTCCAGGTCGCCGCGCAGGGTGCGGGTCCGCCCGGCCAGGGTGTTCAGGTCGCCGTCCGCGGTGCGGGCCGCCGTGCTGAGGGTGCGCAGGCCGGTGGCGGCGGCCAGGGCCCGGCCGGCCAGGTCATCGAGCGCCGCGGCGGTGGCGGCTGCCCGGCCACGCAGGGTGCGCAGGGCGCGGGAGGTGTCCTGGGCGGCGTTCTGCACCGCGTTGAGGGCGGCGGCGGCCGCGGCCGCGTCCGGAGTGAGGTGGCCCAGGGCTGTGCGGACCCGGTCGGCGTCCTGGTGCAGGTCCCGCATCGCCGCGGCGGCCGCCGTGATCTGGGCGGCATCCCCGTCGAACTGGACGTTCAGGCGGACCGGGCTGAGGCGTTGCAGGTCGGCCATCGCGGTGCGCACCCGTGCCATGCCGGGGCCGGTGTCGTCATCGAGGCGGGCCGTGATGCGCACATGGTCGGCGGTGGCCCGCAGTTGCGCGTCGGCTTCCGCGGCGGCCCGGGCGATGTCCCGCAGGTCCCGCGCCGCGTCGCGGGCCTGGGCCGCCAGGCGGATGAGGTTGCGTTTGGCCGTATCGGAGGACACCCCGAGCCGGGTGACCTGCCGGTCCGCGGCCTGCGCGGCCTGGCCCAGGCTGCTGACGTCCGTGCGGGCGGCGCGGGCGGCCGCACCCAGCGCGCGGGCCTCGCGGGCACTGGTGCGCAGCGTACGGGCCAGGTCGTTGCCCTGGCCGCGCATGTCCACGCTCAAAGTCCAGTTGGCCACTGGCCCGCCCTCCCTGTCAGTCGTCGTCGTGCGCGCGCTGTCGGCGCTGTTGCCGCTTCAGTTCGCGTTCTGCCTGCATCGCGGCCTGCACCGCGATCGGCACGAGCGCGATCTTTTTGCCGTGCGCGTCCGGTTCGTCCTTGATCTGGTCCTGCTTTTCGCCGATGACCTGGCAGCCCACGCAGCGCTGCACGGAGGCGACATAGGCGTCTTCCTCGTCGTCACCGCCGTGGTCCCAGTCCTCGTAGCGGGTGCCGCACTGCGGGCACACGGTGCGCTGCCAGGCGTGGAAGGCGAGCGCTTTTTCCCGGTCCCGGGGCGACCAGCGGCCGTCACTGATGCCGAGGAACTGCGAATGCGGGATGCCCCACCGGTCACACAGTTCGAGTTCGGTCCGCAGCCGCTCATCCGCGATCAGCCTTTTCCCACGTCCATGCGGGTTTCGCCCTGCACTCCCCACGCGGCGTTGAACAGGGCAGCTGCCTCGCCCTCCGCCCATGTGTCGAGGTAGTGGCGGGCGTCGTCCTCGGTGATGCCGTCCAGCGAGGAGGCGGCGATCAGTTCCGGGGCCATCGCCTCGATGTTGAACGCTGACCCGTCCTCGGCCTGCTCCTCCGTCGCCGGATACTTGCGCTTCAGCGCCTCGAACAGGGGCCGCTCCAGGGCCTGGAAGTGCAGCACGATGGCTGCCTCGTCGAAAGCGGCCTGGGCTGCGGCCAGTTCCGCCTGGGCTGCGGTCAGGGCGCTTTCTGCGTCGTCCTGTCCGTCTTCCCGGCGGGCCTTGGCATGCCGCATCTGGAAGTCGGCCGCCTCCCGGGCCTTCTTGGCCTGCTGGTCGTCGCAGATGGTCAGCGTCGCGGTGGGCCGGATCCGGCTGCGCAGCCGCTCCCGGGTCGCCGACCAGTGCGCATCGGCAGCGACCGCGGCGGCGGGCGGCTCCGGCTGGGCCGCGGCCGTCTTGCGGGCGGCCGTCTTGCGTGCGGTGGGTGTGCTCATGGTGGTGGTCCTCCGTCAGGGGAAGGGGACCTGGCCGGGCGCCGAGGCGCCCCTTCCCGAACACGTCGGGCCCGGCCAGGAGCTGATGGGGAGCGGCGGGTCAGCCGCCCGGCGTGGTGGTGGTGACCGTGACAGCCGGGGTGGTGCCGCCGGTCAGGCCGGAATCGTCAGCCGTCATCTGCGGGACGTCGACACCGTCGTAGGCGCCGCCGAACGTGACCGCGATGGGGGTGCCCGGGTGCGGGCCGCCCGCGCACACCACGTCGCCGGGAGCCAGGTTGGAGAGCGCCACCAGGGCGCTCTGCACCGCGGCGGCGGTCGCGTTGTAGGCGATGGCGGCGGTGGTCTGGCCGGAGAACGTCAGCGTGTAGTCGCCGCCGGCCGGCGTGCCGGTGACGGTGACGGTCTGGATCTCGTCCGTGCCTGCGGCCGGGACGGCAGCGTCCAGCGCCGGAGTGTCCGTGATGGAGAACTTGACCATCCACTTGGCGGCTTCGTTGTCCACGGTGATCGCGGCCGACTTGGAGGCGACCCGGACCGGGTAGACGTCCATCGAATTCGACGCGGGGACGTCGCCCTTGCGGAGAATGATGATGTAGCCGGTGGTGCCCTTGGCCAGCGCCTCTTCCAGGGTGCTGCTCGTGTCGTCCTCGTAGAACGTGAGGGAGCTGTCGGCGGCCTGGTCGGATCCGGGAATCTTGGAGTCGAACGTCGACTCGAGGTCCGGGGTTTCGATCTCTTGGTTCTCCAGCGCGAAACCGTCAACGGCCGCAATGGCCTTGGTCAGCTTCGTGGCGCCGGCGATTTCGGCGCGGGTGGCGATGTAGCTGCTGGCGGCGATGGTCGATACGAACAGGATCTTCGTAACGCCCTTGCGGGAAAAGCGCGGCATGGCGGGGGACCCCTCAATGCGTACGGCGGTGGCGGCCACCTGCGTGGTGGCGTCCGCGTGGGGTCCCGCCGCGGTGCGGTCCTTCTGCCTGACCGTGGGTCAGGCGGGCGTCAGGTCGAACCTGAAGCGCTGCACATAGCTGATGATGGCATCGGCGGGATCATTCATTGCCCCCGCCTCAATGTCGAGAGAGCGGGCCGTGTTCCTCGCACCGGTCACGCTCAGCGGATACAGCCACAGCCCGGTGCCCGGATCGCGGCCCAGGAACACCTGGCGGGCCTTGTCGCCCATCCACTCGGCCTGGTCCTGCGTTCCGTACGAGTCCGGCAGTTCGGTCGTCGGCCCGGACACGGACGTGACCTGGTAGATGAGGGACGCGTCGGCATTCTCGTCCTCGAGCGGCGGCCCGGACAGGGTCACGGGCATCGCGTAGAGCAGGTAGTAGGGCGGCTCCGCACCCGTCGGACGGCGGCCCCGGCCGACCGGCATGCCGCTGGCTGTGGCCAGCATGGCGGACAGGGCCATCGTCACCGGCAGTCGGTCAATCACTCCAGCACCTCCTCGACGGCGTCCCGCATGCTCTGGCGCAACATCAGCTCGATGGCCGGGATCGCGGGCCCGACGTGCGCGAAGGGCGGCTGGTCGTAGTAGCGGCCCAGCGAGTCGAAGCCGGTGAAGCCGAACTCCAGGCGCCGGGCCTGCGGCCGGTCGGTGCGGATGGAGCATTCGGCGCCGTACGGGATACCCCGCGTCACGGTCTGCCAGGACGCCCAGTAGTCACCGGTGATGATGTTGGGGCCGGGCCGTCCGGACGCGTTGGCGCGGATCATGGCGCGGCCCACTTCCCCGACGTGCCGGATGCGGCGCTCGACCGCAGGCCCCAGGTTTTCGGCGGCCCGCTCGAGCCGGTCGGCCAGTTCGTCCGGGTTCACGGCGTCACTCCCCGGCCCGCGGTGCCCGGTTTTGGTCCAGGGCGGTACGGCGGACCACTTCGACGGTGGCGGCCTGGCCGGGGTCGGCACAGATCCAGGTACGGCCGAGCAGCGCGGCGCGTGCCGGGTCGTGCACGGCGACCACGGACGCAATGGCGTTCTCCGGCGGCACCGGCGCCGGGAGCGGGGTGACCAGGACATAGCTGGAGCGGGTCTGCGGCGTCCAGGGCTGCGTGGCATCGGGCACGGCGGAGCGTTCCATCGTCGTACTGCCGGACATGACTGCGCCCGGGCCTTCGTACAGGACCTCCCCGGCCGGGTACTCCAGCTGACCCGTGGTGGCGTTCAGGACCGGGTCGCCGACGCCGGGGGCGGCGACGCGGACCGTGTCGATGAGAATGTTGTCGCCGATCCACCGGACGGCTCCGGCCAGTGCGCTGTCCAGGCCGGCCATCAGCTGTGTCCCCGGGCCAGGTCGGCGAGCTGACGCAGCATCGCCCGGGTCAGGTCGAAGCGCTCGGAGCCGAGATCGTCCCGATGCAGCGCGGCAGTCTCCAGGGCGCCGGCGTCGATGTGGTCGAGGAACGCGGCCATCGCCTCCCCCGGGTCGGCCTGCTGGCCCACCGCGACGTGCGCCAAGCCCTCGAAGACAACGCCGTCCTGGGGCACCAGGTGCAGCACGACGGCCGGCCGGTCGTAGGGGGTGGGCTGCTGGATGCTGTAGCCGCGGACGTGGCGGGTGATGTCGTCGCCCTCCAGCAGCACCTTCCCGCCGGCCGTGCCGCTGCTGATGCTGATGTGCCGGGGCTGCTCGCTCATGCTCGGCTCAGTCACGGGCTCAGTCCATCCATCCGGGGGCGGGACGGGACGGGTAGTGCGCCAGGGCCCGGGTGAGCGCGGGCCAGTAGGAGGGCAGCCCGTCCCAGGTGTTGGTCAGGGGCACGTAGGCGGTGGAGGTGCAGAAGACGGTGTGGATGCCGCGCTGGCGTGCCAGACGTACGCATTCGGCGGCGTCGTCGCCGGTGGTGACGCCGTGGACGAGGGCGGCGAACCTCTCGGGCGGGTAGTCCCGCATCCAGTCGGGCATGGCTGCGGACCGCCAGGCGGCCAGGTCGTTTTCGAAGACGACGACCTGGTCGGCGATGTCCGCATACCCGGGGTGCGGGACGACGCCCGGATTGATGACGACATGATTCATGCCGTGTTCCTGCTGGCGGATCACCGTCAGCGCGGTCGCCTCCAGGTGGGCTTCGTCTGAGGGGCACTCGTCGAGGAAGGCGGCGGTAAAGCCGCGCGCCTCCCAGGTGTCGGCGTCGGCGTTGTTGAAGAAGTCGTCCCGGGCCCCGTAGTCGAGCGGGATGTAGCCAAGGACGCGGATGCCGGCGTCGCGGACTTCACGCGCGGCGTCACCGAGGACAGCGTCTTCCGGGTCACCGGGACCCGAGTCCTGGTTGAGGATCACCCAGTGGACGGGGGCGCCCTCGATGGTGAGAGCGGCCCAGTCGGCTGCGGCGAGGGCGGGGTGGATGTACATGGGCACCCCGGCGCCCATGGTGGCAGGAAGGGTCATGCGAGGCTCCCAAAGGCGAAGTCGGGCCGGTCGATGATGTCGGGCCGGGGCAGAAACTCGCGGATGCAGTTCGCGTGCGCGGTGGGGTGGGCGAGGGCGTCCTGCACGGTGCGCAGGGTGCCGTCGGCCTTGTCCTCGTCGCTGTGACCGGCCCATCCGCAGTCGTGGCCGTCGCGGACCTCCATCCAGTGGCAGCCCAGTTCGTCCAGCGCGGTCCGCGCCGCGGCCGTGTTGGCGGTGGTGACGGCCTGCCAGGAGATCGCTGCCCTGGCCCACGCGTCGACCGGGTGCCGGGCGTCGTTCGCGTAGATCACGGTGCCCAACGGATGGTCCCGGAGCAGTGCCGCCCGGTCGAGGGTGGCGACCTCGAACCGGCCGAACCGCATCCGTACGGCATCCAGCGCGGCCCGCAGGAACGCGCGGGCACGCCGCAGCCCTTCCTGCAGGCGGCCCATCAGGTCGGCGAAGTACTGGGTGGACAGCGTGGTGAGGGCGCCCTGGTGGCGCTGCGTCCACGACCACATGCGGTGCGGCCGGTCCACGTGGTCGAGGGTCGTCAGCGCGCCTTCCCGGTAGATCAGAGGCAGGTCGGTGGCGGCCCACCGGTGCGCGAAGGTGGCGACAGCGCGGTCGAAGTCGGCGACGGACCGGTTGAACATGGCGGTCGCCGTGCGTACGGCGCGGGTGCCGCCGCGGCCGGGCCGGATCCGGGCCAGCGCGTCCAGCAGCCTGGTCTGCGCGGTGCTGAGGATCCGCCAGGCTGCGGTGAGGCGGCCGGTGGCGTCGCGGATGAACTCCAGCAGGCGGGATCGCAGGGTGCGGCCGCGGCGTACGGAGGTGGTCATCGCCGGGGCCGTTCCACGAGGCGGATCACGTCGAAGCCGTAGCCGTCGGGCAGGCCGTCGCCGTCCTCGTCCGGGTCGTCCGGTGCGGGCGGGACGCCGGCCTCGAGCTGGGCGATCTGCCGTTCCAGCGCTTTGATGATTTCGCCGAAGTTGATGGCGACGACGCCGGGCACGTTGATGGATGCGGGCTGTGCCAGCAGCGACGCGAGGCGTTCGCGTAGCACTTCGAGGGCGACCGGGCGGGCGGTGCCGAGCCGGGTCAGGCGCAGCTCAAGGTCGGCGGTGTCGGTCGTGGTGCCGAGTTGGGCCAGCAGCCAGGCGCGAACGGCGGCGTCCATGGGTGTCTCCCGGTGCAAGGGGGTGGGGTGGGAAGGGGGTGTGGCGGGTGCGGGCCCGCGTCTGGCGCCCCCACCAGTGGTGCGGGCCCGCACTCCGCCGTGTGGCCGCCGGTGCCCTCAGCGGCGGCCGTCCGGCCCCGAGCCGGTCAGTCGGCCGCCGGCTTGCGCGCGGCCTGCTTGCGGGCCGCGGTCTTGCGCGCGGCCGGCTTGGTCTCCTGCGAGTCGTCGCCCTGGGCGGGTTCCGGCTGGGGGAGGTGGTCGTCAGCGGTTGCGGAAGTGTCCGAGGCGTCGCCAGAGGCGCCGTCCGGGCCGCCTGCCGAAGGGCTTCCGCCCTCCGGACCCGGATCCGTCCTCGCCTTGGGCAGGCGCGGCAGCTTCCGGTCCACCCACGCGGCCGGGTTGGTCACCAGGGCCGCCAGGCGCGGCTCCGGCAGAGTTCCCGGATCCAGCTTCACCGGCTGCCGGGTGTCCGGATCCTTCATGTACACCGTGGCTGCGAGCTGGGCTCCCATGGCTCACCACACCGTCGCAGCGATGTGGATGTCCGGGGTGTACATGATGGGCATGGCCGCGGCGTTGCACTTGGTCCACACCTGTACCGGGTCGTCCTGGTAGCCGGAGGTGACGATGATGCCGGGCGCCTCCTCCCGCTCGATGGACGGGTTGCCGCCCGAGGAGAGGACGATCCCTTCGGCGGTGAGCCCGTACTGGGTCTCCGCCATCTGCCGCGCGTTCGGGGGCAGCAGGAAGAACATGTTCTCCGGCAGCGGCCGCTTGCTGGTGCCGTCGTCCAGGGGGACCTGAACGTCGTACACGGTGATCGGCGGCAGGCCGTACCGGCCACGCACGACGTTGACCTGGTCGGGTGCGAGGACCGAGGTGGGGATCGTGGACGCGGAGTTCACGCTGCCGTAGTAGGCGGCCCGGTAGGAGTCGTTGCCCATGGCGAGCGCCATCGTCTTGTACGAGGTCAGCGCACGGGTGGGCGTCGGCGCGCCGGAGTCCCGCAGGACCTTGATCCAGGCCATTTCGTCGGCGAGCATGTCGGCGGTCGGGTCGGTCCACGCGGTGAGTGCGGCTGGCGTGTTATCCGTCGGCACCTTGTGGTCGGCCTCAAGGGTGAGACCGTTCTCGCCGACCAGGGTGAACTTGCCGTCGACCAGCAGGTCACCGGCCGCCAGTTCCATGCGGTTCTGGATGGACAGGACGTGGGCTGCGACGTCGTCGTAGATGGAGCGGACGAGGTCGTCGCCGTCCATGCCGCGCTGCACGTTCTGGAGGATCGTCTCGAGTTCGCCGACGATGTACTTCTGACCGAGCGGGAGCAGCTTTCCCTCGGTCACAACGCTCGTGATCTCACGGGTTGCGACCTTGGTCTGGGCGTCCCACGCGCGGTAGGAAGCGGCGGCGACACGGCGGCGGGTCGACCTGGTCTGCCACTTCACCGAGTTCACTGTGCGTTCGGGGATGACCGACTGGGTGAGCTCGTAGTCGGCCGGGGTCTGGATCTCGCGGACGAAGGCGTTGATCTCCGTCGGGTTGATGTCCCGCAGGAGGACCTCAAGCATGTCGTTAGGCATGGGGGGTCCCCTCTCAGACCTTGTAGATGAACTGGCTGTTGGACCCGGCGGGCAGGTCGGTGGGGTCGAAAGCGACCGGGAGCTTGGCGACGTCGATCTGGCCGTGGACCATCAGCGGCGCGGCGACCTTCGTGGTGGTGGGGTAGTAGGACACCTCCGTGAACAGGAAGCCCGCGAAGACCTCGGTGCCGTCACTGGCGGTGGCCGCGCCACCGGCGGTGGTGGTGGCGATGGTGATGTCCGGGCTGGTGCCGCCGCTGAAGGATTCGGTCGTCGTCGGTGCGGCTACGTCCTCACCGAGCTGGGTGCCACCCCAGGTGAGCGTCCAGGGTCCGCCCGCGTTGCCGGTGACGACGACGTCGCCGGGGGCGATGTTCGACAGCGCCACCAGGGCGGCCTGCACGGTGGCGGCGGTCGCGTCGTGGGCGATGGCGGCGGTGGTCTGACCGGACCACGTGATGGTGAACGTGCCGCCCGCCGGGGCGCCGGTGACCGTGAGGGTCTGCACCTCGTTGGTGACCGCGGCGTACGGCTCGTACAGGCCGGTCGTCGCGTTCTTGCCCAGCGGGATACCCGACTTGAGCTTGCGCTCCGGCTGGTAGGCGCTCGCCCCGGTCCAGTGCAGGGTCTCGCTGAACGCGGCCAGGTCGAGGGTTACAGACTGGTTGGCTTCGATGCCGAGCATGCTCATCAGCCACGGACGGCCGACAGCAAGCGTCTCGGTGCTGGTGTACGGCTGGATGTCCACGCCGTAGCCCCTTTCGCGAGGATCGCGGAAATGTGAGGGCACCTGCGTGGTGCCGTCCACGGGGGTTCGGGCGTGGTCCCAAGATCGTGCCGGTCGTGCGGGTGGTGCGGTCTAGGTCAGGCTGCGTCGTCCTTGCGGCGCAGCCCCATCGCTTCGGCCCGGGCCCGGGCGGCCTCCTTGACGGCGTTCTTGCCGGCGGGTGCGGTGCGGGCGGGGGGTGCGCCGGCCGGTGCCCCGCTGGGCGCCGGGGGCAGCGGTGAGGGGGCTGCGGTGCCGCCGAACAGTTCGGCGCGCCGCGCCTTGAGCGCTTCGGCTGCCGTGGTGATGGCGGCGTCGTCGGCGTCGTCCGCGAGGCGCATCAGGGCGGTGGCGTCGTCGAGGTCGTCGCCGGTCGCGCCGAGGCGCACGAGGGCGGACCGCACGCGGGATTCGCGATCGCGTTTGGCCGCTTCGGCTTCCCGCTGCTCGGCTGCGGCGATCCGCTCGTCCGCTTCGCGTTCCCTCTTCGCCAGCTCCTCGGTACGGCGCTGCTCCTCGGACAGCTGTGCCTGCCGGGTCTGTTCGGCGTCCTTGAGCATGCCGCCGAACTTGACGACGTCGAAATTGTCCGGGTCGAAGGGGATCCCGGCGGCTTCCGCGAGCTCCCGCAGAAGTTTGTTGCGGCCCTTGGTGTTCTCCCGCGTCATGATCTTGGAGAAGCGGTCCTGGGTCATGGCCAGGCCGGTGTCGTGGTCAATCAGCGGATCCGGGTGAGCGGCCGGGGCGGGCGGGGGCTGCTGGCCTGCGCGCGCTGCCAGGTCGGCCGGGGTGGGCGCGGGGGCGGGCGCGGGGTTCGGGTCCCCGTTGTAGAAGACGGCCATGCCGGGCACACCCGCATACGGGCGGGCCCAGCCGGGGTGGGCCGGGGTGGGGCGGTACAGCGCGGGGCGGCGCATGGGGGCAAGTCCTCCCACAGGAGAGTCGTCAGGCCCCGCGCCTAGGATCAAGGAGAGCACGGAAGTCATCAACTGCTCCCCCCGCCCCCCCGCTGCGCTGTCTGCTGCCCGGCCTGCGCGGTGTCGTCGGGCTGGCTGTCACCGGGTACCGGGGGCAGTTGCACCACCGGCACCGGCTCCACGTCGGGCGCCTGGCGGCCCAGGAATGCGGCGACTTCGTCCGGGTTGCCGAGCGCATCCGCGAGGAAGCGGGCCTGCTCGAAGGCGCGGGACTCGATCTGCTCGATCTCCCGGTCGGCGTCCTCGATCGGCCAGCCCGCCTCGGTCAGGCAGCGCACCGCCGTTTCCAGAGAGACCAGGCCGGCCTTGTAGGCGGTGGCGACCTGCTCGAGGACGGCAGCCTTGTCGGTCGGCGTGTACGGTCCGCGGACCAACTGTGCGGGCAGCGGCGTGATACCCGCCCAGTCAGGGTGCTGCCCGGCGAGGAACAGGCGCTGCACGAACCGCAGCATCAGCCGGTCCTTGTGCGCGCGGGCGAGGCGCATCCCGGAGATGAGGGAGTCGAGCGGGCCCAGGGAGAGTTCGAGGGCGTACCCGGAGGGGACTTTGGATGGGTCCATCGTGCCGAGCGATACGGCGGGCAGGCGGACGATGTTGGCGGCCTGGTCGGCCAGGTCCGCGCGGTGGTTGCGCAGTTCTGCGAGCTGGGGGGCGGTGTTGAGGGTGTCCATGCGGCCGCCCTCCCCGATTTCGAAGATCAGACCGGGGCCGACGGCGCGTTCCCGCTTGGACTGCCCCACCGCTTTGCCGGACAGGGCGAGGATCGGTGATCCGGTGGTGGCGGAGGCGCGGGAGGAGTCGGTGTCGGTGCCCTGCAGCTCATCAAAGACTTGCAGGGCCTTCGCCAGGCTGCTCTGTCCCCAGTGCTCTTCGGCCGGCGGCACCGTGTTGGGGACGTGGATGACCGGCACGAAGTCGATGTACAGGTCGAGCCGGTCGAGGACCTCACCGTCGCTGGATGCGGCGAAGGTGGCCACGTCCAGGGGCAGGGTGTCGACGTCGATCGGGCCCTTGATGTCCCCCAGCTCCCAGGTCGCGTCCGTGAGGTAGCAGGTACGGAACGTGGGTGCGTCGTTCCACGGGTACTGGCGGGAGATCGCCCCGTTCGCATCGACCTGGTCACCCGCGCCGATGGCGGGCACAGGCTGCTCCCCCTCGTCCGGCACCGTCATCACCGGGGCGCGCACGGGACGGCCGCCCTGATCCAGGCCGGAGGCGGATAGCGGGCGGATCCAGTCCAGCTCGTAGGTGATGCGGCGCAGGCGGGGCTTCAGCCCGCGCTTGACGTCTTCGGGGAGCTCCCAGGCGATGTGGATACGGTCGGGGAAGTCGGCGCCGTCCCCGTCTTCAGGGAGGACGGGAAAGTAGAAGCCGGGGTCGTAGGTCTTGATGCGGACCCGGTTTTTGCCCTGGTCCCAGTACACGAGGTACACGCCGTCCCCGAGGCCGACGGCCTTGCGTTCGCATTGCAGCATCCGCATCGGCAGGAGCTCTTCCTCCGCCCACTCCCGCAGCAGGTCCTGCACCCGTTCCGCGGCCGCCGCACTGCTGTCCCCGTCGGCGGCCTGCTCGGCACCGGGCACGGTGATGTGCTGCTCCCGGCCCAGCACATGGGAGACGAGTGTGTCGACGAACATGCTGGGATCACCGAACTCGCGGCGCTCCCGGGCGCTGTCGCCGTCGCGGACGGCAGCGAGTTCCGCGGCCTGGTTGTTGTCGTAGGCGGCCAGGAGTTTGTAGGCGGCCAGGCGCCGTTCGTCGGCGGCCGGCACCCAGGAGGCGTGCGCCTGCGGGAACGCGCGCCGGTTGGGCATGCCCAGGGTCGGGTCGGAGAACACCGGCTTGTAGTTCAGCCACGACCACGCGTCGATGACCATGCTCTTCAGGCCCACCGAGAGGTCCCCTCCGGATCAGGCCCCGCGCCTTGCGATCAGGGTACGGGGCCCGGGCGGTGACGATGCCCCCGGTCGGCACGGTGGCCACGCCGCCATCAGGCAGGAGGCACCAAGAAGGGTGCCCGGCGATTTCCGCAATCCGCCGACGCTGCCCGTTCGGGCCGCATATCGTCGACTCTGCCGTGACCTTCCGTCACAGCCGCGCCACTCCTTCGCACTTGGAGGGAGGTGAGAAATGGCCGGACGTCATCGGAAGCCAGGCAAGAAGAAGACCCCGAGCCGGGGAACCGTAACGTCGCTTGTGATCGCGATAGGTGTGCGCCTACTCGACCACATGTTCAACGACTGAGGCTCCTAGCTCAGGGCCTACGCAGCGCCCGGGGCGGTTCGCCGCTCCGGGCGTTCTTCTTCCTCTTCTTCTTCTTCCTGTTGCTTCCCCACCGTTACGCACGCAGTAGTGCACTGGGGTGGCGTGCTCCAACTTACAATCCGTTAGCGTTTTCCTCCGCGAGTTCGCCGAACTCAATCCAGAATCTATTGAATATCTGGGCGTGCAGCGCGACTGCTCCGCCGCCCGAGGGTTCCGGTGCGGCAGGCGGCCGTCCAGGGCCCTTCCCGGGCCGGTTCCGGTCGGTCACCGCCGTCCGGACAGGCGCTCGTCCTTGTAGGGCGACGTGTCCATGGGCACGGAGGCCGGATCCGCCAGTTCGGTCAGCGCGTGCACACAGGCATCCATCCGGTCGGGGCTGTCCATGCCGGGGATCCAGGTGACCAGCTGGCCCTCCAGACGCGGGAACTCGCCCACGTGATGCACAAGGCCCTGCGCATACAGCTGCGCCATCGGCTCCGCGCGCAGCCGCTTCCCCTGCTGGGCGTGCACCGGAATGATGATCGGCATGAGCAGGCCGCCGGTCTCGCCCTGCTCGGCCAGTTGCCGCCAGGCCTGGCGCAGGATCTGTTCGGCCATGTCGCCACCGAAGTTGTCCTCCACCACGAACGCATCCGCCCGCAGTTCGATGGCCAGGCGGCAGGCCTCGAGCCCCCACGTGTCGGCGCCCATGTTCGCGGACCGGTCGGCCAGCACGTAGTACTGCTCATCCGTGGTGCGGCCGGCTCCGCAGATGCCGGTCTCGTCATGGGTGTCGCCCTCTCCGCCGGCGTGATCGACGGCGACGATGACGCGGGACAGGTCGACGCCGCGGAACGCGACGGGGGTGATCCTGTTGTCGGTGATCCACGGCCATTTCCACACGCCGCCCTCGAGCGGGCGCGGCTTCTGCTGGTACAGGCTCCACCAGACGCGTTCGCCGACCGCGCGCCGGATCTTCTCGAGGGCTTTGAGGGCGTAGCGGCGGGGCCACAGGGCCTGGCCTATCTCCCGTCCGATCGGGTCGTCTTCGGAGTCGGCGACGGCGGGCAGGTCGAGGATGGTCCAGTCGGAGAGGTCCTGGCCTTCGAGGATGCGGCCGGCGAGGTCCTGCTCGTGCCATCTGGTCTGGATGACGATGATGGATCCGGCGGGTTCCATGCGGGTGTTGAGGACGGCGGTCCACCAGTCCCACAGGCGCCGTCGCATGGTGGGTGATTCGGCGTCCGCCGCGTCCTTGATCGGGTCATCGACGACGGCGAGGTGCGCGCCCTTTCCGGTGAGGCCGCCGCCGACACCGGCGGTGACCAGACCCCCCTCGAGCCGGTCGCCGGTCTCCGGGTCCGCGAGGTCGAACCGGTTGGCGGCCTTGGACCCGGCGTGCAGGGCGATGCCGAGCTGGCCGCCGTAGGCGTTGATGGCGTCGCGGATCCAGCGGCCGTGGTCGTCGGCCAGGTCCGCACTGTATGAGGCGATCATGACGCGGCGGTCCGGATGCCGCGCCAGGAACCACAGCGGCGCCCAGCGTGCCGCCCGGCGCGATTTGCCGTGCCGCGGCGGCATCGTGATGAGGGCCTTGACCTGCTCCCCGCGCGCGATCCGCTTGAACAGCCCGTCAATCAGATCCAGGTGGGCGGCCTGCATCTCGCGGCCGTCGGTGAGGATCCCGGCCATCGACCCGGGTGACCGTTTGAGGGCCATGTCCCGCTCGACTCCGGCCAGCACGGTGCGCAGTTCGGGGCTGGCCGCCCTAGCGATACGGCGCCGCTGAACCCGGTTCAGCCGCCGGTAGGAGGCGACAACCTTGAGGAGTTCCTCGGCCCCCTCGACCGGGCCGTCGTACAGGTCAGCTGCCGTCGTCATCGCCGTCGAGGCCGTCATCGTCCAGGCCGTCGCCTGCATTGTCCGGATCCGGGTCGCCGTCACCGGCGGCACTGATCAGGGCCTGCAGCTCCGCTGCGGTGGTGGGGCCGATCGTCACCGGTCCGCCGCCCGGCCCGGACAGTTCGGTACGGACGGGTTCGGCCACCCCGAACAGGCGGATCCGTTCCGCGATGAGCCGGCGCACGGTCTCCACGGCCTTGAGGTCGCCCTTGATGGCCTTGGGCCATACCGCGGCCTGCAGCCGGTCCAGGCGCAGCCCCTCGACGTGGCGGAGCTGTTCGACCTGCTCCTTCTCCTCAAGCCGGTTGGCGTCGAGGGCGCGGCAGACGTCCTTGGATGCGGCCTGGCGGCTGGCGTATTCGAGGCGGTCGGCGATGGTGTCGAAGTCCATGCCGGCGAGGCGCAGCGCGATGGCCGACGCGCGGCGTTTGGCGGTGGCGGCCTGCTGGGCTTTGGAGGCGGGCATCAGTCGTCACCACCGGGCTGGGTGAAGTCGTGCGCTTCGCCGGTCGATTCGAGGACGGGCTTGGTGCCGGCGGCCTGCTGGTACCGGCGGCAGATGACGTCGATGTACGCCGGTTCCATCTCCATCAGCAGGCCGACACGGCCAGTGGTGTGGCAGGCGAGCAGGGTGGAGCCTGATCCGCCGAAGACGTCTAGGACTATCTCGCGGGTGTGTTCGGGATCCACGACGCTGAACGCCCATTCGGCGAGGGCGACGGGCTTCTGCGTCGGGTGCACTCGCTTGTCGCGCTCGCTGGCGCGCAGCATGCCGTTCCACATGTGCCGCAAGAGGCGGACCGCTCCGGTGTGGTTCGTCCAGGCAAGTTCTGCGTCGGCGAAGTCGTTCCCGCCGTTCTCTTTGTCCCAGATGAGCCAGCACGAGGAGTCGGGGAGCTGTGCGGATGCGGCGAAGTGGTTGCCGCCCCACCACACGTGTCGGGCTGTGGGGTATTCACTGGTCAGCAGGGTGAAGGCGTCGCGTACTACGTCGGTGTTGTCGTCACCGGCGATAGGGGCGTACGCCTGGGCGGGTGCCAGATTTGCACGGCTGGCGCCTCCGTCTTTTGGTACGGCCTTGATCCCGTAGGGGGGATCCGTGTAGACAAGCGTGGGCTCAAGGTCTTGGGCGAGGCGTGCCACGTCATCGGGGTTGGTGGAGTCGCCGCAGAGTAGGCGATGGGGACCGAGGTGCCACAGGTCGCCGGGCTTGGAGATGGGTTCTGACGGGGGGGCTGGCACGTTGTCTGAGTCGTCGAGGGAACCGAGGTCCTCGGGCGGGGTGAGGAGCGCTTCGACGTCTTCTTCGCTGTAACCGGTGCCCTCGTAATCGCCATCGAGGTACGAGAGCAACTCGGCCAGGGCGTCGTTATCGTACGTCCCAAGTTCCGCGGCTCGGTTGTCCACCAAATTAATGCGTCGTGCGGTTGCGTCGTCGCAGAGGATGAGCTCGCAGCGCGCCGTGTGGTGTCCTTCGGCGTTCAGGCCGAGCATGGTGTGATTCCCCGCCAGGACGATGCGCGGCCCGTCGGGGATCTCGCGGACGACAAGGCTGCGGTACTGGCCGTTCTTGCGGAGGCTGGAGCGGATGGCGTCGACGTCGCCGCGTTTGGCGTTGCCGCCGAATGGGGTGAGTTCGTCCAGGGGAATGTCGGCGGTGCGCAGGTAGGTGACGCCGTCGGGGCTGGCGGTTTCGGTCATGGCGGTGGGGCTCCCGCATGTCGATAGGTCAGGCCCCGCGCCTGGTACGGATGATCCCTGATGTTCTGCTTTGGCTTCCCCCCGCCCAGGTGCGGTGCCATCCTGCGCGGCATGGGACGTATGGGTGGAGCGGGTCGTGGAGTGGTGGCCGTGGTCGCCATCGGGGTGCTGGCGGTGGGCTGCTCGAGCGGGGACAGTGAGCCGGACGCGAAGCCGAAGTCGTCGGCGAGCGCGTCGGTCATGTCGGTGGGCGAGGCGATGGACGCGTACACGGCCGCGTCGGCGCCGGGCTGTACGACGGCGCCGGAGTGCCAGCAGCTGGTGACGGACCAGTTGGCGGCGGCGGTGCAGGTGCGGACGGCGATGCAGGCGAAGGACCCGGCCGCATACGCGGAGCCGATCCGCATGGTCAGCCTGGCCGAGGAACGCGCCGACCACTACGGGCGGGACAACCTGGGCGCGAAGGGCAATTCGTTCGCGGTGTCGCAGCCGCTGCAGCAGATGGTCGCCTGGTTTCGGGAGCATCCGGGGTCGTGACGTGGGCCGGCCCCGCCAGCGAGCGTCTGGCGGGGCCGGTTGAGCCCGGTGGCGGCGGACGGGGGGCCGCGGTGGGGCTCGGGGGAGTGGTGTTGGGGTGTGCACGGCCCGTTGTTTTCCTTGGCGCGGGGACACTAAGGAATCCCGGGCCGTGCACGTCTAAGCGTTGCGTACGATCACGCGTTTGTCCGGGCTGCTATCCCCCGGTGCGCAGGTCTGCGAGGAAGCCGTCCAGTTCGTCGGGCTTGACGAGCACGTCGCGCCCTTTGGATCCGTCGGCCGGTCCGACGACACCGCGGGCGTGCATGTCGTCCATGAGCTGCCCTGCCTTCACGAAGCCGATGCGCAGCTTGCGCTGGAGCATCGACATGGAGCTGAACTGGGTGGACACCACCAGTTCGATGGCCTGCTCGAGCAGGTCGTCGATGTCCGTGGCGGTCTCGGTGGCGTCCGTGCCGGTGTTGGTCTCGGTGGCGGCCGGGGACTCGGTGGTGAGCTCCGGGGTGGAGCCGAGGCCGTACATGCCGCGGACTTCCTTGCCGTCCTTGGTCTGCCGGTGGATCCTTTCTGCCTTGGCCAGCTTGGACAGGGCGTTGTCGAGGGTGGATCCCTCGAGTCCGGCCAGGCGCCCGATCTGGTCCTTGTTCTGGTAGATGACTTCGAGGCCGAGCGGGTCGGCGACGTCTTCGAGCGCGGCGAGGATCTTTTCGTCGGCGCTGGCGGGCTTCTTGGGCACGTCGACACTGGCGAAGAACACGGTGGGGCCGCCGTCGGCGCCGTCTTCGTCGTCCTGGTCGGAGGGCAGGACGGAGTAGGCGGCCAGCTCGTGCCGGTCGTCCCAGAACGGCCAGTCGACGGGGTAGGCGATGTTGTCGGCGTCGATGTACGGGGTGGCGTCCTCGAGGGTCCACATGCGCATCATCTCGGCGTGCGCTCCCGGGCTGGCAGCAAAGGCCAGGCCGAACGTCCGCTCCGGGTCATCGAGGGGGGTGGTCGGGTCGTAGACCATGTCCCGGTCCCCGCTCCAGGCGGCGGGGATGTCGGCGGGGTTGCAGCCGGCGAAGTTCTCGGGCAGGTCGATGAGGTGCTTCTGCTGCGAGTCGGAGCGCAGGAGGATCAGGGATCCGCCGTAGAACATGTTGTCGCGGATGGCGGCGTCTCCGCCCCACTGGGCGAGTTGAAGGAGCTGGTTGGCGCCGGCGATGGGCATGCCGAGTGAGCGGCCGAGGGTGGCGCCCGCGTTGATGATGAAGGTGGCTTCCTTCTTGTACTCGGCGTTCTCCCCCAGCAGTTTGCTGGCCTCGTCCAGAACCAGGGGGGCCCAGGGCATGTTGGCGCTGGCCTGGAAGTTCTTCATGCCGAGCCACTTGGACTGCTCGATGCGGTGCTGCAGGCCGTGGTAGTAGATGCGCAGCGCGCCTATGGCGTCGTCCAGGCCGCAGCCGGAGTGTGCGGCCATCTTCTCGTTGGCGGGGTTGGAGGAGCCCTTGGGGTCGGCGTAGATGATCGCGGACCGGTTGACGTGGTGGGCGAGGGAGATGAGCTGGAGGGTTCCGCCCTTTCCGGAGCCGGTGACGCCGGCTACGAGGATGTGCTGGCCGCCCAGGTGGGGGTCGTGGATTTGGATGCGGGCGGGGAAGCCGGAGACTCCCAGGCCGATCTGGATGTAGCCGTTGGCGTTGGCTTTGAGGACGTGGACGCCGGGGAATGCGGCGCCCTTCTGGAGCGGGTTGTGGTCCATCTTGCGGATGACGGCTTCGCGGGGGTTCTGCCGCGGCTCGTAGGAGACGAGCAGCGGGTTGGTGCGCAGCGCCCCGGCGAGGTCGAGGCGGTCGGGGTGGCGCAGCCGGTCGAGGTCGTCGCCGGCGACAACGACGGCGACCTGTCCGCCAGTGGCGGGGTCGTCCTGAATGTCTTTGAGGTGGGTGCCGGCCATGATGCCGCCGGTGCGGGACACGTACTTCTTCCAGGCCCCGGCCAGGGTGGTGAGGTCGAGCTCGGGGGGCGGGGTCAGGTTGACGGTGATGTGCCGCTCGCCTGCGTGCGCGCCGGGCCGGAAGGTGATCCAGGTGGCGGGGACTTGGTAGACGGAGGACACGGTTTCGGCGGTGACGTTGACGGAGGATCCGGCCGGGGCGGTGATGGTGCCGGTCCACCGGGTCGGGCTGAGGGTGCGCAGGGTGAGTTCCTGGCCGCGGTGAGCGCCGCTGTGGGGGTTGGAGATGTGGTCGGCCCACCGCTTGAGGATCTGCCCAGCCTCGGTGAGGGGCGGGGCGGGCACGCCTGGCGGTACTGCGGCCTCGCCTGCAGGCTGCTGGGTGGGCGTGCGGCCCAGGACTTTGCGGAGCTTGAACGGCACCAGGGCGACGGCGGCCCACCAGCCCAGCGACACGATGCCGGGCACGGCGGGCAGGGTGCCGATGCCGGCCATAAGCGCGTCAGCGCCTTCTGGGCCCATCGCGATGCCCATGCCGAGGGCCATGCCGGTGGTCAGTGTGGAGATGAAGAGCGGTGAGCTGTGGGCGCGAACGATGTCCCCGCCGGGAATGCTGCTGAGCACGCCGGGTGGGAGGCGGCTCATGTAGTTCGCGCCCATGAACCCGGCCGCGCCGCCGTATGCGATGGCGGCGGTGAACGCTGCCCCGCCATCGAGGAGCGGGGCGAGGACACCGGTGGCGAGGGGCGCGGCCGTGGTGACGATGGCGACGGCGCGTTCGGCGGCCTCGGTGCGGTGGGTGGTGGTGGCGTTGCTGTTCATGAGGGGCTCCTCGGGCGGTTCGGCGGGGGCGGACGGGGCGGGTGCGGCTATTGCTGGCGGAGCCATTCGCGGTCGACGTCGTAGATTTCCAGGCCGAGGGGCGAGCGGCCGACGGCTTCGTTGATGCCGTCGTGGGTGGCGTGGGCCTGGTCGTGGGCGGCCTGCGCGGCCTTCGCGGTGGTGTCACCGGCGGTGGCGTAGGCGATGGCCGCCTCGGACAACCCGGCCGTGATCTTGCCGAGTTCGGCGGTTTCGGCGATGGTCGCGGTGTCGACGCGCATGGCGCCGATCATTTGGGCGACGCGGGCCGTGTCGCGGGCGTCGCCGTCGATCTGCTGGGCTTTGCCGCGGATCGCGTCGGAGTCCCTGGCGACCTCCTTGGACAGCGCGGAAACGTCCCGCTTGAGCTGCTTGTACGACGTGTCACGCATGGGTCATCTCCTGGTACCAGCGCATCTCGGCGGGGGCGGTTTCATCGGAGTCGACGACGGCCTGGTAGATGCCGCCGTACCGGGTTTCGGCGTTGGCGAGGACCACCCGGGCCGCTTCAGCGGCGCGGACGGCCCGCTTGTAGATCTCCTCGGCCTTGGCGGCCTGCGCGGTGGCGGCTTCCTGCAGCCTGGCCAGGGTGGCGACGACCTTTTCGCCGCCCTTGACGCCCTTGGCCTGCTCCAGCAGCTGAGTGGCCTTCGCTGCCTGGGCGTCGGCGTGGGCCTTCAGCCCACGGGTGTCTTCCGCAACCTTGGCGAGGACCGCGGCCTTCTCGGCAAGACGGCGCTCGAAGCTTTTGAGGGAGCGGACCTCTCCACGGCTGATGTGCTGGCGGGCTGCGCCGTCCCCGAGCTGGATGTGGGTGGCGTCGACGTGCTTCACCTGGATGGGCTGCGGCGGGTGGTAGTCGGCGCTGCTGCGGGCTCCGGTCACTGGCTGGTCCTCGTCTCGCTGCTGCTTACGGGTCTCGTGCGCCTGGTCCAGGCGCGTCTTTTCGCGGGCGGCTGCCTCGGTGGTGTCCGTGTAGCCGTCTTTGGCGCCGTCGCGGTAGGCCTGGACGTGGGCGACGACGCGGGCTGCGCGGGTGCCGTCTCGGTATCCGGTTTCGCGGGAGTCGCGGGTGTTGAGCGGTGTGCCGTTGGTCTGGCCGGCCGGGGCGGGACCCGTGTTCTTGCTGTTCTTGTCGGCCTTGCTGTTCTTGTCGGCCTTGCTGGTCTTGTCTGTGGTGGTGGTGGCGCCGGGTGCGGTGCCCGCACCCGGCGTCGGTCCCTTGGCGGGGGCGGTGTTCTTCGGGCCCAGGGTCTTGCCCGGCGCCTTGTCGGTCTTCGTCTCGGGCTTCGTGCTGGTCTTCTGCAGGCTGGGCTTCTTGGTGTCGGGGCCCTTCGTGGCGCTGTCGCCCTTGCCGCTGCCGGGGGTGTTCTTGCCCGCCCCGCCTGCCGGACCCTGGGGCCCGGCCTTGCCGGTGTTGGACGTGCCACCGCCCGTACCGCCCTTCGCCCCCTTCGAGCCGTCTGCCTTCGTGTCGCCTGCCTTCGTCTTCGGGGAGCGGTCACTGTCCTGGCCCTTCGATCCGCGGGAGGCTCCCCCACGGCCCTGCGAGCCACCCGAGGCGCCCGCTCCACTGCCGCCATGTCCGCGGCCTCCGTGCTCACGGCCTGACCGGCCGCCAGCAGAACCACGGCCCCCACCGGAGCGGGACCCGCCGGAACTGCCGGTGCCGCCAGAACGCCCCCCGGGCCCGCGGTGCGCGCTGCCGTTGGAATTCTTCGGGCCCTTCACCGCACCACTGCCAGACGATTTCCTGGTCAGCGACTTCCCCGAATTCCCGCCCCCGGACTTTCCCCCGGAACCTGAACTGCCGGAGCCTTTCCCGAGAATGCCGCCGGAGCGGTTTACCGTGACCTGCCGGGTTTCCTTTATCTGCCGCGCCTGCGCCTTGGCTTTCGCCAGATCCAGCCGCTTGACGTTCGCGCCCGCGCCTTTCTTCCAGCGTTCCGCACCGGCCAGCAGCCACGCCCGCCAAATGCTCTGGTTCTGGCGGGCATTGCTGCTGCTGGCGCCATTCTGGGGGGTGGTGTCGTCGTCGTGGTAGGCAGCGCTGGACGCCCCCGCGACAGTCCCGTCGTGGGCGCCGTCCGTGGTGGGCTGGAGGGTGAAGGCGGCCGGGCGCGCGGGGTCGACCGGAGCGAACATGGACGCCAGCAGGCCCGGCTGCGGGGCGCCGGCCGGGCTGGTCGCGGGCGGGTCGTTCGGGTCGGGCACTGCTGCGGGGACCGTGTCGGCCGCCATCAGATCCTCACTCTCGATCGTTACTACTTCTGGCTTCTCGCCCCGGCAGAGAGCCCGTTCGGGCCCCGTGGGGGTCTGGATGGGGCGTCGATCGTCGTTTTCTGGGCCAGGAGTAAGTGGGAAGTAACTACGCCTGGCTGCTCTGCTTGCCCTTCTTCGCGGCGAACAGCAGGACCAGGACGAGGGCGCCGCCGCCGATCAGAGCGCCGTCGTTGACGCCGCCCGAACCGTCGCTGCTGGCCTGCCTGGAGGACGCCGCGGTCTGCAGGTCGTCACCGCCGGCGCTGCCCGTGTACTGGTCCTGGCAGACGTCCACCAGGTCCCGGTAGGACGGGGAGCCGAAGCCCTTGCCGACCAGGTGTTCCTTGCCCTTGACGCACGCATTCACGGACGTCTGCCGGGCCTTTTCCTCACTGGTCTGGGTCGTCTTGCTGGCCTCGTTGGCCCGGTTGATTTCCTTCAGCTTTGCCAGCTCGAGCGCACCTGCTTGCAGCGCGATCTCCTGCGCCTTCGCCTCGTTTTCAGCGGCCTGCGCGGAATACGACTGGTAGCCGATCAGGCTGCCACCGGCGATAACGGTGGCGCCGATGGCGATGGCGGCCTTTCCGCGCTTCGTCAGACCCGCCTTGGGCGCGTACTGGGCTCCGTAGGGGGTGTGGTCGATGTGTTCCTGGGGGGCGTTCACGGCGGCCATTCCGTTGATGATTCGGTCGAATTCGTCGGGGGCGGGCATTTCACTCTCCGTTCGCTCGGGCCGCGTATGCGGACCGGGTCAGCAGGGTCTGGACTGCGGAAAACTGCTGGTCAGGCAGGTCGTTCCAAGCGAAGAACTGCATGGTGACGCCCGCCGAGTTGAGGGTCTGCTGCATGTAGTGCACGGCCCGCTCGCGGCCGGCGGGGGTGACGTGCCCGGTCTTCTCGAGCAGCTTCTGGGCGCCGCGGATGCACAGCCGGCCGGTGGGGGTGACGTCCAGGGACTGCGCCCAGCCGCGCGTCTCGAGCACCGCGAGGGTCTGCATCAGGTGATTCGACGGGGACTGCGGGACCGGGTTGTTCCACCAGCCCAGGTCGGCCATCAGGCCGCGCACCGTGGCGGGCAGGAAACGGTGATGCCAGGGCGGGGTGCCGGGCACGTCGGGCAGGGTCCGCGGGCCGGGCCCCACCGGAGTGCGGGTGGGGGCCCGGGGCTTCGGCGGGGCCGTCGGCTTCAGCTGGGTGGCATCCATCAGCTTCGGCTCCCCTGGGTCTGGCCCTTGGACGACTTCCACATGTCGCGGGCGACGGAGAGGCGGTCGTAGGCGGTGGTCTGCTTCAGGTCGAAGTGCTCCATCACCCACTCGAGGGACACCGCTTCGGGGTCACCCGCTTCGGAAATCCGGGTCAGGACCTCCTCGATTTCGGCCTGCCGCTTGCCGCGCGGAGCCGAACCCGAAGCCGAAGTGGCGGCCGCTGTCCGACCTGAACCCGAAGCGGGACCCGAACCGGAACCCGAAGTGGTTCGGATGCGCTGCTTCGCATCCGAAGCGATCCGGTGTGCTTCGGCGCGGGCGCTCTCCTCCCGCGTGCGGCGGGCGGTCGCTGCGCGGGCTTCGGCTGCCATGAGCTGCTGCTCCTGCTCCAGGCGCGTAGCGGCCGCGGCCTGCTGGCGGCGCTTCAGGTTCGCTTCGGCTTCGGCCAGTTCCTGCTCGCGGGCGATCGCGGCGAGCTTCGCTTCGGTTTCGGCTACGAGCAGGCGGGCCGCTTCGGCTTCGGCTGTCCGCTTCGCTTCGACTTCGAGCCGGGCCACTTCGGCCGCCACTTCGGCTTCGGCTTTCGCTTCGGCTTCGGCTGCTTCGGCCCGGGCCACTTCGGCACGGCGCTTCGCTTCGGCTTCGGCCTGAAGCACTTCGGCTTCGTACTTCGCTTCGGCTCGCTTCCGCGCTTCTGCTTCGGGCAGCTGGATGGCCTCGGTGATGCTCATGCCGTCCTTGGCGAGCGTCAGGACCAGCAGCTGATCGGCGCCGGCCTTGCGGCGCCAGGCGCGGCCGTGCTCCTTGCGGAGCTGGGCGCGGTAGATCCGGGCCTGCCGCTCGAGGATGAGGACCTGGTCGTAGGAGCGGATGTTCCACAGCCGCATGCGGCGCCAGATCCGGAACGAGCCGAGGGGGGCGACGATCCAGCGGGAGAGGGGGATGCCGTCGATGTGCTTGTCGGCGGTGATGTCGGCGATGCGGCCGACCGCGTGGCGTGCGGCTTCGACGGCGATGACGAACAGGACGGGGATGACGCCGTGCATGCCGACGCCGATCCAGTCGGGCCATGCGGTGGCCGCGTTGAAGGCGATGGTGGCGCCGGTCAGTCCCCAGGCCACGTGGCGCAGCATCGCGAAGGGCATGCGGAGCCAGGTGAGGAGGAGGTCGAGGGCGAGGAAGGCGATGATGCCGGCGTCGACGGCGATGGGGAACGCGCGGGCGAAGTCACCGAAGCCCTTGCGGCGGGCCAGCTCGGTGACGGCGGCGTAGGAGCCGATGAAGCCGAGTGTGGCGATGACCAGGACGGCCACGACGACGAGGCCGATCAGGATCTTGTGGGTGCGTGTGAGCTCGGGGACGGCGTTGGCCGTGGCCGGGAGGTGGGGGGCGCCCCCGGCGGTGGGCAGGGGCTGCCACTCCCCCAGGGCGGGGAGGCTGTGCGGCTGCTTAGCCGGGGCGGTGGTCACGAGGATCGGTGTCCTTCCTGGTCGGTGGGGCGTCGGTCAGGCGGTCAGGCGGTCAGGCGTTCGGGGTGGTCGGGATGGTGTTGGCGAGGGCGAAGTAGGCGGCGGCGAGGGCGGCGTGAGCGGCGGCTTGCGGGTAGTGCTCGCGTCGGTGTGCGGCTTCGGCGTCCTGGGTGAGGAGCCAGCCGCGGCGGAGGAGTTCGGTGCGGTCGTGGGTGTCGAGGTTTTCGATGCGCTGGTCGATGGAGTTGGTGGGCTGGGCGGTCTGGGTGGTCACGGTGGTCGGGGCGTTCACGTCGGCGGGTGTCCTTCCGGTGGTCAGTCGGTCGGGTGGGGTCAGGCGGCGAGGTGGAGGCGGCGGCGTACGGTTCGGCGGATGGTCCGGATGCGGAACTGCAGCCGGTTCTTGCGGGTGTTCTCGGCGAGGACCTGGTAGCTGTCGAAGTCGGAGGGCGTCCAGTCGGCGGGTCCGCCCCGGTCGCGGCTCTGCTGGGCGCGGAGGAACTGTTGCGGGGTCACCGGACTGTCTCCGGGGTGTCGGCGCCCGTGCAGTCGGTGCAGCCGGCGGCGGTGTGGAGGCGCTGCTGAGTGCCGCCGATGACGGCGCTCACCAGACCGCGGACGATGCCGTGGACGCCGAAGGCGATGGCCACGACGCCGGTCACCCGGAGCACGTTGTCGGCCTGCTGCATGAGCCGGTCCATGGCGACGGCGGCCGCGAGGGTGGCGACGATGATGACGAAGTCGGCGGCCATCTCGAGCAGGTTGGCTTTGCGGCGGTTCTTGGTCTGCTTCTTGGCCTGCTGCTCGTCCTGCTGCGCGGTGCGGAAGCGGCGGAAGTTGGTGGCGCTGGCCCACCGGGCGTAGCAGCGGGCGAAGTGGGTTTCGGCGGTGGCCTGGTCCATGGCCGGTCCTTTCTGTGCGGCGGGTGCGGGGTCCGGTCGTCTGTCGGCTCGACGACCGGACCCCGCGGTTGGTGGTGGTCAGATGCCGTCGATGGCGGCGGAGGCTTCGGCTACGGGCTCGTAGGGGCGGGTGGCGAATGCGGCGGTCTCGAAGGCGTGCACCTGGCCCAGGTGCTTCACGGTCTTCTGCGCGTCCGGGTCGAGGGCGCGCAGGCACGGGTTGGAGTCGGGGTTGGTGAGGCGCTGCACGAGGAGGGCGAGGAGCGTGGTGACGTCCGCGCCGGGGGATCCGGCGAGGGTGGCGAGGATCGTCTGCGTCTGGTCCGTGTCCAGCCGGTCGGTGGCGAGGAGGCGGTATCCGTCGCGGATCAGGTCGATACCGGGATGCACACCGGCCAGGTCGTCCAGGCAGCCGGCCAGGTCCTCATCGAGCGGCGGGACCGCGTTGTCGGCGGTGTGCACATCGGCCGCAGCCAGCGGCGCGTCGTGGTCGAAGGGGCCCGCCATCACGCGAGACCGCCGTTCGCGAGGAACGCCTCGGCCTCATCGATCAGATCGGCCACATCGTCCGCGTCCACATCCAGCAGCGGGTCCGCGTCCACCGACCCGGCAGCCGGGTGATCCGCGTCGCCGCGAGCGATGTTCAGCTTCACCAGCGCATCCGCAGCGGCGTCGATGTCGGCGGCGGACAGTGTCGCGTCACCGACGATCGAACCGTTCGGACCGATCAGGATGATCGTGCCCGCAACGTCCTTGTCGTCGGACAGGCCGAGGAACTGCTGGAGCAGCTCGTACAGGCGCAGTTCGTCATCGGAGAATCCGCGGCCGGCCATCTACGCCACCGCCTTCAGAACGCGGTCGCTGCCGGTCCATACGGTGCCGATCGTGTCCACGGTGTCGGAGACCAGCTCGTGGACGGTGATGGCGAACTGTGCGGCACGCCGCTTCAGCACGCGGCGGGCCTCGGCCACATCCGTGGTGACGGCCAGGACCTCGAAGATGCCGTCGGTGTTGTCGTAGACGACACCCGGCCGGCGCGGGCCGACCTGGCCGGCCACGACCTGGCGCAGCGCCTCATTGGCCTGCGGGGAGTCGGGGGAAGTCGGAGGGATGGTGCTGGTACTGCGTGTGCGATCCTGGCTCATGTCGGATCACGCCTCCTGGTACAGCAGGTGGGGCTAGGTCTGGCATCCAGGGCCCGGTGGTTGCACACCGGGCCCTTTCTGCTGCCGCCGTGGGACGACGTGACCGACATTACGCGCACCATTGGTGCGAGTCAACGTGACTGCTAAAGTTTTCGTGCGAGCTAGCACAAACACTTGATGGTGTGAGACTGTGCGCATGACGAATGGAGGAGCAGTGACAAGCGGATACGCACTCAGCGTGCGGTTCACCACCCGTGACGCCGAAGCAGCTCAGCAGTTCGACGCCCTCGTGGCCCGCACGATGGAGGGCATCCGCACGGAACCCGGAACCCTGGTCTACGTCGTCCACGTCCCCGAGAACGAACCGCTCGTGCGCTACTTCTACGAGCTGTACGCGGACTACGACGCCTTCCAGGCACACGAATCCCAGGACCACACCAAACGCATGCTCAGCGAACGTGAGCAGTACCTGGCCAGCACCGAGGTGACGTTCCTGAACGAGCTGACCGGCAAGCGGCCGGCGACGGAGGGAACATGAGCAAACCAACCGGAAAGGAAGTCGACCCGAGAGACCGCGCGTTCGGGCGGCGGATCTCCGATCTGCGCAAGGAACGGGAGCTGACACAGCAGCAACTGGCGGCCATGCTCAACGGCCGGACCTCCAGCTGGATGTCCCAGGTGGAGCGCGGTATCCAGCCGGTGCGCCGACTGGATGTACTGCAGGAGCTGGCTGACGCCCTCGGGGTTTCCATGCAGGCGCTGGACCCCAACGCGCCCTTGCCCACCCCCGCTGCCGGACCCGTGCAGGTGAAGTCCAATGACCTGGATGCGGCCCGCCTGGTGATTGCCGGTCATCCGGCGCTCAGCACCCTGCTGGGAACGGGTGGTTCGGATCAGCGTCCCGTGGCGCTGAACGAGCTGGAGCAGCGGGTTGAAGAGATCTGGTCGCTCACGCACCAGGCCCGTCACGCCGAGATCAGCGACATGGTGACCGAGTTGGTTCCTGAGCTCGAGCGTGCTGTTCGCATCGTCCCGGACGGGGATCGGCCGACGGCATACCGTCTGCTGTCCCGTGCCTACCAGGCCATGGCCTCCGCATTCGCCCGGCAAGGCGACTCGCGTGCCTCCTGGGTTTCCGCTGACCGGGCCGTGGCGGCCGCCGAACTGTCCGGCGACGTGTTCCTGGTGTGCGCCGGCGTGTACCGGATGGTGCACGCGTTCGTACGCCTCGGGGAAACGGACGCGGCTGAGCACGCGGTGCGTGCCGCGGTCGATGCCCTCAGCCAGCGGGATGACCTGACGCCAGAAGGACTATCCGTCCTCGGGTCTCTGCATCTGGCGAAGGCTCTGGTGCACGCCCGGTGCAGCCAGCGCGCGGAGGCCAAGGAAGAGATTCAAAAGGCCCGGCAGGTTGCCGACCGTATCGGAGAGGATCGGAACGACTACAACCTGGAGTTCGGGCCGACCAACGTGGCGATCCAGGCCGTTTCCACCGCTGTCGACCTGGGTGACGCCGGGGAGGCGCTGGACATCGGCCAGACCATCGATGCCGAGGCCCTGTCTCCGGAGAGAAGGGGACGGCTGCTGATGGACTTGGGGCGAGCCCACGCGCAGCGGCGTCACATGGGCGACGCGACCGCCTGCCTGCTGCGCGCGGAAGAAATCTCACCCGAGACCGTCCAGAACCACGCGGCCGTACGCGAAGCCATCAAGGAACTGGTCCTCGTAGCTGGGCCAAAGGCTCCCGCTGAGTTGATGGGACTCGCGGAACGGACGGGTGCCATGGAGTAGCGAGCAGCGTTAGACACGTCGATTGATGACGGTCGACCGGTCACCACAACCGGCCGACCGCCCTTATGGCCGCCGACCTGCGAAGACAGACGGCCACGGGACCCCAGCTAAGGAGATCCGCGATGAGCGTATCGCTATCGCTTGGCGCTCCGCCAAGCGGACGTCAGGCGCGAGGCCGCCGATGAACGCCGGCGAAGCGCAGGAACCCAAAGAGACGAGACTCCCGCCAGCGGTCACCTTCACGTCAGGCGCCGAACTGTTGGTCCGGCAGGGAATCGTCGACAGCATCACCCGTGAGGGCGTCCGCCACATCTCCACCTCGAAGCTCTACCGGGACGCATGGCCGTTCGGGCCTGACAAGCCGCACCCATACGGCGAGGCCGGCACCGCCACGATCATGGCGACAGAGCCGTTCCTGGAGTTCTTCCGGACTGTGTACAAGCCCCCGGGAGGCGCTGGTGATCCGGACGACGGATAGGCCCGGAACGCGCGAACGGCCGAGGGCGCAGCACCCCCGGCCGTCCAAGCACAACAGCGGACTGCAATCCGCTGATTCGAGAAGTCCCGCACATCGGTTAGAACGAGGTTCCTCGTGCTCAGAGTAGCGGTAGTGGGAGCATCTCCCACAAGTCCACGCAGCGTGATCATCCGTATGCAGGGCGGTGACCTGTGACGGCGCGGCGCCCGTCGAACGGAAACCGACCCAGAGTGAGCCGCCCCGGCTCCACCGGCCTTCGCTTCGGCATGTTCGCCGTCTGCGTGACGCGGGACCCGGACGCAGGTCTCAACGCGGGCAAGGCGAAGCCGCTGTACGACCTGCTCGTCACCTTCGCGGATGTGAGCTCCCGTGACACTGGCCAGGGGTACCCGTACCGCGAGGCCTTGGCCTCTTGTCTCGACTGCTCCAAGCAGACCGTGGACCGGGCCGGCGACTACCTGGAGAAGCAGATCGGGCTGGTGACGATCCACCGCCGGAAGGTGGAGGGCAAGCCCGACGAGAACGACGCGAACCTGTACGAGATCCACGACGCGTGGCTCATCCACGGCGTGACGCCCCCGGCAGGCACTCCGCCCCAGCTGGTCGCCCGGTACGGCCACACGGTCCCTGGTCTGGACATTTCCGCATGGGTGAGCGAGCACGCGCCGGAGTTCGACCTGGCGGGCTGGAGGGCGGCCTACGACGAGAAGCTCCGCGTGCAGCAGGCCAAGAGGGAGGAGCAGCGCCGCAAGGAGCGTGCGCGGCGGAAGAAGGCGAAGGGGGGTGGCGTCATGGGTGACGCTACCGGTGGCGTCGTGAATGACGCGACGGGTGGCGTCGTGGATGACGCCCTATCTAGAGCCGGTAGTCCAGAACCCACAGCAGCAGACGAGGCCCCTTCGGGGCGTAGCCCCGTGGACGGCCGTAGGCCCTCTGACGGTAGTAAGCGTGCGCGCGAGGAAAGCGGCTGCGCCGCGTCCGGCAAGACGCCCCCATCCCCCACCCCGACCGACGACACCAGCCGGCCGGCTGGTGGCCAGAAGAACGGCAGCAAGAAGCCGAAGCACACCAGGGACGAACTGAACCTCGTACGGCAGGTGCGGACGTTCTACCCGCCGGAGATCCTCGACCAACTCCCAGAGCTCCCCACCATCTCGGATGCCATCTTGTCCGCGATGCGCACGGACGGCCGGACGGTCGAGCAGATCGGCGAGCGGATCCTGTACCGGTGGCTGCATCACAACTACGCCGCCAAGTTCCATGCGGGCGAGCTCGAGAACCCGGTGGGTGCAGCGATCGGCATGGTGCGGCCGCTGCGCCGCGGTGACCGGTACGCCTGCCCGGACGCCCACTGCGAGAACGGCGCCGACATCATCACGGACGAGGAGTGCCGCTTGTGCGCGGTGCGGGCCGCTGACTGGAAGGGCGCGCGGGCCCGGGAGCGCGCCGACCGGGAGGCCGCTCGAGAGCACCCACCGGTGTCAGAGCCGGCCGCTACGGTGCCTAGCCAACCCACCCGGGTCCCGCCCCCGTTGGACCCGACCCCGCAGGTCGGCGGCGGGGCCGAGCCCAACGAGTACTTCCGCAAGATGCGCACCGTCACCGCAGGACAGCGAACCCACCGATGAAACAGGGGGACCCCATGGGCCAGGACCAGACCGACAACGCCAGCAACACCGACGGCGAAGCACCCGACCTGCACCTTCAGTGGAGCGATCTCGAGGACTCATCCTCATACGTCAACGATCTGGCGGGAGCAACCGAACAGGTCGGCGACGATGCCACCGAGCCGAAAGACACGCTGGCCCTCGCCGTCACAGCCGCCATTGCCAGCGAGAGCCTGGGCAAGGCCCTCGACCATGACTGGGCGCTGTATACGCCGCAGGATGCCGCCGTGGTGGCCTCCGCCATCCACGCCACGATCCACGCATCCATCGGGAACCTGCGGGCGCTCGAGCAGGCGGTCCGTCAGGTTGCCGAGCGCGGCGACGTCACGATCCCCGATCTCTCGGGATGGGTAGCGCCAGAGCAGGAGAACCTGGCCGACGCCCTCGACCGCCTGACCGGCACAGCGCATCAACTCGAGGAAGACCTGGGCATGCTCGCTCCGGCGGTCCACTCGCTGAACAAGTCGCCAGCCCGATACCGGCCGCCGGCGAACGTCCACGAAGCCACCATGGCTGTCGCGGCGATCTTCGGAGCCAGCGCTGAGATCAAGCAGGCGGACAACCATCGCCCGGATGACTTGGTGAACGGTTGCGGATGCAGCCTGACCATCACTCAGGGCGGCGACAAGGCCTATTTCTACTACTCGGACTCCGGTTGGCACCTGATGCGCCATAGCGCCGCCACGGTTAGCGAGGACGGATCCATGGTGTGGACGAACAATCCATTCTTCGACGTCCAGGAACCGCTGGCGCACCCCGAGCAGTCGGCCCAAGGGATTAGGTCCGCCATGGGGGCCCACGGTGATGCGTGAGTGGCCGTCGCGTGAGGAGTGGCAGGCGGAGGCGGAGTACGCCGTCCGGACGCGCTGCACGATGTTCGAGCGGCTCGAGGAAGCGCAGCCCGGCACGGTGTGGCTCAGCCTCGGGGAAGAGACCGAGCTCGAGGAGCTGGCCCGGCCGGCTGCCGCGGCACTGCGCCCGCTGCTGACCGCGGAGATTGAGCGGCTGCGCGTGCTGCTGCCGGACCGGCCGAAGAACAGCCGGCCCCGCGGCTTGTGGTTCGTGGCTCTCGAGGGCCAGCGGTACGAGGATGCCTGCAATCTGGGGTCGCTCGAGGGGATGCGGGCCGAGGTGCAGCGGGATGTCCGCGGGCCGGGTTGGGGCGGCGTGGCGTGGCATTTGGGGCGCGTACGGAAGAGCTACCCGGGGATTGTTCTGCCCGCCGGTCTGTTGGCCGCGCATGACCGGATGACGGTGCTCCTGGATGCGGCGGCCGCGCGGCGTAGGGAGGCGGCTGAGGCGGTCGAACAGGCCGCGGTGGACGCGGAGGTGGCGCGGCGGGCGACGGATGCGGGCTGGGCGAAGGAGCTGGAGCGCCGGGCCAGGATCGAGTCGCCGCGCGTGGTCCGGTATCCGGCCTGAGCTCAGCGGTACGCCCCCGAACCCAGACCAGGGTTCGGGGGCGTCTTGTTGTCGGCGTCACTCCGCTTCGCATTGCCATGGCAATACAAGACGGCTATGGTGGTGCACACGGACGACGCGGTGAGCCTTCACTGGTACACCGGTCGTCCCTCGTGAGTACCGAACACGGCTCCGGATCAGGTCCTGTGACCACCTGTCACAAGACCGGACCAGAATCCCCCCGCCCCGGACAGAACACGATCCGGAGGGATAGATTCACCCACCCCCCACATACCGCCATGTAGATCCAGTTGAGGGGACATCGTGACCCAGCAGTACCCGGAACCACCCGCCCAGCCGCCCGCCTCCCCGCCGCAGCCGTCCCGGGCCCGCACCATCACCATCGCCCTGGCCAGCTTCGCGGCAGGTGCGGCGATAGTCGGCGCCGCCTGGTACGCGACCAGCGGCAGCGGCGAAGACTCCGGCAGCGACTTCACCCTGACCGGCACGTTTAGCCTCACCGACGAAGTAAGGACCGACGACGCCGGCGGATGCTACGGCGGCGACGGCTACGACGACATCGCCACCGGCACCTCGGTCACCGTGTACGACGCCGCCGGCGCGGTCATCGCGACCGGGGGGCTGGGGAAGTCGAAGCCCGGACCGGGCGCGTATCCGTCGCTGTGTGTCTTCGACGTGGCTGTCAAAGGCGTCCCCAACGGCCAGGACTTCTACAAAGTGGAGGTGTCGCATCGCGGCAACCTTCAGATGACGGCCGAAGAGGCCAAGTCCGGCAGCTTCGCCGGCTCCCTCGGCTGATCCCCCCACGCCGCGCCTGCTTCACCCCTCTCTCATCCACGCCCATCCTCATTCTACGAACAGTCAGGACTCCACCGTGAGCCAGCAGTACCCGAACGACCCGAACCAGCCGCAGCAGCCCTACCAGCAGCCGCACCCCGGCGGACCCGGCGCCTACCCGCAGGGCCCCGCCCCGTACCAGCCGCCGCAGGAGCCGAAGAAGTCCTGGGTCGCCCGGCACAAGGTCCTCACCGTCATCGGCGGGGTGTTCGCGTTCATCGTCATCATCGGCATCGCCGCCGGCGGTGGTGACGGCAGCAGCGGAAACACCGGCAAGAAGCCCGCGACGGCCGTCGCACCGCAGGCCCCGGCCAAGGGCAAGGCCGACGCCAAGCCGGCCGAGAAGAAGGAGCAGCCGAAGGAGGACCTGTCCCAGGGCGACCAGTTCAAGGCGTTCGTCAGCAAGAACGGGACCGGTGCGGAGAAGGCGGCCGTCGCCCACGTGACGAAGGTGCAGGGCGCGGACGAGCACAACGGGATCGCCGACACGGCCGACATCTACACCGACTTCGCGGGCGGCCTGGTGGGCCCGCACCAGGGCGAGGGGAAGCTCCTCGCGTCGGCGTTCGCGGACTGGAAGACGTCGGAGAACGGCCTGGTGACCGTGTACGACAAGGACGGGCAGATCCTGTCGAACGGCCAGTTCTGACCTGATCGCATGGATGCGCCCCGGCCTACGTGGCCGGGGCGCTCTGCGTTTCGGGGACGGCGCCGCATCAACGTGCAGGCGGGCCCGGGGGCGCGGATCCCGGGCCCGCTGTGCACTCGAGGAGTCCAACGAGCCGGCCGCGGGGCGGTGACGGGCGGGGGCAACGTCCGTCTGCCGCGGTGTCAGGCTGGTCGTACGCAACCGAGTAAGCGCCCCCATTGGGGAACTGCTGGCAGGCCCCGATCCCTTGCCGGGTCGGGGCTGTGCTGTATCCACCTCCCGCATTCGTATTGCCATGGCAATGCGTATCGAGGTATGGTGGAACCCAGACACACCGCCGCCAGGGGGACCCCATGCTGAACACCACCGCCGTCGCCGTGCCGCGCCTCCTGCCGAACGAGGCCCGCGCCCTGGTCAACGCCACACGGCCCGATGCCCAGGACTTCCAACCGGAATACAACGACCGCGACACCTACGTCGGATACACGTTCCAGGACGGCATCCACTACGGCTGGCTGTCCGCAGACGGCACCGTCGACGGCCACGAGATGTACCGCCGCCGCGCCGAGTTCGACCTGGTCGAGCACGCCCGCGCGGCCGCGAACGCCGCCTGACCGCATGCCGCGGCCCGGTCCGTCCCCCACCGGGCGGGGGCAACACCCCGCCCAAACCGGGCCACCCTGAACAAGCCCCTCTCCCCGCAGGAGACACCGCATGGCCACCTATGAGCTCGAGTTCGGCAAGCTGGGCGACAGCCGCCCCGTGCCGCCGCTGACCGTTCAGACGACCGACCCGGACGTCTTCAGCCGGGCCGTCGTCGAACACGCCCGCCCCCACATCACCCCCGTCCTCACCGCCATGGGCCGCCCGGAGCTCGCCGACTGCCTGTTCCGCATGAACCGGGACCGGACCATGGGTCAGTTCCTCTACCTCGACCTGGCCGGAGGCAAGGGCGCCGAGTTCCTCCCGGCCCGCATCACCACCACCCCGGAGCGCATCCAGCGCAAGCGCACGGCGGGCTGGAAAGCGAACGGCGCCAAGTACGTCGGCCGCGGCACCCAATGGGGCAACCCGTGGGCTGTTGCCAAGACGCGGAAAGGCTGGGCCGTCAACTGGGCCGGGCAGGGACAAGCGCGGCCCGACTGGACCGCAAACACCGACAGTCGGCACGCCGCCCACGTGATGGCCGTTGGCCTGTACCGCGAGTTCATCAAGGCGACCGTGGGCTACGCGGTCCGGGCGCGCGTCGAGCTCGCCGGCCGTGACCTCATGTGCTGGTGCCCGCTGGTCGACGACGACGGCGCGCCGGTCCCGTGCCACGCCAGCGTGCTTCTGCAGTTGGCCAACACCGCCCCCGAAGGGACCAGCCTGTGACCACCCAGCCCGACACCGGCACACGGGCCCACAGCATTGCGTGGACCGGCGACAACCTGGAGAGCGTGCAGGCCTTCGTCGGCCCCTTCGAGGACCACGACCGTGTCGGCCTACCCTTCGGCCGCAACCCGTGAGTACGCGCCCACTCGCCTGCACCAAGTGCGGCAGCCAGTGCGGCGTTGCCGAGGACACCGAGGGCTGCATCGACTGGGGCCCGGCCGTCATCGCCGACGACGGCACCGTCCGGCCGCAGTACCCCGACGCGGAAGACGGCTACCAGGCGGTCACGGCCGTCGTGAGGACGCTGCGCGTGAGGGCCTTCTGCGTCAACCCCGAGTGCCGCCACCAGTGGACGCTCCGCCGTCGCCTCGACACCACCATCTACGGCGACAGCGCGGCGAACGCCCACTAGCCCCTAGATCTTCCCGCGCACCCGTGCGGGAGCACACCCAGGAAAGGACGTCCCTCGTGGACACGTACGACCTCTTCTACTACCCGACCGGCGGCGGGTTCGAAGGACGCGAATCCCGCGGCACCTACCCCACCCGCGACGAAGCCATCGCCGCCTGCTACTTCTCCGACCCCGCCGACTGGAAGGCCGCCGGCGTCGGCCGGTGGGTCACCGACAGTGAGGTGATCACCCAGTCCGGCCGGGACTACGAGGAGTACTCCATCGACCAGCGCGACATCCCGGAGCCGGTGACCGGACCGATCGAGGTCCGCATCGAGCGTTCCGGTGAGCGCATCGTGACCGTGGATTCCGTCGAATACGCCGCCGCGAAGGACGCCGGAACGCTCGGCACCTTCCTCGCCGCGGGCATCAGGGAGGTCCCGAACCAGCTGACGGTGATCGACCCGGACGGCGACCGCACCAACCTGCCGCTCCCGCAGCCCGAGTAACCCACCCCTAGCCCGGCCCCGAACCGCGCCCCCGCCCCTGGAAGGACCAGCGCATGAACCCCGAGCCCACGCCCACGCCCCGCGTCGCGACCCCCGAGGAAGTCTCCGCGATGCTCCGATCCGCCGACACCAGCCCCGAAGCCCCCTACCCCTGCCAGATCGGCGTCTACTGCGACGGCTGCGGCACCGTCGTGAAGCGGGACTTCATCGTCAGTGACCTGATGCCCAAGCCGGAACGCCTCGATATCGCGCGGGCGGCGCTGCGTGCCGAGGGCTGGCAGTGCGACGACGAAGGCGACTACTGCCCGATCTGCGCCGCCGCAGGAGACCCCGTGACCGCCGTCGCCCCGAACCCGTACAGCCCCTACGCCGACGCCAGCCCCCAGCGCCGGCACATCTTCCTCACCAGCAGCTTCTTCGGAGACCCCAAGCCCGGCGTGCTGACCCCCACCGGATGCGAGCGCCTGGCCGTCGTCCCCGAAGAGCCCATGCGAGACGCCAACTCCGGCGACGGCATCCTGCCCCACGGACTCTGCCCCGCCTGCCTGGCAGAGATGCGCGGCGAGGAACTCCCCGAGGGCGTACAGCCCGTCGCCGACTGCCGCGCATGCGGATCCTCCACCGACCACGACGGAATGTGCGCCCTGTGCCGCCAGGAAGCCCACGACGACTGGTGGCCGCACCGCGACCAGGACGCCACCCCCCAGGCACTCGAGCAGATCCTCGGCCCGAAGCTTGCCGGACACCTCACCAACGACATGCACCGCGCCGAAACACGCATCGTGTACGACCTGATCGCCACACGGGAATCCGCATACACCGCCCGGGCCTGGCTCATCGGCCAGAACCCGAACCTGGGCGACCGCAGCCCGATCGCGGCCATCATCGCCGGAGACCGGCACGACGTCCTCGAGGCAGCCCGCGCATACGTTGAGGTGACCGCATGATCCGTGAAGAACGCGTCCCGCTCGACAAGCTGACCCCCGAAGACCTCGAGGCGCTCTACGCCCGCATCGACAGCCACACGAACGCTCCCGTGCTCCGCAACTGCCTGGTGCCCGGCTGCCTGAAGCAGTACGACGCCATCTCCTGCATGGCCGGCGACCCGCCGCCGCGCCCGGAATGGTCCGGCGCCGGCTGGCGCACGCTCGGTTGCGGCTCGATCTTCCCGGCGGGCGGGCACATCTGCCCCGAACACCTCGAGCTGGTCACCGCCCACCTGCCGCGCCGCCTCCAACTCCCCAACGGCCGCTGGACCGTGGACTGCGCGTGCGGCTGGACCCCCGTCCCCCAGCGCTGGCACGGGCTGCTGTCCCGTATGTGGGAGCAGCACCTGTTGACCGTGACCGGCGTTCTGCCCGAGGCGCCGCCGGTGACCGATCCCGAGCACCGTGTACCGCTCGAGGACCACACCGTCGACACGCTGTCCGAGCTGTACGACCGGCTGTGGGACGCCGAAAGCTACGCCGCCGAAGCCCTCGACGTCGGCCGCGCCACGTTCCTCTTCTGCGACGCGCAGCGCACCCTTCTGACCGAGCAGCAGACGCTGTCCGCCGCCGCGCACCGGGCTCTGTGGTCCCTCCGCTTCAACATGGGCACCAACTCGCGCGACTGGGCCCGTGAGCCCACCGACGCCTGGCTGTACGCCCTCCTGATCGGCTGGGACTGCGAGCAGCAGCACGAACACGGCAACGACTGCAAGGGCTCCCTGGATGAGGTGGCGCAGGCCCACGGCTGGTCCCAGCAGCGGACCGACCTGGCACGCAAGCACCGGGCGACGCTGGCGAAGGCCGGCCCGAACGGCGAGACCGACGCAGCAGCAGCACGGGCTGCCATGGCGGACAAGGAGGCGTGACCGTGGCGGACACCGAGGAGCAGCTACGGGCGCGTATCGCCGAACTCGAGGCGCAGATCACCGACCAGGCCGCAGTGCCCGCGCTGCCGGCCGAGCACGACGGGCAGGCCATCACCTGGCGCCGCTGGGAAGCAGTACCGGTCATCCTCTGCCACCGAGCGGGGGACCTGAACGGCTGCGACCAGTGCGACCACCTCGGGCCCAGCCTCATCGCCCTCGGCCTCACCGGCGACAAGCCGGTCATCCGCTACACCGCCCACCGCTGCCCGTCCTGCCAGGAGATGCGGGTCTACCACCGCGTGTACGACAAGTACCGGATCGGCGCCGAACCGGTGGAGATCGCGTACAGCCCGCCCTGTACCGCCCGCGCCGCCCTCGACCCGCAGGAGCAGCCGTGAGCAGCGCGGAGGATTCCCTCCGCACCCAAGTCCGGGCAGCGCTCGACCACGCCCGCGTCAGCCAGGCCGAAGCCTGCCGTCAACTCGACCTGTCCACCAAGCACATGAGCGAAATGCTCACCGGCAAAGCCACCCTCACCCTCGACTGGGCCGAACGCATCGCCGACCTCTGCGACATGCGCATCGAAGTCCTCGTACTCACCGGCCCGCCCCGCCAGGACACCGAACGATGAGCGACCTGCAGGCGCAGCCGGATGTTGCCTGTCTGCTCAGGCAGTTCGAGGCCCGGCTCCGGGGCTGCGGACGAGGCGACACTCTCTCCGACCTGCGCCGGCGGCTCACCCAAACCGGCATGACCGGCGACCAGGTGTGGGCCCTCGAGCTCACCATCCGGCGCCGGATCCGCGACGAACGCGCCGCCCGCCCCGTACGCTCGCTGAACCGCGACCTGCAGACCCGCCCGCACCACCCGTAGGAGCAGCCATGACCGAGCAGTTCGGCTACCTGACCGTGGACCGCAGCCTGGTGCAGGAGCTCACCATCGCACCGCCCCCCATCGTCGCTATCCGCGGCAACGACGGCCGGCCGCTGGTCGCCATCCACCCCGACGGGCGGACCGAGTTCGGGCCCGACTATGAGCCCGACGCGGCCGCCCGGACCTTCTGGGATGCGGTACGGCGGTGGGCGCCCGGGCTGGCGACGGGCGAGCACTGTGTGCACACCCGCGCGATGCACAATCTGCACCACACCACGGTCGTGGAGGGCTGTCCGTGGTGCATGCCCGTGCCCGCGGCCGCACTGCGGCCCGGGCAGCAGACGGCGCGGCCGGTGGAGGCAGTGCAGTCGCCCGCCGGCCAGGACGGTCCCGCCCAGACCTAGGCCACGCCGGCGTCCTCGGCGGCCTGGTCGTCGATCAGCCGGTCGGGAGACAGTGCCCACAGGTACGTCAACTGCGGCAGCGTCTGCGCACCGAACAGCTCCCGCAGCTTGC
Organism: Streptomyces sp. NPDC048479; assembly: GCF_040651435.1. NCBI lineage: Bacteria > Bacillati > Actinomycetota > Actinomycetes > Kitasatosporales > Streptomycetaceae > Streptomyces > Streptomyces sp. NPDC048479. Next base: position 69,913 of record NZ_JBEZKA010000026.1, read on the forward strand.
CAATCTCTTTCGAAATGGTCCGCTCGCTGATTCCCAGCCGGGCCGCGGTCTTGCGCTGCTCGATACCGTCCGCGGCGTCCCGCAGGATCTCCCGCTGAACCGGCGTCGTCCTCGTCCCCGTTGTTCCGTCGCCGCTACGGGGGGCGCCGTTCCACACATCGGCCCGCCGCCACGCATCCTCAAAAACCGCGGCGATGAAAGCGACCATGGCCCGGTCCGTGACATGCCACGCCGAATGAGCCGGCCCGCCCGCATGGTCGGACACGAACGCCTGCCGCCGGTCCACGATCACGCACCGCTGGAACGGCGACACCAGGGTGCGGAAATGGACGCCCTTCTGCGTCATCAACGTCGCCCACACCCGGGTCACCGCATCGTCGCGCACCGTGTCGCGGTACAGGGTCCGCAGACTCACCCCCCGCTCCAGCGCACTCGAGTCCCGCTTCAACGCGATGTTGAGTAAATCCTGCGTCCGCGGGCCGCCGGGCTGCGCGGCCAGCACCTCACACTCCGCCTCCATCACCGCCGCCTCAATACGGGCGTTGACCTCCTGCGGCTGGGCCAGGAACTCGGATCCGCCCGACGTACGGGAACGGGCCCGCTCGTAGTGCAGGGCCATGTCGTCACACGCATCCGGAATGCCGACCATCCGTGTCACGCGGGCCATCAGATCGTGCAGGCCGGCATCCAGGTAGCGCCAGCCGGCCCGCTGCGGATCCATCACCACCACCTCATCCGGGCGTTCCGGGTCGGCGGACACCAGCTGCCGCACCCACAGCTCCTGCAGCGCCCCACTGTCCTGGGGGCAGGTCTTCTCACCGCGGGCTATCCGCCCGTACAGCTCCCGCGCATCACCCGACAATCGGGCATCATCAACGCGCCAATTGCCCGTATCCGTCACCAAATACTCCCCGCTGCGACCCTGCGTGTTTACGCACTGCGTACGTACGCACACACAAGTCTCTTGATAGCTGCATGGCGCATCAGACAGCGTAACCGCGGGGTCACTCCCGGACACCTGTACGCGTCTTCCACCCGGTGTGGGCTGCCAGCCGCACCCGATGGATCGCAGCGGACACGAACAGGCGGGCCGGGAGGACCACCCCCCTCTTGCCCCCGCCCCGGCCATGCTTGGAGGATGCCCGCCATGAAAACCACTGCCCGCCGATGCCTCGCGGTCCTCGCCCTCACCGCTGCGGCCGTCCTTACGCCCGCCACGGCCGCCACCGCCGCCCCGGCGGACACCGCCTGGGGCGCACCGCCCCTGGTGGTGGACGACACCGCCTGGGGCCTCCTGCCCATCGACCTGCCGCCGCTCCCGCACCCGCTCGACACCGCCTGGGGCTGACCGCCCGGCCCGCAGCCCGCTACGGTAAAAGCCGCACCCTTCCCGCGGAGGCACCCATGCGCATGGTCTTCGACCCGCCCGAGCAAGACGCCCTGCGCGCCGACGCCCGCAACACCGCCCTCACCGACCCCACAGTCGCCTACGTCCTCGAGCGCCTCGCCTCCGAAGGCATCGACCTCGAGACCTGCACCGACTGGGAAGACCTCCGCCTCGAGATCGGCCTGCCCCCGCGCCAGACGCCCGACGTCGCCTGATGGGCCGGCACAGCAACCGGCGTGCCCGCATCGTCTTCTACGACGTTGCCCAGGAACAGATCCAGCAGATGAGCCCGGCCGACCAAGCCCGTCTCGAGCCGGTCCTGGACGTCATCGCCTCGAACCCGACGATCGGCGTGCTGTCCAAGAACGCCTCCTACCGCGAGTACCGGCACGGCGGTGTACGCGTCCTGTACGTGCCCACCGCGCTGGGCACGCTGGTCCTGGTCGCCTACGTAGAGGCCTGAAACGGCCCGCCCTGTCAGTGCCTGCTGCAACACTGCACGGCATGCCCGACATCACCCCCACCGCGGAGCAGCTGCGCGCCATCGCCGACTTCATCGACGAACAGCACTGGGTCGACACCGAAACCGCCATCGGTGCCGACGTCGCCATGCGTCACCGGAATGTCCAGTTGCACGTCACCGAAGGCAAGCCGTCTGGGGAGCAGAAGAGCGTCGCGGCCGTCACGGCCTGGGTGGAGCAGTTCACGCCGGACCGGACCAGGGAGATGGGCCGGATGCTGGCACGCATGGCGGACCAGATCAGCGGCGCTGCCGCGATCGGCCTGGATACGGAGGGTGCGGGCTCCGCACATGACGCACGAAGGGCGTGGCGTCTGCTGACCCGGGTGGCGCGCCTGTGGTCGGACCGGCCCGGGTTCCTGCCGGAGTGGGCCGAGACCGAGAAGCCTGCCCAGGCTGACGCCGGCACCTGACCCGCCCCGTGCGGGCGGAGTTGAGCGGGGGCAACGTTCCGGCGAAACGTGCCCAGCATGGAGGGCATGCCCTCAACGACCCCGCACTCCCGCCGCGCCCGCATTACGGCCGTCCTGACCGCCCTCACCGCCGTCACCTTCACCCTCACCGCCATGCCCGCCCAGGCCGCCGGCCCGGCGTACTCCGGCAAGGGCTGGAAAGCCAACACCACCGCAGGCGTCTACAGCTTCGGGAACTGGCCCTACACGATCGTGTACGCGGATGCGACCGCCCGCACCAAGCTCCGCGGCTACTTCAACGCACCGGCCGCGCAGCTCACTTCGGTCACCGGGCTCAAGTTCACCAACTCCACGATCATCGACACGACGCCGGTCGGAAGCTGCCCCGCGAAGGGCCGCATCGTCGTCCACTACCAGTACCGGCCCACCGGACAGAAAAGCATCTCCCACGCCAGCCCCTGCTACATGCCGACCAGCAGAGCAGCGGCCGGCGGGCACGTCCAGATGGACTCCGAGTACTGGACCGTCCCGGGCTGGTTCTCGAGCAATGCGGCGATCAACGAGTACTACCGGAAAAACCTGGTCACGCACGAGCTCGGGCACATGGCCCTCGCCCACCCCAACCGGGACATCAACCGAGACGGCAAGGTCGCCAACTACGAGTGCGACAAGAACACGTCCGGCTGGTACCCCGTCATGTGCTCCCCGCACGGCGGCGCCCGCTCCCCGAACTTCGCCGGCCTCTACACGCCGTATGACGTGACCGGGCTGAAGCAGATGGCCGCCAACTGGAGCCTGCGCGGCAACTGAGCGGGGGCAACGACGGGGCCGTCCGACGCCAGCATGGGCAGATGGCCCCCACCGTGAACAACGAAGACGCCGAACACTGGCGCATCGCGATGTGCGACTGGCTGACCGCCAACAACGTGGACCCCAAGGGCGTCCCCCAAGACTCCGACTTCGACATCACCACCAGTGGCGACGGGCAGCGGACCATCCACTACACCGCCTACGTCCGCACCAAAGACGGCAGCAAGCTGATCGACCCGGACGACAAGACCCGGGCATGGCAGGAGCAGCGCAGCGCGCCGTGCCTGGTGGAGCCGCCCGCGTGGCTACGGATCCCGGGAGGTCCCTCCTGATGGCCCGCTACACCCTCAGGCAGCCCGTTCCCGACAGCTGCGCCCATCAGTTCGTCGCCGCGATCAACCCGAGCGTCCCCGTGATCGTCCGGCTGTGCTCCTTGTGCAGGGAAATCGACTGGGACGACCTGGCCGAGCAGGTGGACCGCGAGTACCGCAAGGGATGGGCAGACGGACGGGCCGGCGTCGTGCCCACAGAGCGATGAGGCGTCGGGCGGGCAGGCCGTCCGGTTGACCCTCACGCAACAGGGCGCATTTTCAGCCCCTGCTGGCACACTGGACGGCAGGCCCGTGCCGTCGCTCCACCCGGCGGCGCAGGCCTCGCCCTGTGGTCGGACGGGCCCCCAGGCCGTCCGGAGATGCAGCCCACAGGGCCCCGCGGCGCCCGCCCTGCCCCATGAGGGACGGGCGCTCGCGCATTCCGGCCCGCGATGTCAGTGCCGTGTGCCATAGTCGTCCCACTGCTCCCCGCACTAGCGGGGGTGACCCGACTGCCGTCTTCGGATGGACTTGTTCGGTAGCCAGTTCTCCGCGCAAGCGGAGGTTCCCCGCCGACGCGGGGATGGCCCCAGTCTTAGGGGTTTGTGACACTGCTCCCCGCCGACGCGGGGATACCGAAGGCCCTCACCTGGGGTGGGGGCCTTCGTCGTGTCCGAACGCACGAAAGCGGCCCGCCCCCCGGGGGTACGGGGGCAGGCCGCTTCGTGGTGGCCCCCTCGACGGTGCGAGTCGACCGTACGCCCTCACCCGCCACGCTGGTAAGGGAGCAGCACCGCATCCACCCGATCCGCGAGGCCACCAGCACGCCACGGATCGCGCGACCCGGGCGCGCCGGCCAACGTCGGCACCAGGTACGGCGGGCTGAGGACCAGCACCGGGCCGTCCGGTGTGGAGGCCTCGAGGTATCCGCCTGCCACCGGGGAGCCGTGGACGACGATCAGTGGCCGGACGGCTGTCCTGGGGATGTTCACGGCGTCGGCGACCCGGCGGGCGTACCCGGCGACCTTCTCGACCTGCTCGTGCCGGTCCTGGTTCCCGCAGTGGACCCGGCCGCGGATCAGTGTGGTGGGCCAGCTCCGATTCCACGCTTTCGTGTCTAACGCGACGATCGTGGTCCCGCAGGGGGAGATGAGGACGTGATCCAGGTTGGCCCGGGAACGCGGTAGCGCCAGATCGTGCCGCACGTGCCAGCCCTGCGCCTCGAGTTGAGCCAGCAGCCGCGCGGTTGCCCGCTCCCCCTCGGCCCCGTGGTCCCTGCGGGCCGCCACAGCGTCCGCACGGCGCGTATGGGCCCGCACCCCCAGCAGGGTCAGGACACGCCGCCACAGGCCCCTCCGCGCGGCGGCACGCGCCTCCTCCGCCCACGCGGCCGCCGACTGTCCGGCGGTCACCGGCCGGCCTCCTTGTCGTAGTGCCGGGGCCTGCGGTACGGGTCCTGCGGGCACGTCACCAGGTGGCCTACGTGCCGGTTCCGGATCATCAGGGTGCGGTCGCAGTCGCAGCCCTCTACGGGCCCGCTCACGTAGGCCAGGACCCGATCCGCCGTACGCCACTTCACCCGCAGCGCTTTCCCCCTCGAGTCGCGGTGCCCGAACGCCAAGGCGGCAACCTGCGCCACCACAGTGGACAGGCGGGCCAGGGCGCGGCGCAGGACGTCCCGCTCCCGCTCCAGCTCCGCGATACGCGCGCGGAGGACCGTGGGGTCGTCGTCGTCCGGCTTGTATCCGGGGGTCAGGTACCGCTCGTACCGGGGCCGGTACGCCTCACACTCCGGGCACGTCACCGCGGTCCCGTCCGGGAGGGCTCCCTGCTCCGTGGAGTAGCCGCACAGGGCGAGACCCGTCGCCCACTCCTCCCACTGCGGCAGCCATTCGTACACCGACAGGTGCACCAGGTCCGGCTGGTCGGGCAGTTGCAGGCGGGCGACGGGCCGCAGGTAGCGGCGCGTACGGTCCAGCTCGGTCGTCTCGGTCACGGCTGCTCCTTCAGGTCGAGGGCGGCGAGGGCGGTCATGGCTTCGCGGCGACGGCGCGCGGGCCGGCCGGTGTCGCAGCACGCTTCGCTGCGGGTCATCTGTCCGAAGCGGTCGGGGTCGAGCCGGTCGCCGTGGTAGCGGCAGGTGGCGGGGAGTTCGGCGACGGCGCGGCGCAGGGCCGGGAGCCACTCCCGCACCCGCTCGACGGCGGCCTGGTCCTTCCCGGCCTGGCTGGCGAGGGCGATGTGCGCGCGCTTGAGTGCGGCGAGTTCGGCCCGCGCCTGCTCGAGTTCCTGGTCCCGCACGGCGAGGTAGACGTCGGCCATGTGGTGGTCCCAGTACTCGTCGGGGCCTTCCTGCCATTCGGTGCAGGAGCAGCGGCGGTTGCCGTCGGCGTCGGCTTCGTCGGTGATGTGGTGTTCGAGCATGGCGTCGGCGTACAGCTCGCGGCGTTCGTCCGCCACGGGGGCGGGCTGGTCGATGCCGGGGCAGTCGACGCCGCCCTCCTCCGGGCTGAGGGTCCACATGTGCGGGACGTGAGGCTCCTTCCGCCAGCACCGGTAGGCGGCCTCGGCGGTCGTGGGCTCAGGCATCGGTGCCTCCAGCGGGGGTGTCGGTGGGGGTGGCGTGCCAGGCAGCGGGGTCGTGCTTGTCGTCACCGCTAGGCATGACGAGGTGGCCGTGGCGCAGGCTGTAGCCGATGACCTGTCCGGGCTGCATGTGCGGGTTGCCCGTCGAGACGGTGCCGCAGCCATAACAGGAGTCGCCTTCATGCCGAGCGTGCTCGCATCGGTCGAGATCGCTGATCAGCCCCCACCAGGGGCAGTCGCGGTTGTCGTGATCGGGGAGACCTAGGGGTGCGGCGGTTCGGGCGAGGGCGTGGTCGATCCCGGCGATGGCGGAGGTGACCTTGGCGTGGAGCGGGGAGAAGAACACGTCGCTGGCGCAGTGGAGGGCGGCGTTCATGTGGGCGTGGGCGGACAGGTGGGACTGGGCGTCGATCAGGGCGAGTCGGGCTTTCTCCAACTCGCGGCGGAGATCGGTGATGGCGGGGTCGGTCACGAGGTGCCTCCAGCGGGGGTGTCGGTGGGGGTGGCGGCTGTGCGGGCCTTACGCCGTTCCCGGCGGGCCTGCCGGCGCTGGATCTCCCGCTCCACGGGCTGCGCCACGAGCACCATGACGACACTCACCGCGCAGCAGACGGCGATGGTCGCGAGGGGTGATGGCCGGTGCGGGTCGACGATGACGATCCAGAAGGCGATGAACGGGGACCCGAACAAGGTCAGGGCTATGAAGAGGGCGATGGCCTCGGCGTGCTTGCGGAGCATGGCGCCCTCCCGGGCAGGGTTGTGACGGTGGGTTACGGAACGCGCGGGGTGTCGGGTACCGGGCCGAAGACGGTGTCGAAGATGTCCGATTCGGGAGCCGCTGGTAGTCACGCTGCGTGCGACTTGACGGCCTTACGGGCTGCGCGACGGTCGGCCCGATAGGCCCGCTCGCCCTCACAGCACGCCTCACACGGGTCCTCACCGCGGTAGACGTGCGCGGCGAACCCGGGATGGTCGCCATGCCGGCGCGGACGGCCATCCAGCAGACCGGCCCGGCAGGCCAGCAAAATGGCTTGGGGCATGGACCGGGCGCCCAGCTTCTTCAGGACGCTCTTGCCAAGATTCCGTGCGGTCCTCTGCGAGTTCCCGTTCGCCCGGGCGATGGCCTCGTACGTGTGTCCACTCGCGACACCGACCAGGACCTTCAACTCACCAGCCGTCAGGGACGGGACGGGCCCGCCACCCGAAGGCGACGGGCCCACCAGAACTGGGCCGGTCATGAGTCCACCCCGTACGCCTGCAGCCCAGTCTTACCGGCCAGGTACAGCGGATGCTTCGGCTGCCCCGTGGACGTCGTCCCGAGGCACTGGAGCGATATCCCCGCATCCCGGAGTGCGCCCGCCATCTGCGTGCCGCGGTCACCAAGGACACCGCCGGCGCCCCACGCGGCGACGACCAGGTCGGTGTGGCGTACCGCGTGCTGCACGAACGAGGCGTTGTGCCGGCCGACCGGGTCGGGGTGGGCGCGCAGCATCGACGGATCCGTGGACCTGAGGGCGAACAGGTTGACGACGGCGATGCCGCCCCGGGCCCACCGCTTGCGGGCAAAGTCCTTACACCTGCCGACGGTCCGGTCGTCGGCCATGGCGTCCGCTGTGGACGGGTTCAGCATGACGAAGACGGCGATCGGCAGGGACGGGTCCCAGATACGGGTCAGGAGATAGCGGTAGGTGCGGGTGCGGTCGAACACGGCGGCCGCGGTGACGCCGGCCAGGTCCGACTCCTGGTCGACGACCACGTCCAGCTCCACATCGGGCAGCATCGTCAGCGCTGTGGTGGTCACAGGCCACCGTCCTCGTCAGGCCAGACGATGCGGGGCTCGACCTTGACCGCCCGACCGTCACGGACCACGACACGCCACATGTCCGTGTTCTCCTGGCCTTCACAGTCCAGGCGGCCCGTCCACGTGTGCCCGGGGAACGCGTCAAGGGCCTTCTGGACCTGGTCAAGCAGGTTGTGCGCGCGGTACTCGTCGATCTCTCGCATGACGAGCGCGGTAGCGGTGCGGCGGAGCAGTGGACCGTCGTCGGTGTCGACGCTCGTCTCAGCTACGCGCAGGATCAGGTCGGGGTCGTAGGAGTTGACGATGGTGTCCGGTGCGAACTCGCTGTCCTTGAACTCCGTCCAGGTGAGCGGGGGCGTGATGGCGAATTCACCGGTGACGTGGGTGATGTAGCTCACTTGGCACCGTCCAGGCGCGGCTCCACGCGGGTGCGGCCACGGTTGTAGTGCGGCACCGGGTCCACACCCGGCACGAAGCCGTAGTCCTGCCCTGACAACTCACGCCCGTCCTTGACGCGGTGATAGCTGGTCTTGCCGGTCGGCCCCTCCCCGGGGTCCTCGCCCTCGATCTCGATTCCGGCCGCGTACAGCTGCGACCCGGTCATGTCCTCGAGCAGCATCTCTTCGCCCGCCGTGACTTCGTAGGCCGGCGCCTGCGGCACGTGGTCGAATCCGCTGTGCAGCTGCTCGAGCAGCGCGACGAACGGCTGCTGCCAGTCCTTCGGCATGGACTGGAGCAGCGTCCTAGGCAGCACCAGGTAGTTGGCGTACGACAGGCCGAAGTGGGTGTGGATGTCGGCGCCGGGCTCAACAGCCTCGGCCTGCTCCCGGGCCTCCGTCGCTTCCTTCGCCCCCCGGGCCAGCTCCTGGGCCTCCGTGACCCACTGTTCCAGCACGGCAGGGCTCTTCGCGATGACCTGTTCCGTCCAGTCCGTGTGCTCTTCCGGGTCCGGTCCGTCACCGAACGGGCCCTGGAACCAGTCGGTGATCTCGCCGGCCTTGTCCGGCGCTGCTTCGTTCAGGGCGTGCAGCGCACGGGCGAAGCCGGCGGCCATGGCCCCGGCGGTGGCCTGCCATCCCATGGCGGCCGGGTGCTTCGGCAGGGGGGATACGAGGGTGCGGATGTGGAGTTCGGCCAGGTCGACCAGGAGCTGGTCCGGGGTCTGGCTCTCCACGTCGTCGGTCGTCGTCTCGATGTCGGTCATGCGGGTCGGGTCTCCTTGGTGAGGGTGCGGTAGAGGTGGGTGATGGCGCGGGGGGTGAGCTCGAGCACGGCCAGCGGCCACAACAGGAAGGCGGTCATCGGATCCGCCCGATTGCGCGGTCTATGTCCGCCCTGTGCTTCTCGGTGTAGTGCTGCTCCATAGCGGCGTGCGCGGTATCCGGGTCCGCCTCGCGCACGGTGTGGCCGCAGTTGAAGAAGCAGCCCACGCGGTAGACGGGGAACAGGGTGTCGTCCATCAGTGGGCCCGGCACTTGTCGTCCGCGCGGGTCCAGGGGTCGCCCTCGGCATCCCGGTGCACGAGCTGGTACCCGTACCGTTCGGCGGCATCCCGGGCCCGCTCTTCGCTCGTGTACTGGGTGATGTGCTCCCGGCGGTACGAGTCGACATCGCGGGTGGCCCACTGGCGTTGACCCCGCCACAGGTACCAGCGCAGCTCCTTCGGCAGGTGCAGGAACCAGGCCCGCTCAGTGCCGTGGGACGGATACGAGCTGACGAACGTGGCCGCGGCCGCCATGCCGAGGCTGGCCCCGCACGAGCAGGACACCGACACGCTCGACTTGTAGCCGTGGCCGGCCGTCCGGGGCTGGTGCGCCTCGAACGCGTCCGGATGCTGAGGGCAGAGGTGGAGCGAGAAGCCGCCGTAGCAGCGTTCGCTGTACGAGAGGACGTTGGAGCGGCGCCGTCGGGCCGGGTACGGGCTGGTCTTCACGACGGGGATGTGCGCGGTCGACTGGAGCCGGGTCCATCCGTCGGGCGGGGTGATGATGCTCGCTCCGATGCCGTCGGCCGGGCAGCGCGGGGCGTCACACCGGAAACGGGTCAGGGATTCGGTACTCACGACGGCCTTTCGGACGGTGGGGCAAAGGGGAGGGCCGCCCGCCCGCAGCTGCGAGGTTCTTGGGCGGGCGGCCCGTTCGTGGTGGGGGGATAAGCCGTGCGCCCCGGGAGGGGGTGGGGGCGGGGCGCACGGCCGGGGGGGTGTGCCGCCCACCGGGGGCGGTGGGCGGCACAAGCCGGGCTAGGGGGGATGCCCGGCAGTGGCCTCCCCCAGGGGGATTGGGGAGGCCGGCCTGAGGGGTCTAGGCGGCGGCCGCGGGGGCGTGCCGGTCGAGCAGGGCCCGGGCAATACTCGTAACCGTCTCCCAGGGCACCGGACGGCCGGCCTCGTCGCACCACCACGCCCACACCGCGTCCCGGCCGGTGTCCGTGATCGTCACGACACCGTCGGCGGCCTCGATCTCGTACTCGAACTCCACGTCGGGGGCGGTGTGGGGGCCTTCGATGTCGAGGAGCTGGCCGTCGGGGGTGCGGGCCATGTAGTGCAGGAGCTGGCCGGCGTTGACGGTGACGGCCACGAGGGGCCAGCCGGTGAGGTCGTGGATGGCGATGGCGAGTCCGCCGCATGCGCCGTGCTTGAAGGCCTTGATGGTCCGGTCGTTGATGATGCCCGGGGTGAGGTTCCAGCTGGTCAGCATGGTCATCTCTTTCGTCGGTGGTGCCAGCGGAGGGGGAGACCGGTCTAGGCGGCCTGGGCCGGGGAGTTCAGGCCGGCGAGCTCGCGCGGAACGACCAGGAGCAGACTGTCGGGGCTGTACAGGGTGCAGCCGTCGACACTGACCCAGTCGGTGCCGGGCCCGATCTGGCGGATGTAGTCGTTGTGGGCGCACCAGTCGCAGTGCGCGGGGTCGAACGGGCGGGCCCCGCCTTCCTGGGCCTTCGGCAGGCCGGTGAAGTAGGACACCCACTGGGCGCGGTCGAGCGGGTTCAGCAGGTTGTCGTGGTGGTGCTGGATGGTGCCGAGGACGACGTCACCGGGGCGGATCTGGGCGACGGGGGTGATACGGACGGCGGCCGGGTCGAAGCTGCCCTCGGGGGGCGCTCCGACGGTGATGCCGGTGGACGGCCCGGTCGGGATGTAGGTGACGGGGTGGCGGACGATGACGCGGTGCAGGTCGACGGATACGGGCCTCGCCGGCGTCGGCTGGACGCGGTAGTTGCGGGCGTCGTAGCCGGCGTAGTCGTGGTCAGCCGCGTGCTTCGGGGCGACCTCGTGGAGGAGGCGGTCGCGGACCTTGTCGGCGTTCGCGTCGGGCACGTTGCTCTGCACGGTGCCGGGGACGGTGTAGCCGTTCGGGTCGACCAGTCGGATCTGCTGCATGTGGTGCCCCCAAGTGGTTCTGACTGGTGGTGCGTTGTCGGCTCTGCCAGACTACCTGTTTCGCATTGCCATGGCAATACGTTGCGCGGATCGGTCACACCCAACGACAAAGGGCCCGACCCCCACAGGGACCGGACCCTCCACCGCGCATGCTCTTGATCTAGAAGGGAGGTTCCTCCGCAGTTCCCCACCCCGCCTGTGCCGACGTCTGCGTACCCGGAGTCGACGACGACCACGGATCCCCCGCCGACGCACGCCCCTGAGCCTGCCGCGCCGACTGCACCGCCGGCTGCCCAGAACCCGACGCCTTCGTCACCTTCGCCGTCGCGTTCTTCAGACTCGGACCTATCGAGTCGATCAGCAACGACGGGCCCGACCTCTTCTCCCCCTCACGCGTCTCCCACTTCTCGGTCTTCAGCCGGCCCGACACCACGACCTCCATGCCGCGGGTCAAGGTCTCAGCGATGTTTTCCGCGGCCTGGTCGAACGCCTTCCCGTCGATGAAAAACGAATCCGCATCTATCCACTCATTCGACGCCGGGTCCTTCTTGCGGGAGTTGAACGCCAGTCGGACCCTGACCACCGCCTTCCCCGACCCGGCCCCAAACCGAAGCTCAGGGTCATCGATCAGACGGGCCACACCGTTCATCGTCGGCAAACTCATGCCACACTCTCCATCTCGTCCTGGGTCAGGTCACACTGCTTCGGCACGTACACGCGCCGCCACGGCACCTTGCCGCCGTCCTTCCGTGCCTTGTCCTTGATGCGCTCCCACGCCCGGGACACCGCATCAGCCTTCATGTCCAGCCGCTCCCCGACCTGCTCCGGAGTGGAGTCCGTCCACTCCATCAGGTACGAGATGACTTCCTTTCGGGCGGGACGGTCCAGGACGACCGACTCACCCATAAGGAACCGGGACGCCACATCGGCGCCCTGCGTAGGGGCGGGCTCGAGCGCATCGGTCTGCGGCATGGCGTTCGGGTCGTCGATGGTGTCGTCGTCCCACGCGAGCGGGCCGTGCCAGCCGTACTTCGCGGCCAGGTTCCGCCCGTACGTCGACTGGCCCACCATCATGGAGCGGTCGTTGTAGAGGCGTCGGGCTGCCTGCTCAGTAGCCACGGTCACCCGGCGCTTACGCCCATGGGTCAGCATGCTGAAGGCCGTGTAGGCGCACGGCATTGCCAGGCACAGGGACCTCTGGTCATGCCCCATGGCCACCAGCGCCCGCAGCCGGCGGACTGTGCCGGTCGCGTCGACCAGCGCTGTGGAGTCGGGCACCCGCTGAACCGCCATCAGTTTGTCGGCCGTGCTCGTCCAGATGGTCGGCCTGTGCGACGTGTAGACGCGGCGGACCGTGGTGACATTGGCACCGCTTTCGCGGGCGATCCCCGCCAGACTGCGGCCGCCGGCTACGAGGCTTCGGAGGTGGGCGGCGACGGGGGCGGTCGGGGTATGGCCCGACACTCCTCGGCTGCGTCGGACATCACCAGTCTTCCGTGCGCGCCGGGCGCCGCGGACGCAGATCTCACAGCGGCATGCGGGACGGGACTGGCAGCCCAAATACCGGGCCCATGATCCGTGTTCGGGTGTCCGCCTGCTCACGCGACCTTCACCGCCCCACGGGCGGCCCGGTCGGCCTCCGCGCGCTTAGTGGCCTCCACCGCCGTCGACTTGAACACACCCAGATACCAGGCCACCTCGTAATACGTGCCGCCCGCATCACGGACCTGCAGCATCACGCCGGCGTAGTCCTCGTACAGGCGCTGCCCCATCGGACGCTGATCGCCCAGCGGGGCGGGCGGAACCCGCGCAGCGTCAACACCGGCCCACCACAGCGCCACCCGGACCGTAACCTCATCCACCAGCAGGCCCCGGCCGCGCAGCACCTCCACCACCCCCGGCAGAGACCGGCGGGACTCCCGGTACACCCGCAGCAGCGGACCCACCAGCCTCTCCGTCACCAGACTGCGCGCCATCTCGAAATTCGGCACGCGCCCCAGACGCTCCTCCACATCCAGCGCCCGACGCTGATCCGGCGACAGCCCCCCGCCGATCCCCCACCGGAACGTCTGCTCATCCCTCGCCCGCACCTCACTCAGGCACTGGACGATCACCGGGCAGTCCCGGCGGCACAAAGTGCGCGCCATCTGCCGGTCCTGCTTGGTGTCGCTGTGGAACAGCTCCGGGTCGGTCTGCGCGCACGCAGCCAGCTCGTGCCAATCACCGGGTGATACGGCACGTTTCCTAGGACGGCGCGTCACGTCCGTGGTGGTCGTCATGAGAGGGCTCCGGTGAGGGTGTAGAGGCGGATGATGGCTCCGGGCTCGGAGAGGGCTTCCGGGTGCTCGCTGGGGAACGTCTTGGTGGCGGTGACGCGGATGATGCGCGCGTCGTCCATCACGGCGTGGGCGTCCGCGATGCCGTCGAACGTGGAGCGGATCAGCTTGTCGATGTCGCCGCTGTGCCGTGTCGTGGGCCAGGTCTGCTTGCGCTTGGGGGCGCTGGCGGGCTTGAGGACGGTGAACACGATTTCGGCCTCGAGGGGCCCGTCCAGGGGCGGAAAGTGAATGGGGGCACGGCCTATGTGTCCGGCTCGCATGGCCTGCGCGGTGGCGGCGGTGACGAGTGCTCGCCATGGCTTGACGCGCTTGGACTGTTCGACGAGGACGGCGGAGATGCGTCCGGAGGCGGCGTTGCGGCGGTGTCCGGCGTACTTCTTGCTGCCCTGGGGAGCAGGCCGGCCGTGGACCACGATGGTGAGACGGAGCTCGCGCTCAAGGTCGGGGGCGGTGATGGTCATACGGCGTACTCCTGGACGGGTATGGGGCCGTGGGGTCCGGTGCGGAGGTGGGTGCCGTGTCCGGGTCGGTGGCCGACGTGGACGCTTCCGCAGTACTGGCAGCGGTAGGTGTGGAAGCGGGGTCCTCCGGTGCCGCGGATTTGGCGGGCTCTGCGGCGTGCTGCACGGCGGCTGGTGAAGCGGGCTTTGCCGTGGCAGGCGCGTAGGTAGCCGTTCATCGCGGGGCGGGGAGGCCGAGGAGTTCGGCGAGGGCGTGGCGGGCGGTGTCGTCGTAGGCGGGGTTGTGGATCCAGGCGGCGACTTTGGTGACGACTGCGCGGAGGCGTTGTAGGTCGTTTTCCGCGAGTTCGAGGGCGCCGGGTTGGTGGATACGGAGTTCGGTGGCGAGGCCTGCGATGTATGCGGGGTCGTCCATGCCGGCGAGGGGTCCGCGGGCCGTGTCAGCCATCGCGGTCACTGACCTCTGTGACGTCCATGCCGATGCCGTACTCCCAGTCGTCCGGATCTTCGCCGTTGAGTACGTCGTTCAGCTCGTTCGCACAGTCCGCCAGTTGGTTGGAGCGGCCGTCTTGCTTGTCGGCCATGCCCGGCATGTCATCCATGACTTTGGACTGGGCGTACTGGGCGTGCTCCTGGCTGGCCTGCTGCCATCCGTCCACGAGCTTCTTGGCGTTGGTGAGTCGGGCTTCCAGCTGCGTGACGCGGGCTTCCGCCTTCTGCCGGAATTCGTGCGGCGTGGGCCGGGTGCGGCGCTGGATGGTGACGGTGTAGTCGTCGGTCGGGTTCTTCCCGTCGCGCATGTCCAGGGATACGGAGGCGTTGGACGCGATCATTTCGGTCTCGAGGTAGTTCTCTGCGCCGTATCCGTCGAGCATTCCGCGCATGGAGGCGACCAGGGTGAGGAGGATCTCGCGGGCGGGCTCGGTCTCGAGGGTGAGGACTCCGTCCTTGATGTCCATGGCCTTGAGGAGGGTGCCGTCGGCGAGGATTTCGGCCGCGAGGTATCCGAGGGCGTCGACAGCCAGGTCGGCGGCCAGGTCGAAGTCGGGGGTGCGGGCCGGGCGGCGCCAGGACTTCCAGGTGTCTCGGAGTCGGGTCGCGATGGCGTCGCGCGCGTCCTGGCGGCGCTTGGCGCGCTGCTGCTCGGTGAGTTCAGCCATGGTCGGGGTGCTCCTTGGGGGCGTCGGTGTCGGTCACGTCGGCGCGGAGGGCGGCGACGTCGGTGTGGACGGTGTCGTCGCTGCTGGTCGGGGATTTGGTGAGGGTGTCGGCGAGGACGACGGGGATGGTGTCGTCGGGCTGGGGGATGCGGGCGATGGGTTCGGTGTCCGCCGGGTCGGGGGTGAGCGGCTGTACGCCGCGGGTGAGGGCGTCGGCCTGGTCGGCGTCTGTGGTGTGGGGGTCGGTGCACTGGGCCGCGTCGATCTGTGCGGTCATCAGGTCGGCCCGGGTGGCGAGGGGGTGCGGGTGGCGGACGCCGCGGGGGCAGGGGGTCCATGCAGTGAGGGGGATGTCGGCGTCCGGGTTGTAGGTGAGGGCGGCACCGGAGGGCATGGCGTAGCGGACGGTGTCGTCGTCCTGGTGTTCCCAGCCGGTTATGCGGGTGTAGGTGACGCCGGCGAGGGCGGCGGCGTAGGCGGCGCGGATTTGGATGTCGGTGATGAAGGGGCGCCGGTTGCGGGTGTCGAGGGCGGGGAGCTTCGGGGCCGCGGTGCTCTTGGGCTGGGCGGGCTTGCGGTGGTGCTGGCGGGTTTTGGTGCGGCTCACGGCGGTCTCCGTCCGGCTGGTGGTGCTGGGTCTGTCAGGTGCGGTGCTGGTGGATGAGGATGAGGACGGCCATCGCGATGAGGCATGCGGTGGCGATCCCGTCCGGCCAGGTCATGCGGGGGCGTTCTGGAACTGGGTGTGCGTCTCGAAGTGCTGGGTGGCGCGCGCGTCTTCGAGGTAGGCGAGGTAGCCGTCCAGGTAGGCGCGGGGGACGAGCTGGTCGACGGTGTGGGCCTCGAGGGGGTCGGCCATCTGGTCGAAGCGTGCTTCGAGGATGTGGAGGGGCTCGCCGGCCTGGTGCTCGTCGTAGGCGTCGGCGCGGCCGCGGGCGTGCTCGGGGTCGTGGCTGTCGCCGGTGCCGTATTGGGCGAGGGTCATTGCGGTCATGGCGGTGGGGTTCCGTTCGGATCGCGGGGCGGGGTGGGGGGTTATGCGTCGGCTCGGGATTTGGCCTCTTGCATCGGGGGGAGATCACGGCCGAGCAGGTACGGGTGGTGCAGCTCTGAGTCGTGTGGGTCCTCGATCGGGTGCTCGAGTGGGGTCATTGCGCCGACTGCCTGGACGAGGTCGGCTTCCTTGGCCCACACCCAGCGCTTCACGTTCGCCGGGTCGAGGTGGGCGGGGACGAACAGCCGTCCGGACTCATCGGTACCGGCGAGGCGCCAGCGCTTGCCGTCTGCGGACTGGAAGAGCTGGATGGTGGTGGCCATGGGTTTCTCCCGGCGGGTGCGGTGGTGGTGACGGTGGGCACCCGGCCCCGGGAGCTACTGCCGCGCCCTGGGGGCGGGGTGCTCGACACGGGGCCGGGGGGCTTGGGGGTTATTCGTCTCCGGTGCGCGGGTGGTCGTCGGCGCAGCCGGGGCACTGGACGAATTCGATGGTGCCGTCGAGGTAGGTGCGGGCCTGGGCGGCGTCGAAGGCGCAGGTGCAGTAGCAGCCCTGGCAGGTGCAGCGGGCGAGTTCACCGCTGGCGGGAAGTTGGATGCCGATGAGCTGGGCGGCCTGGGCGTGCAGGAGGGCGGAGGCGGTGAGTTCTCGGCGGTCGGCGTTCCAGTCGGCGCGGTCCATGAGCTGGTCGAACTCGGTGTGGATGTGGGTCGGCATCCGGTGGAGGTGGATTTCGGCGGGCAGTGCGCGGGCAGGGCTGATCACGCTCATGGCGGCGCTCCTGGGATCAAGTACTCCGTCATGCCCGGGTGGTGGGTCTGACGTTGTCGGCTTGACCACCATACCCAGTTCGCATTGCCATGGCAATACGTTCAGTGTGGGGGCATGAGAAAGCCCCTACCCGGGGGTCTGGGCGGGGCTCTTGTGTGTGGGTTGGGCTGGTCAGTCGCGCATCGCGACCATGTCCCGGTGCACTGCCAGGATGTCGCTGTACGACGCGTAATCGGTACGGCGGATCCGCTCGGTGTGGATGCCGCGGTCTTTGATCCAGGTCCGCAGGGTGGTCACGGACGCAGGATGCCCGGTCTCCGCCAGCTTCGCGGAAATGGTCTTCAGGGGAAACATGTCACTGGCGACCATGTGCGGTGCGACTGATTCGATTGCCACGGCAGGCTCCCGATGATCGACGGCTCGCAGTTCGCAGCTCCGGCGGCCGATGAGCGGGTGGATCCAGTTGTCTTGGTTCAGTGGTGACGTTGTGTGGTGACTAGTAGACAGCCCTGGGGCCCGTCAGGTTGCATTCACTTTCAACATTTTTTTCGCGGTCACGTGATGGTCCGCCAGCTCCGCCAGTTTCCAGGCGTGCGTCATGCCCCTCTCGTCGGAGCAGGGCCGGTAGGTGCAGACGGCGCGCTGCCGTCCGCTGTCCCACTCCAGGCCCCAGCATCGGCAGGCCGGGCAGGGGTGGGGGCGGACGACTTTGGTGTCGCCCATGGCGATTGCGTGCTCGAGGCCCTGGCGGTATATGACGGTCTCGCGGGTCTGCTGCTGCTCCTCGCCGAGGTGTGCGGTCTGCTGGCGCATCCAGTCGTAGACGGCGGCGGCTTCGGCGGGCACGGGGCCGGCGTTCGGCGCGACGGCGCGGGTGTGCGCGATGGCCTCGGCCCGGGTCTTCATCATGTGGTCGAGGATGCCGAGGTGGATGGGCGAGGGAGAGTGGGCGAGTTGTTGGCCGCGGCTGGCGGGGCGTGCGCTACGGCTGCCTTCGCGGTCTTCGGGCATTCGCCACGGGTCGAGGAGCTCCTGCTGCAGGAGGCGCAGTCGCCTGGCTGCGGTGTCGTCGTCTCCCATGCCCATGGATGCCCCGTCCCGTGGCGGCCCCCGGGGCGGGCGGACGGACCGGGAAGGTTCGGGGCGCGCGCCGGTGGCCGGAAGATGTAGTTCCGGGTGGTTCCGGACGCCCCATCATGGCACGCAAGTGGCTTGATATGAACGGATCGTGTTAGACGATCAACGCTGGGTGGCGGGTTGGTATCGACTGACGGCGCATCAGGATCGGTTTTGCATCGGTCATATGCATTTTCAGACCAGGTGTGGGGCTGCCTGCATGCCCTCGAGCATGCCGCGCAGGGTCCGGTGCTCCTCATCCCCCAGCACGCCCTCGACCAGGGCCCCGTCGACCATCAGCAGCACCGCCTCGAGGGTGATGCCGAACGTTTCCGCGGTCGCCTTGTCGGTCAGCGTCCGGCCGCGGGCCAGAAACATGGCCTGCACGGTTTCGGCGAGCTGCTGCTGCGGGGAGGGCTCACGGGCGCCGGCCACAGCGTGCTCCCCTCCATGACCGCGGCCGCGGGCGGCGGGATGGTCGGACATACGAATCACGTCACCGAAAGGTACGGGGCCGCGCCCCGAATCGTTCATTGGCTCTGCTGCGGACATCGGGGCGTCTCCGCTCCTCCGGCAGAAATGGGAAGGGGTCTCGTACGTCCCGGGTACATCCGATCCGGGCCCTGGTCCTGGCACAGCTGCCAGTCCACGCCAGGGATGCCCACTGTGGCAGCAAAAGTGCCAGACGGGTAAGCCCACGCTCAGTTTTGATCCCGCCGTGACCTTGTTATGGGTACGCTCCCGGCCAAATCGTACAAGCGTACTGTGCCCTGTGGACAGGTCGGTGCGTGAGGAAGCCCCCGTCGGCGGGAGGGGGCGGAGTTTTGCCGACAACGCACCCACGGGCCGGCGGGGGCCCCGAGACCTCACGGTGCATGCCCGTCAGATGACGGAAGTGTAGTGCGCCAAGTATCGGCGCTGGTAGATGGTTCGTGGAATTGTGTGCCGACAGGGGCGGGGCCGGGGCTGCGAACTCACGCGGAGA
>NZ_JBEZKA010000027.1:0-85406 GCF_040651435.1 Streptomyces sp. NPDC048479
ACCCTCCCGCCCCGGCCCCGGACGACCCCAAGGCCGAAAGAACACCCGGCCCACACCCCGCCACGACGTGCACACACCCCGCAAGACACAACCTGTGAAGCAGCGAACGAAGAAGTCAACTACCCCACGACCACGCCGCACAGGTTAAAGATCAAGCTAGAACCCGGGACCCGGGTCGCCGCCGCGCTGTTGGCATTCGGTTGCGGCGTCGAGCCAGTCACCTGCAGGTTCGAGGGCGTGCTCGCGCTCGATGCCGGAGTCCACCCTTCCGTCAGGGGGGCGGGCGTCGTCGGCGATGTCGCGGGCCCGTTGGCACGGATC
Organism: Streptomyces sp. NPDC048479; assembly: GCF_040651435.1. Classification (NCBI taxonomy): domain Bacteria; kingdom Bacillati; phylum Actinomycetota; class Actinomycetes; order Kitasatosporales; family Streptomycetaceae; genus Streptomyces; species Streptomyces sp. NPDC048479. The sequence continues at coordinate 322 of NZ_JBEZKA010000027.1, forward strand.
TGATGATGGGCCGGACAACTCAGCGACAGCGCCGACGACGCCAAACGAGAGGGCGACGGCCGCTGCCCCAGCCATCATCAGGCCCGCGCTCCGGTCCTGTACAAGGCGCGGCAAGTGGCGCTGCCAGCGGAAGTAGGGAACGCGGTCCCGGCTGTTCACGATGTTCTCCCATCGGGTGGCAGGTGACTGGGGCATGGATCCTGCCGAAAGTACCGTGCCGGTCGGCCCTCCGAACGTGGCACTGATGTAGGTTCCGCGATTTGATGAGCACTGCTTCCTGCACGAAGGGATGAATCCGGGCTTGGTGCGCTCTGGCCCTGCTGGCTGATCACGCCCAATGGGGTCCGTCCAGCGGATGCTCCATGATGGTCCGTGACGCGTTTCGCCGTGTTGCTGCAGATTGTCGCTGCCGGGCCCACAATGGGCGCGTCACGTCCAAGACCAGGTTGTGGATGGATGGTTGGGCCCATTGGCCCTACTGGCCGCTGACGCCTGGCCCGACCTGAAGGATGGTTCGTTGACAAGTCGACACAAGCTCTGGCTCCGGTTCGTGGGTGCATCCCCCGTCGCTCTGCGAACCGAACGAGTCGGGGCCGGTCTCGTCTGATCCTGCGAATGCCGAGGTAGATCGTGGGAGCTGAGTCGCCCCACGAGTACGAGCGGGAGAGCCCGGCGCCCCAGGGGCCCGTCCGCGTCCCCGGTACAAGCAGGGAGCGGGCGCCGGCCCCACATACGACGGGTACCCGGCGCTCAGCCCAGTGAAGGCCGAAGAGGAAGACCGCAGCCAAGAAGACTGCAGGCTGCGAAACGCTGCCCGCGAACAAGACGGTTTCCAGTTGGCCCCGTAGCGCTTGGCTTCTCTGCCGCATCGCCGGGCTCGGAATGCTGAGGAGTCCCCGACCCGGGCCGATCGGCTCTCTGCCAGCCGGTCGTCGGTCCGCCTGGTGTCTTCAGCATGCAGTCCAACGGCCGTGTCGAACGCCACCTGCCACGTCGGGCCCGCTTCCATCCAGTCAGCACCGAAGTCAGCACCTTGGTCACTCTGTTGTGGATGCCCGCACGGGGGCCCTGGCGGCTGCGGCGGCGCGTTGAACAGGGTGTACTGGCCGTGGTGCCCCGGCTGGTCGAGTAAGCCCGCGAAAGTCGCCAGCCACGGGTCAGCGGCCGCTCGGCCCGCGGCCGGGGGCGCCAGGCCCGGACCGTCGGGCTCGGACCGTTGCGTAGTGCCAGGCCTGTACGGTCATCTCCGGCTCATCGCGGGCATGGTGCGCACCCCGAGCGTGGCCGCTGGTGGAGCAGGCCCCGATCCTGGGAAGAAGAGGAGATCTGGCCGTACCGCCAGCATCTGCTGGCGGGGGCCAGCGCGTCACGCCGCGCCGACGTTACCTCCGGGGCATCCTGTGGGCACTTGCGATCGTGGGGGTGGCCGAAGTGAAGGGTCTAAACATGCGGGTGCCGTCTCAGGGCGTCACGGTCGTAGCTCTCCTGGCGGATCCCGATGCGCCCACGGAGATCGCGCAACGCATTGCCCGGATACTTCCTGCTCGGCTCGCCGACAAGTCAGGCCAGGGGCGACGGTTCGATGTCGAGGTGGTCAGCGAGCCATTCACCTCTGGGGCCGAGGACCTGCCCACCTTGATGCGCCGGATCATGGATCGAGGAAGTGCAGAGAATTGGGACATCGTCATCGCCCTCACCGACCTTCCGCTGCTCTCACACGGGCGCAAGCTCGTTGTGGACCTGAGTCACGAACACGGCCTGGCACTGCTGCCCCTGCCTCCGCTGGGGGGCTTGCGGTTGCAGACGAGAGCTAGGCGGGTCGTGGAAGCAGCCGTGCTCGGCTTGGTAGGTCCGCAGGCCACACAGGCTGAAGGACCTGCGCCAAGTCCGCCGCTTCTGGGGCCCTTTGCCGGTCGTCTCACGCCAATCCACCCGAGCCCGGTCGGTGAGGAGGAGACCGCCGATCTGCGATATGTCGTCAGCGGGCTGCGCGGTTACCTGAGAGTGCTCTTCGGCATGGTCCGCGCCAACCGTCCGTGGCGATTGGTGCCAGGCCTGTCGAAAGCCCTGGCGGCCGCACTTGCCACGGGGGCCATCGCCACCCTGGACTCCACCGTCTGGAGCCTGGCCGGGGCCCTGAGCGCGCCACGCCTCGTGATCGCCATGGTCGGGTCACTCGGGATCATGATCGGGTGGCTGATCGTAGACGGGGAGCTGTGGCACCGATCAACAGAGCTCTCGCGGGAGGCCAGGCAGAGGACAAGGCTCTACAACGCCTCTACGGTCATGACCGTGGGTATCGGGGTGCTCGTCTGCTACGGGGGCTTGATCGTCATCAACTTGCTGTGGGCGTTGTTCATCCTCAACGACCGAGTGTTCGCATCCACGACACGAACCCCGCTGCACGCCACGGAATACCTGACGTTGTCATGGTTCGTCGCCTCGATTGCCACAGTGGGCGGCGCGCTGGGATCAGGCTTGGAGAGCGACGAAGCGATCCGGGCAGCCGCCTACTCCAAGCGCGAACAGGAACGTCGCCATATGCTCCAGAACGACCACAGCAACGAACCGTCGCAGTGAACCGATCCGGCGCAATTGGCTCCCGGACGCGGTGCGGCGGCATCACCGCTGGCCGCAGTGCCGAGGGTCCGGGCAACACGCGGCGGTCCTTCGGATCAGCCCGCGCCCACTGAACCAGGCCGCGTTTTGCATTATCGGTCGGCGACGCCAGCCCTCCGCTCCGCCCCTAACATCCGTCAGCATCCGTTCGGCGCAGATTGTTGAGCGGGTCAGCCTCCGCGACCCTCGCCGCCTTCTTTTCTCCGCCGACCTGCCTACCCGGTGCCGGGCTGAACGGGGGACGCCTGGCGCCGAGGCGCCTGTCGCGTTCGATCGCCACATGGGAGGGCGTTACAACGGAACCTCGGGCCGAAAGGCCGTCGCGCCTACCCCGACCGGATTGAGGCCGTGACAGATTCCCTGCCTGCCACTGCGGCGCACGCGGTGCGGATCGTGATGGTCGCCGACCCCGGAGTGGCGGCGGAGATTGTCCAGGATCTGGCCGACAAGCTGCCGCAGCTGCTGAGGCGGCGGGTCCGCGCGGACGTCGACTGGCGGGTTACGGCGCGCACGGCACCCCTGGTCGCGGACGAGCAACTGGACGTCTCCTCCGCGGTCGACGTCGTACGTCCCTTCCTACCCGAGGGAGACTGGGAGGCCGTAGTCTTCCTCACCGATCTGCCTCGACGAGCCGGCCTGCGGCCGGTCAGCGTCGAGGTGAGCCCGGAGGACCGCATCGCGCTGGTGTCCCTGCCGGCGCTCGGCTCCTGGCGGATGCGACGGCGCGCCCGGCATGTCGTCGCGGATGTCATCGGCAGACTCACCCGCGAGCGGGCCGATCTCGCTCCGGCGCCGGAGGCAGCCGGCTGGCTCGAAACTTCAGAGACCAGCGATGATGGCCTGCAACGCTTCATCGTGCCCGGCCTGCGCGGCCATCTGAGTCTCGTCACCGGCATGGTGCGGGCCAACCGCCCCTGGCGGCTCTTCGCAACCCTCTCCCGGGCACTGGCCGGTGTCTTCGCCACCGCCGCCTTCGGCCTGGTCAACACCTCGGCCTGGACCATCTCCTCGGGCATAGACGTGGGCCGACTGCTCGGGGCCTGTGTTGCGTCCTTCCTCGCCCTCACGGCATGGATCATCATCGATCACGAGCTCTGGGAACGCCCTCACGATTCACTCTCCCGCCCCTTCTCCCGCCTCTACAACACAGTCACCTGCGTGACGATCACCCTCGACTCTCCCTCTATCTGGTCCTGTTCCTCGTCCTCTTCGGCGTCACCCTGCTCATCCTGAACTCGTCGGTCTTGGGCAGGGTCGTCGGGCAAGACGCAACGATCCACGACTACGCCGTGCTCGCTTGGTTCGTCAGCTCCATGGGCATGGTCGGAGGTGCGTTCGGATCCGGACTCGAAGACGACGGCACTGTCCGCAACGCGGCGTACGGCGAGCGTCAGCGCCAGCGGTGGCAGAGGCTGCGAGAGGAGAAGAAGGTGCAGGAAGAGCAGTCGGGGGAGACGTAGAGCGCTTGGCCCTGTCCATGAGGGCAGACTGGCACAATGTCCCCGCACAACAACGTCTGTAATGGCAGTCGAAGTCTCTGCGGGCGCGGGTCGAGCCCTCGGTCATGGCCGCCATGGGGCGCATGCTCGCGACCTGGGGGCTGAGCCGCCGGGGCGAGTGCGCCACCGGGAGGCGAACCACCGCGTTCGCCGAAGGGCGCCGGCAGGGGGCAGGCGAAGGCCCCGACTGGTTCGGGGGATCCCCAGCCGGGGCCGATCGACAGTGGGCGCGAAGGGCGGTCGCCTCGCGGCGGGGGCTCCATAAGGCTTCAGCCGAACGATCGTCCTCATGGGCCAAGTGTGAGGCCCGGGGACACAGTTCCCTTCACGCCCACATTACGGACTAACGGTGAAGCACCCTCGAATGTTCCCTGGGAGCGGCTCATACCGGGACTCTCCGGATGCTCGTGTGAGCGGGGCCCGGTGACGGCGCCTGCCGCGCGGTTCCCGGCGCGATCAGGTAATCAGGAACGGTGAACAAGGACGCGAGCGACCCCTTCGTGCATGTCCGGGGCGCCAGTGAGAACAACCTGCGGAACATCGATGTCGACGTTCCGCGGGACGCGATGGTCGCCTTCACCGGCGTCTCCGGTTCGGGCAAGTCTTCGCTCGCGTTCGGCACGCTCTACGCGGAGGCCCAGCGGCGCTACTTCGAGTCCGTAGCACCGTACGCCCGAAGGCTGTTGCAACAGGTCGGCGCACCGCACGTGCAGGAAATCACCGGACTGCCACCCGCCGTGGCCCTGCAGCAGCGACGCGGGTCGCCCAGCTCGCGCTCAACGGTCGGCACCATCACCACGCTGTCCAATCTGCTGCGCATGCTGTACTCCCGCGCCGGCACCTATCCGCCCCAGGCCGCACGGCTGGAAGCCGAGTCGTTCTCACCCAATACCGCGGCCGGCGCCTGCCCGGAGTGCCACGGACTGGGCGTCGTGCACGACGTCGCCGAGGACCTGCTTGTCCCGGACCCCTCGCTGAGCATCCGCGAGGGGGCGATCGCCGCCTGGCCGGGCGCCTGGCAGGGCGCCAACCTGCGCAGTGTCGTGAGCGGCCTGGGGATCGACATCGACCGACCGTGGCGCAGGCTCAGGAAGAAGGACCGGGACTGGCTGCTGTACACGGACGAGCAGCCCTCCGTGTACATCGAGCCGGAGGAGGACCGCGTCGACTACGGCTACCAGGGCAAGTTCTGGAGTGCCCGCAAGCACGTCAGGCACGTCCTCGCCGACTCCAAGAGTGAGAAGATGCGCGAACGGGCGCTCCGGTTCGTCAGGAGTGTGCCCTGCCCCGAGTGTCACGGCAGCGGACTGCGGCCCGAGGCGCTCGCGGTGACCTTCGCCGGACGTTCCATCGCCGAGATCAACGCGATGCCGCTCACCGAGGTCGTGGCGCTGCTGCGGCCCGTCGCGGGACGGTCCAAGGCCGACGCCACCACGTCGACCGCCCGATCCGGGGAGACGACCGAGGTCGCGGTCCGGATCTGCGGCGATCTGGTCGCGCGGGTCGACGTACTGCTCGACCTGGGCCTCGGATATCTCAGCCTCGGGCGCCGCTCGACGACCCTGTCGCCCGGCGAGGCGCAACGCCTGCGGATCGCCACCCAGCTGCGCTCGGGGCTGTTCGGCGTCGTCTACGTCCTCGACGAACCCTCCGCGGGCCTGCACCCGGCTGACGCGGAACCGCTGCTGGACGTGCTGGACCGCCTCAAGGCGGCGGGCAACTCGCTATTCGTCGTGGAGCACGACATGGACGTCGTACGGCGGGCGGACTGGGTGGTCGACATCGGCCCCGGCGCGGGCGAGGGCGGCGGACGCGTGCTGTACAGCGGCCCGGTCGCCGATCTTGAGCGGGTCGGGGAGTCGGCCACGAGCCAGTACCTGTTCGGGCGCGCCCAGCCGCTCGATCACCGCCCGCGCACACCGAACGGCTGGCTGCACCTGCGCGGCGTCTCCCGTCACAATCTGCACGACGTGTCCGTCGACGTACCGCTCTGAGTACTGACGGCGGTGACGGGCGTGTCCGGTTCCGGAAAGTCGACGCTGGTGACGCAGGTGCTCGCCGAGGTCGTCCGCGGCCACCTCGGACTCGTACCCGAGGAGCCCGACGCGGCGCAACTGGAGGTCGACGTCCAGGACGCGTCGGGGGTCGAGTCGTTCGACCGGCTGGTCCGGGTCGACCAACGGCCCATCGGCCGAACTCCCCGGTCCAACCTGGCCACGTACACGGGGATGTTCGACGCGGTGCGCAAGCTGTACGCGGCGACGGACGAGGCCAGGGCGCGCGGCTACTCGGCCGGGCGGTTCTCCTTCAACGTGCCCGATGGGCGGTGCGAGACCTGCCAGGGCGAAGGATTCGTCGCGGTGGAACTGCTCTTTCTGCCCGGCACCTACGCGCCGTGCCCGACCTGCCAGGGCGCCCGGTACAACGCCGAAACGCTGGAAGTCACCTACCGCGGCAAGAACATCGCGGAAGTGCTGGCGCTGTCCGTCGACGCCGCCGCCAAGTTCCTGTCCGCCGTCCCGGCCGCCTCCCGCAGTCTGGAGACGTTGCGCGAGGTGGGACTGGGGTACCTGCGGCTGGGCCAGCCCGCGACGGAACTCAGCGGTGGTGAGGCGCAACGCATCAAACTGGCCACCGAACTGCAGCGAGCCCGCCGCGGGCACGCGCTCTACCTGCTCGACGAGCCGACGGCGGGGCTGCACCCCTCGGACATCGCGCTGCTGCTGCGGCAGCTGCACCGGCTCGTCGACGCCGGCAACACGGTCGTCCTCGTCGAGCACGACCTGGACACGATCGCCACCGCCGACTGGGTCATCGACCTCGGGCCGGGCGGCGGCGACGCGGGCGGGCGGGTGGTCGCGGCGGGCCCGCCGGCCAAGGTGGCGAGGGCCCGCCGCAGCGCCACCGCGCCCTATCTCGCGGCCCGCCTCGCGCGCTCCTGACGACGGCGCGAGGGGCTGAGCACCGGTCAGCCGGGGTCGGGGCGCAGGGTCGCCCTCCTCCGCAAACGTGTCCTCCTCACTGCGGCCAAAGGCAGCCACCGCCACCAGGCGGGCGTTGCTCTTGATAGAACTGCTTCATGAGTTCGAACGACGACCAGCTGGCGCAGGTCGAGCACCACTATCGTCCACTGTGACCTGCGGGTCAGAGCAGCCCTGAGAATCCCTTCACCACCGCCCTAAAGGGCAGTGCACTGCGATTAGTCCCGGTAGCGGTGCGCGCATGGCATGCACCGGGACGACTTCTACGCCTCGCAACAGGTCGGTCAAGGTTCCCCGGCCGAGCTTCCTGCGCCGACCCCTAAAGCCGCTGGCACGCTGATCGGCAGAACGCGATGATCGAAAGACAGCACCAAGCGGCCTGAGAGTCGGCTTGGCTCGCAGAGTGGAGAGGAATCGCTGTGATCGTGACGGTGGACTTGCGCCACGTCGACGAGGAGACGCTCCAAGGGCTCCTCGCGGTGGCTGTCAACGAAGCGGCACCCGGCGAGGTCATGCCACCCGTGGCCGGTCCGCCAGGCTGGACGCCGGCACGGCAGGACGCCTTCCGGGCCTGGCATCGGACTCGCCGGCCAGGACTGGCCGGTCCGCTCCGAGAAAGCACATTCGCGATCCTCACCGACGGGCAAATCGTCGGATCAGCACGGCTGGCCTGCCGCGACAATCAAGAGGTGCTCGAAACAGGCATGTGGCTTGCACGTTCCGCACGCGGGCGCGGAATCGGCACCGCCACCCTCCGGGCGCTCCTTCACGAAGCGGCGAGAGCAGACGCACGCCTCGTGGTCGCCGAGACCACCGCCACCAACCTCGGGGCAATCGCCGCCTTGCGCCGAAACGACGCCAGGCTCACCACGGACCAGCACAACGGTCACGTTCATGCCCATCTGCCCCTGAACCAAGCACAGCCCCCGCCACTGGCGTCACCGAACCCGTGATCTTTCGGCGGCATACCGCACGAGTTCACCGGCCCAAGTTCGCCTGGCAAAGGACTCGTTCGAGGCAATGGCCACGTTGTTCCTCACCTCACGCTCCGTCAGAACCCTGAACAGCAGCTCGGCTTATCTCAGCACTGGGGTCTGCTGCGAAAGTACTGGTCACGCCCATCGCAGGCAGCAGGGTGCTCGGCTGCTACCGTCCGCGTGCATGAACGACAGTGTGTACGTGGGCAATGCAGGCCGAGACGCGGCGATGGACCGAGGATGGCTGCTGGGACACTTCAAGGACACCGGCGATCCCCGGCACAGCGAGGCCGTTGAGATCAAGTGGGGTGTTCACCCGCGCGGTGACGAGCGTGCCCAGTGGGCGACGGGCGAGGCGCGTACAGCTCTGCTCGTCCTGATCAGTGGCCAGTTCCGCGTTGATCTGCCTGGACGCAGCGTGCTCCTGACCGAACAAGGCGACTACGTCGTGTGGGGCCGAGACGTGGAGCACTCCTGGTACGCGGAGGAAGAATCTGTCGTGATCACAGTCCGCTGGCCTTCCGTTCCCGGCTACCGAGCCCCTGATGAGAAGAGCCAGGCCCGGTCTTCCGCCTGGCGCCCTCCTCCAAGTCCGTTCCAAGTCCCTTCCAGGAGCCTCCGACGAGGCTTCTCGCAGGGCGCTGGGCTGGGCGATGCTGGCGATAACCTTCGTTCCGGCCGGAGACATGGTGATCGTCCTGAGCAATGACGGATCACCCGGCACCGCGTACGGGGTCCACGGCTTCACCGCCGCCGCGGTGGCGGTGACCGCCGGTCTGCTCCTGCGCGAGCGCCCGCTCCCGGCGACCACCCCTGGGTCCGCCGAACCGGCCTCACACCCTGCGGTGGGGGCGGGACCCGGTCGCGCTTTCGGTGGCCTTCCGCGGCTCCGGCACGGAAGGTGATCCAGAACCACGCATCAAACGTCGCCCAAGTCCGACCCGTCCCCCATCCGGCAGCACCGCCTCATCCCTGGGCGGACGCACTCGGAAGCGTCCGTGAATCAGCCCCAACACGATCGCGGCCCCGATCGCGATCAGGTGCTCACGAGCGGCCAGATTGGGTTTGACGACCGACTCCAGCACCATGGAGCCACCGGTGAAGGCGAACAGAACAGGCGCCCGCCGGACCACCGCGAGGTAGGTGAACAGGCCCACCACCGCCGCAGACGGCCCCGTGTCAAGCACCTGCCCGATCTCAGGCGGCAGCCCCAGCCCCCACCACCCCGGACCGAGCGCAATCATCACCCGCACGCTGAGCGTGCCGGCCAGCGTCGTAGCGTACGCAACCACCAGAGTCCGGGTACGGCCCAGCGAAAGCTCGGCAAGCGCGAACGCGAGGAACAACTGCGTAATGCCCGCCCACACCGGCAGATCCAGCGCAGGCACAAACAGCGAAACAGGAGTCCGCAACAAGGCAAGAGGCAGCGGCAGGTCAGCACGCACCTCGCCGAGCAGGCGCACCACCACCGCACCCCTCGGCGTCACGTGAATCGCGTGGAAGAAGATAACCGCGAACGTCGCCAGCAACGCCAACGAGACCCCGCCCACCCCACGGCGCAGAAGCCCCCGCACCGGCTCCACGACAACACCACGCCACTCCCCCAGCAGCGTGCCCCCCACAAAACGCACCAGCCAGCTCAACGCACCGTACAACCGCCCCCGGACGCCCTCACGCGCCACGCCCGGCCCCTCGTCAGCGACAGCCTCGCCCCCGCCGTCCCGGCCCCTCTCAAGAACGTCATGCCGAACACCCGTCCCACCGGACATCTGCCGACCAACCCCCCCTCACGCTCACAGCGCCGAACAACCCTGACCATCAGCGCATGACTGTGCCCACGCACCTCCAGATCGTGCACCAAGTCGCATAAGGCCTGCGCATGGGGGCCTGGGAGACGATCGGCCACATCTCTTCAACTCCGCGGCGTGGCCGAAAACATGCCTCAATCTCGCTCGTCCCGCGCATCGCCTGCCCCGCCCTCCCGGCTACTCATAGCATGGTCGCCTTACACGACCTGATTGCCGAAGATGCGGGTGAGGACTGGATGAAACGCGAGTCGTGGCGCCCGGACGCCATCGACACGAAGGTGCCCAGCGTGGCACGTATGTACGACTACTACCTGGGGGGCGACGACAACTACCAGTCCGACCGTGAGGCCTGCGAGCAGTTGCTGCTTCAGGTTCCCAGCACGAAGACGCTGGCCGTCAACAACCGTCGTTTTCTGCAGCGTGTGGTACGTATGCTGGCCGCCGAGTACGGCGTGCGCCAGTTCATCGACCACGGCTCCGGTCTCCCGACCCAGGACAACGTCCATCAGGTCGCCCAGGCGGTCGATCCGGCCTCGCGAGTGGTGTACGTCGACAACGACCCGATCGTGCTGGCACACGGTCGAGCTCTACTGGAAGAGAACGACCGCACCGCCGTCATCCAGGCCGACATGCGGGACACGGAAGCCATTTTCGGTCACGAGGAGACGACACGGCTGATCGACTTCAGCCAGCCGGTCGCTGCTCTGTTCGTGTCGGTGATGCACTGCATCCCGGATGAGTCCGACCCGGGCGCCCTCGTCCGTCGGGTTGCGGAACGCCTCGCGCCTGGAAGCTTCCTTGTCGTCTGCCAGCTCGTCAGCGACCGGCCGGAAATCCGGAAGTTCGTCACCGACTTCATGGCGGAAGCCACCGGAGGTCACTGGGGGCGCGTCCGCGAGGAGCACGAGGTGGCGGAGTACCTCACCGGGCTGGAGATCTTGGAGCCGGGCCTGGTGGAAGTGTCGACCTGGCGACCGGACTCCGACCTCGCGCCCGCCCAGCTGACCGATGAATGGATCGAGTGGGGCGGCGTCGCTCGGCTCCCTTAGCGCCGGCATCCAACTCGCCATACGCATTGACAGTTCTGGGTGGGATGCGCCTCGCGCGATCCCACCCGGAACGCTGCTGCGTCACGAGCCGGACAGGCGCTCCCGGATCAGCTCGATCGACTCCTTGGGAGTGAGGGCGCACGCCCCGAGCCGGTCCAGCATGTCGCGGTACTGCTCGACAACCTGCGGTTTCTGGCTGAACGTGCTGTCAGTCAGGTGCTCGATGTAGACGGCGTCCTTGAGCTCGCCGAGTGCGAAGCGCAGATAGGTCACGCCCGTGCCGACGCCGGCCGAGGCGGTCACATCCAGCGGAGCGATCTGCAGAACCACGCGGCGCTGCTCCATTATCGCGGCGAGATACTCGAGCTGCCCGCGCATCACCTCCGGTCCGCCGACCGTGCGCATCAGCACGGACTCGTCGATCAGCACCCACAGACGGGGCGCGTCCGGCTGTTCGAGCTGCCGCTGCCGTTCCAGCCTGAGGTCCACCCGTCGCCCGACGTCGTGCGGATAGAGGTGGGCGGGGCCGGAGCTGATGACCGCACGTGCGTACGCGGGCGTTTGCAGCAGGCCCGGTACATAGAACGGCTCGTAGGTACGGATGGTGGCCGCCGCCCCTTCCAGGGCGACCAGCGGAGCGAAGAAGTCGGACAGGACATCGCTGAACGAGCGCCACCAGTCCGGCCGACGTGACTGCTCCACCAGCCGCAGGAACTCAGCGACACGCTCCTCATCGCTCACCCCGTACAGGCTCAGCAGGGCCAGAGCGTCAGCGGGCTTGCAACCGTGCCGACCCAGCTCAATCCGGCTGGTCTTCGACCGGGAGAAGCCCAGCCTGGTGTCGACGCCGGACGGGTCGAGTCCAGCGCTCATGCGCAGCTGGCGCAACTTGCCGCCCAGAATCAGTTTCAGGGCGGTCGGGTTGCTCTCAACCACGCCCAGCGACTCGACGAACAACGACGGGCTCGGTACAGCTGCAGCCATCGCGCGCTCCTGCGGATTATTGAGAAGACCACGACATTATCGAGCACAGCAGGAGCAAGCCAGGGGGAACCGGTCGGCCACCACTCTCTTTCAGCCAATCATGGAGTCGAAATCGCCGGCTCGTGCTCCCGCCACGAAGGCAGCGATCTCCTCCCTGGTGTAGACGAGGGTCGGCCCTTGCGGATCACGGGAGTTGCGCACGGCTACGTTCCCGTCCGGCAGAGCCGCCATCTCCACGCAGTTTCCCGTGGCGTTGCTGTAACTGCTCTTGATCCACGTCACCGAATTCAGCGCACCCACCCGTATGCCGTTGGAGAACTCCATGCCCGCCAGCCCCTCCCCGCTCGTACATCCGTTCGCCCCGGAACCGGCCATGCAATCTCAGATGCAATTGCATTCTCAGGGCGCGCTCGACAATACTCGTCCTTCATCAGCTGCCGCAGCATCGAACACCGAAGCCTGCAGGGGGACATGACCAGTGACGACTCACATGTCAGCCTCTTCGACGATGAGGGTCGAGCAAGAGGTGCCTCGTCGGTGTGACGGCCGCGAGACAACACCGCTGCCCCAAGGCCTGTGTGCAGACTCAACGGACCTCGGCCACGACGAATGCTCCGGCCCCGGCCTGTTCGCCGCCTGCGGCCTGGACGGCCAGCTCCAGAACGCGCGTCAGTCACGGCAGTTCGTCACCATGACCCTGAACAGGTGGGCGTTGCAACCGCTTGTTCCCGATACGGAGCTGGTCGTCAGCGAACTCGTCACCAATGCCGTCCAGCACGCCTTGACACACACTGCGGCGGACGCCGAGGACTACCCCCTCTGGTTGGGCCTGTTCCGGCATCCCAGACATCTCGTCTGCGCCGTGGCCGATCCGAGCCCGGATCCGCCGCGCCCGCGCGACCCCGACGCCTTGGCGCTCGGGGGCAGAGGGCTTGCACTGATCGATGCGCTGAGCGACACGTGGTCCTGGTCCCCGACGCTGCCGTATGGAAAGACCATCTGGGTGACGCTGCCCCTCCCCAGCACGTTCCGTCCAAAGCCCCGCCCCCTGCACCGGCGCCCCGCGTAGCCGGCGCCGGATTCATGGCCGACACCAGCGGCAGGGCAGCGGCGCTCGTGACTCCTGACTCCTACGCCCGAGCGCCAACCTTGCGCAGGAAACGTCGCAGCTTGGTAAGCGGCCATGTGTTGATGACGTCGTCCTTCGTCAGCCATCCGCGCTGCGCCGTGCCCACTCCGTAGCGCATGTACGGCAGATGCGTGGTGGAGTGCGCGTCCGAGTTCACCGCGAACTTCACTCCGTACCGCTTCGCGCGCAGAATGTCCTCGTCGCAGAGGTCGAGACGCTCCGGATGCGCGTTGATCTCAAGGGCGGTGCCCGTTCTCGCGCAGGCTTCGAAGACCGCGTCGAAGTCGGCGTCTATGCCGGGGCGCTTACCTATCCGGCGAGTGGTGGGGTGGCCGATGATGGCAACGTTCGGGTTCTCGCAGGCGTGCACGAGCCGACGGGTGAGCGCCTGTCGGCTCTGGTTGAAGTGTGAATGGACAGACGCCACGCACAGGTCGAAGCCCTCCAGGAAGTCGTCCGGCCAGTCGACCTCCCCTTCCGGGCCGATGTTGAGTTCTGTCCCGTGCAGAAGCCGCATCCCGTGGTGCTTCCGGTCGAGTTCGCGTACGCGCTCGCGCTGCGCGAGGATTTTCTCGTCGGTCATGCGCTGCATATAGAGGTTCGGAGCGTGGTCGGTGATCGCGTAGTACGCGTAGCCGCGGTCGGCAGCGGCGGCGACCATGTCCTCCAGTGGGGCGAGGCCGTCGGTGAGGTCGGTGTGGGTGTGCAGGTCACCCCTGATGTCGTTCTCGGCCAGGAGGTCGGGGAGTTCGCCGCGCAGTCCTGCCGCGATCTCCCCCCGGTCCTCACGCAGGGGCGGCGGTATCCAGGGCAGGCCGAGCTTGGCGTAGATGTCCTCCTCGGTGTCCGCAGTGATCCTCTTGCCGCTCTCGGCGTGGAAGAGCCCGTACTCGGAGAGCTTGAGCTTGTGGCGTACCGCGATCTCGCGCGTGCGGATGTTGTGCGCCTTGGATCCGGTGAAGTACTGCAGTCCCGCTCCCCAGGATGCGGGCGGAAGGACCCTCAGATCCACCTGGAGGCCCTTGGTGGTACGGATGGACGTCTTCTTCTCCCCGTGCGCGATGACCTCGGCCGTGTCCGGAAGGTTGCTCAGGGCCTTCATGAATGGCGCCGACCGCTCCGCCGCCACCAGGATGTCGATGTCCCCGATCGTCTCCCTCATACGGCGCAGCGATCCCGCGTAGGTGCACCGTTCACATCCGGGGGTCCCGGACAGTTCGGAGACGATGTGCTCCGCGATGTCCATCGCGGCACTGATGAGGATCCGGCCACCGCCGGCCTCCTGCATCAGGGAGATGCCGTGGAGGATGTTCTCCTCGGTCTTCTCACCGAAGCCCTTCAGGTCGCGCAGCGTCTCCTCGCGGATGGCGTCCAGCAGCTGGTCCACGGAGGTGATGCCCAGCTCCTCGTACAGGACCATGGCCTTCTTGGGCCCGAGCGTGGGGATGGTGATCAGTTCGCGGACGCCGGCGGGGATCGATGCCCTGGTCTCCTCGATGGTGGCGACGTGACCGGACTGCAGATACTCGACGATTTTGTCGGCGATCGATCTGCCCACGTTGGGGATGTCCCGCAGGCCCTTGGCGTCGAGCTTCGAGACGTCCGCGTGGTAGCCGCCGATGGCACGTGCGGCCTTTTCGTAGGCACGCGCCTTGAAGGCATCCCCACCGCTGATCGCGATCAGGTCGGCGTACTCCTCCAGGAGTGATTCAACCTCCTCGTTGGCTCGGACCATACCTTCATGGTGCTCCGATACCGCTGGACAGGCAGCTTCCGATGCTGTGCGCCGAGGGGCCCAGCCCTGGGCCGGACCGCCGAGGCATCGTCACGGTGCCGACCGTCGGGTGAGTGCCATGCAACGCGACCGGCAGGCTGCGGGCGCGGTCCGGACAGTGGACAGATCACGCCGAGTTTATGGACTGCTGCTTCGGATATCGCAACAGCCACATAAAACGGGTGACGCAAGCCAGTGATCCAGAATGGCTTCGATTACATGGTCATGACCCATCTGGATCTGCTCAATCGATTCCCATGACGTGGACTGCCATGGAAGTGCCGAAAATCTGATTGAGATGTAGCTACGGATTCCGTAGGCAAATGAGCGTTGACGTTGCGGTTTCCGCAAGGTTCCATGGCGCCTCGGGAGCAGGTTCTACCCAGTACACAGCCGCCCGGAGGCGATAGCGCTCCCGCTCGACACCCGTCGCACGAATCGATCGGAACCACCACTCCATGACCGAGACGCTTCGCACCCCCGTCCCCGACGAAGTCCTTGAAGTGCCCGAGGCGGCGGATGGCAGCAGTCCTCAGAAGCTCAAGCGCTCCATCGGTGTGGTGGGCGGCACTCTGCTCACGCTGTCCTGCGTGACGCCCGCCTCCACGCTCTTCGTCGTTGTCCCCGACCTGTTTTCCAGCCTCGGTACGGCGACGGCGCTCACCATCGCGATCGGCTCGCTGCTCTGTATCGCCGTCGCCTTCTGCTACTCGGAACTCGGCACCCTCATCCCGAGTGCCGGCGGCGAGTACGCCATGGTGTCGACCCTGGCCGGCCGGCTCGCAGGCTGGCTCGTCTTCGTGCTGTCCCTCCTCGTCGTGGTGATCGTGCCGCCGGTGATCGCCATGGGCACGGCGGACTACCTCGCCCCGATCGTCCACCTCAACCCCTCCTACGCCGGCGCCGGCGTGATGCTGCTCGCCACCCTGGCCGGCCTGCTCGACCTGCGGGCCAACGCCTGGATCACCGGCGTCTTCCTGGTGCTCGAAGTGATCGCCGCGGCCGTCGTCGCCGTCCTCGGCTTCGCGCACTCCGAGCGCGGCGCGGGCAGCCTCGTCGACCTGACGGTGGCCGGCTCCGACGGGAAGACCGACCCGGTCACGGCGATGCTGATCGTCTCTGGGCTGGCCATCGCGCTCTTCGTCACGCAGGGCTTCTCCACCGCCGTCTACCTCTCCGAGGAACTGGACAACCCGCGCCGCAACGTCGCCCGCACCGTCCTCACCACCCTCGCCATCTCCGCCGTGATCATCCTGGTGCCGGTCATCGCCATCACCATGGGCGCCCCTGACCTCGCGGCCCTCACGAGCGGCGACATCAGCGGCATGGTCACCGCGTGGAGCAACTCTGCCGTCGGCACCTTCGTCAGCCTCTGCGTGGCCCTCGCGATCATCAACGCGGGCATCGTCATGGTCATCCAGAACTCCCGCGTCCTGTTCGCCTCGGCCCGCGACAAGGCCTGGCCCCAGCCCGTGAACAACGCGCTCTCAAAGCTCGGCCGCTTCGGCTCCCCCTGGGTCGCCACGCTCGTGGTGGGCGTTCCGGGAGCGCTCTTGTGCTTCGTGAACCTGGACACCCTCTACGGCGTCACCGGCGTCTCCGTCACCGGCATGTACCTCCTGGTCGCCGTAGCCGCACTGCTCGCCCGACGTGGTTCGCACGCCGCCCAGCCCGCCTGGCGGATGCCTCTGTGGCCCGCCATGCCGGTCCTGCTGATCGCCGTGCTCGCGTACATCCTCAGCCAGCAGGAAATGACCTACCTGCTGTGGACCGGGGGGATCACGGCAGTCGCCACCCTGTACTGGGTCTTCTACCTGCGGCCGCGCCGTGACACGAGGTGGCTGGTCTCCATCCCTGAGGACGCACAGGCCTGACACCGTCAACCGGCGGGGTCCCAGCCGGGCATCACGATGTGACGCACCGACTGGCCACCATGGCCGACAGGCTTCCGCGAGCCGCGGAGGCGTGTCGGCCATGGGCACGACGACCTAAGAGGCGGAACGAATAGGTCACCGGATCTGTCACGGACGGCGGAGAACCGTGGTGTGATGGCGCCGTGAGCCGCGCTGCAGAAGAGTCCAACCGCCGCATGCTTCGGGCACGGGATGCGATGGACCGCGGCTACGCGCAGCCGCTGGACGTCCCGGCGCTGGCCCGGATCGCCCATGTGTCGGAGGCGCACTTCACGCGCACCTTCCGGGCCACGTTCGGCGAGACGCCGCACCGCTACCTGCAGCGCCGCCGTGTCGAGCGTGCGATGTTCCTGCTGCGGGAGACCGACCACAGCGTGACGGACATCTGCTTCCAAGTCGGCTTCGGCAGCCCGGGAACCTTCAGCCGCACATTCCGCGACATCGTCGGCCGGTCACCGAGGACGTACCGCAAGGAAGCGGCGGCCACGGCCGTTCCGACGTGCTTCACGATGGCGTGGATGCGGCCGAGCTCCTGATCGTCCGCACTGCCCGTACCCGTCCGTCGACTGAGCAGTTTTGGACAAGTTTTCGTCCGGCTTGCCCGGTAGCGTGATGCACATGTTCAAGGCCATCACGCACTCACAGATCTACGTCCTCGACCAGGACGAGGCCCTCGACTTCTACGTCGGCAAGCTTGGCCTGGAGGTCAACGCCGACGTCGACCTGGGCTTCATGCGCTGGCTGACCGTGAGCGTCCCCGGTCACCCGGAGCGCCAGATCCTGCTGGAGAAGCCGGGCGCTCCGGCGATGTCCGAGGAGACGGCGCAGCAGGTCCGCGAGCTGGTGACCAAGGGGGTGATGGGTGGCCATCTCATCTTCAGCACGGACGACTGCCGCAAGACGTACGAGACGCTGCTGGGCCGGGGCGTGGAGTTCACCGAGGAACCCACCGATCGTCCGTACGGAACCGACTGCGGCCTCCGCGACCCCTTCGGCAACAGCATTCGCTTCACCCAGCCGAAGACCTGAGGGCTGTCCCAGGGGGCACGCGCGGAGCCAGAGCAGGATCACGGCAACGGTAACGGTGCCGCCTGCCCAGGCATCGACCGGCCGACGACGGCTGCGCACCGGAGCAGCAGGCCGACGGGTATCAGCTGAGGGCACTGCCCCTCTATCGCTGGGGGGCAAACGGCGAACTCGCCGAGTGGGCGGGAGGCACCCTCCGCGAAAGAACTGCCGGCCCTCTCCCGGGCTTCCTGGCCAAGGCGGAAGTCGGCGACAAGACCGTCGGCCTCGGTCCCGGCCAGCTGGCCCGGCACCCGGGGCCCGGACTCGTCGACGCGGTACGCATCGGCCTCGTGCCAGTCCTCCTTGGGAACGGCACCCGCATGCCGGCCGCGTCATGGATCGTCATGCCGACGCGTCTGCCGACATCAGCCTCTCCAGCTGTCGAGACTCTGAACCCAGCCCTCCTCGTTCAGGGCGTAGCGCTCCTCAGTGGCGAAGTGCTCCTGAGTGAATACCAGCTCCGTGGCCTGACCGCCGAGATCGCGAAGCGCGAGCGTCACTACCGTCTGCCGGTCCCCGAGGTCTTCCACCACTTCACGCGTGCCGGCCTCAGCCGTTCCCGCAGCGCGGGGGGAACGGGACTCGGGCTCGCCATCGTCGAAGCGGTCGTCGCCGCACACGGCGGCGAGGTCGATGTGACCAGTCGCCCCGGCCACACCCGATTCCGGCTGCGCCTGCCGTCCCTGACGAGGCCCCAGTGAGGTCGAAGGCGTACTCAGGCGCAGGCTGCTGCGCGCGCAAAGGTTGACTGACTCGGGGACCTACGCGCGGCGGATCGCGAACGGATCAGCAACACCTCCCTGGCCTCCGCGCCTTCATCACCCCTGCGCGGGCAGCGAGGCTTGCTGTGACCTACCTCACCCGCGCCTGCCGGTCATGTGCGCGAACTACCTGGTCAGCGCCTCGCTCCAGCAGTCGCTGACTGCCCGGTGGCCGGATTCGTCAACAAGCTGTCATTGCGGCCAGTTCGACGCCGGATACAGGCTGTGACCGTGTTAGAGCGACGTGTTGTGGTGGTTGTCTACTCCGGTGCGCAGGCCCTGGACGTCACCGGACCCATTGAAGTGTTCGATACCGTCAACCGGCTGCTCCCCGAGTCGGGTGCCCCCTACCGGATCGAGTTCGTCTCCACCGATGCGCCACTGGTGCGGACCAGCTCAGGGGTGGTGATCGAAGCCGCCCCGCTGGAGGCGGGTCAGGGCCCGATCAACACCCTCCTCGTCCCGGGCGGATGGAGCCTGAACGACGCGCTCGGGAACCGGGAGCTGGTCTCGTGGATCGGCGAGGCCGCCGCCCGGTCGCGGAGAGTCGCGTCCGTATGCGGCGGATCTTTTCTGCTGGCCGAGGCGGGCCTGCTCGACGGGCGGCGCGCCACCACGCACTGGGCGTACTGCGAGCAGATGGCCTACCGCTACCCGAACGTGACGGTGGACCCTCAGCCGATCTTCATCTGGGACGGCCGGTTCGTCACCTCGGCGGGAGTGTCGACCGGCATCGACATGGCCCTCGCTCTGGTGGAGGCCGACCACGGCGCGGCGTTCGCACTGCAGATAGCACGGTTTCTGGTGCTGTTCCTCAAGCGGCACGGAGGACAGTCGCAGTTCAGTGCCGTCCTCGACGCCCAGTTGGCCGATCACGCGCCGATCCGGGCCGCACAGGAGTGGATCCTGGACAACCTGGAGGACCCGCTGCCCGTGGCCGAGATCGCCCAGCGGGCCAATATGAGCCTGCGCAATTTCGCCCGGGTGTTCCGGCGCGAGGTGGGCACGCCCCCCGGCCAATACGTCGAGCGGACGCGTATCGCCCGCGCCCGCGAGCTGCTGGAGACCACCGATCTGACGGTCGGCCAGGTAGCGCGCCGCTGCGGATTCGCGGCCCCCGAGACCTTCTTCCGCTCCTTCGGACGAGCCCTGGGGCTCACCCCGAACGAGTACCGACACCGCTTTCAGATCATCTCGCCGTCCGGCCTCATGGTCCAGCCCGACCAAGCTGACAGGAGCTCCGTATGACAGCCACGCCACGCGAGATTCGCGAGGGATGCGGGGTACGCCTTGTCGACTACCTGGCAGCAGAGTTGACCAGGGCCGGCGTCACCCACCTCTTCGGCGTCGGCGGTGCGAACATCGAGGACCTGTACGACGCCGTCCACCGCAGCAGCACCATCCGCGGCGTTGTCGCCAAGCACGAGTTCTCCGCCGTCACCATGGCCGACGGATACGCGCGCGCCACGAGGCGCCTCGGCGTTGTCGCAGCCACCTCGGGCGGCGGCGCGATGAATCTTGTGCCAGGTCTGGCGGAGGCGTACGCCTCACGGGTGCCGGTGCTGGCTCTCGTGGGACAGCCGCCCACCGGCCAGGAGGGCCGGGGGGCGTTCCAGGACTCCAGCGGCAAGGCAGGCTCCTTCGACGCCATGGAGGTGTTCACACCCGTCTCCCGGTTCTGCGCCCGGGTCGATGACGCGGACCTGTTCGCGGAGTTGCTGCCCCGGGCGGTCGCGGCGGCACAGACCGATCCGAAGGGGCCGGCGGTGCTGCTGCTGCCCAAGGACGTGCAGCAGGCACAGATCGATGTGCCCGTTCGCGACGTGACGCCGACGCCGCTCGTGCAGGCGGCGACCGCGTCGGCCGCGTCCACTGCGGGGCTCGAAGCCGAGGCCCGGGACACTGTGTCGGCCGCGCTTCGCGGCGCGAGCCGTGTCCTCGTCATTGCCGGTGAAGGGGTGGCCGCCGCGGATGCGCGCGGGGAGCTGGCGGAGCTGGCCCGGCGGCTCGGGGCCTGGGTGGCGGTCACCCCGGACGCCAAGGATGTGTTCGACAACCGGGACCCCCGGTTCGCAGGTGTAGCCGGGGTGATGGGGCATACCAATGTCGAAGACTGTCTGCGGCGGGCCGACTTCTGCGTGCTGGTTGGCACCCGGCTGCCGGTACTGGCACGCGGCGGACTGGACCAGGCCCTGGCCGCCACCCCGGTCGTCTGCATCGATCCCGAACCGCCGTTCGTGGCCGGCATCGCGCTGGGCGGGAACCTGCGGGACACCTTGCGCGCAGTGGCCCGGCAGCTCCCGTCGCGCCCGCTTCCCTGCCCGGAGCACGCCGGTCCCCTACCGACGCCCCCACCGACGCCGGTTGCGCAGGCCGATGGTGGAACCCTCTCCTACGCCGAGGCGGTCGCCGCGGTCGAGGCGGCACTCCCCCAGGACGCGCACGTCTTCGTGGACGCCGGCAACGCAGGTGCCAGCGCGGTGCATCTGCTTCCCGCACCGCGCCACGGCCGCTTCGTGGTGGCGGTCGGCATGGGCGGCATGGGCTACACCTTCGGTGCCGGCATCGGCGCCGCGCTGGCCACGGGCCAACGCACCTACGTACTCGCCGGCGACGGAGCGTTCTTCATGCACGGGATGGAAGTGCACACCGCCGTTGAGTACGCCGCACCGGTGACCTTCGTGATCTTCAACAACAACGCCCATGGCATGTGCGCCATCCGCGAAGAGCTCTTCCAGGGCGGCGTCCGCAGCAACGACCTGTTCGCCCGGACAGATATCGCCGCCGGGGTGGCCGCCGCCTTCCCGGCTCTTGGGGCCACATGGGCCGGCGACGCCGCGCAGCTGTGCCAGGCCTTGCTGCGCAGCAACGCGCGCAGCGGCCCGGCGTTCATCTCGCTGGACTGTGATGCCCGGGAGATCCCGCCGTTCCTTCCCTTCCTGTCCTTCACCGAAAGCACCCAACGCACTGAAAGCACCGAGAGCGAGGAGAGTTCCGATGAGCGCGGACCCGTCCACGTTGGCTGACATCCCCGGCCTGATGCGGATCGAGAACACCGGCAAGGAGGAGCTGACCGCCCACTGCATGGACCTCACCCGCGCGGTCTATCCGCACCACCAGGTCTACGGGCAGTACTGCACCATCCACGAGCACGTCGACTGTCCGCCGGAGCAGGCCTATGACTACCTGCGCCAGGGCCACCACCTGGAGGAGTGGACCTGCAGCCTGCGGGGCTTCGCGCCCGCCGGCACCCCAGGACTGTGGGTCGGCCATGACCGGCTGGAGGACGACACCAGGATCTACTGCAAGGTGGTGGCCAACCCCGAGGCCATGACCGTGGACTACCACTGCTCCTGGGACCAGGGCGAGAAGCTGTGGATGATTTACCTGATGCGCGTCGTCCCGGCCCCGCTGGTGCTCAACAAGCCGGGGTCGGTGATCACTTGGACCAACTGCCGGCACCCGTACTACGACGACAACCCCCACCCGGAGACGGCGCCCCGCCCGGAGCGGCCGTGGGTGGGCGACTACTGGGATCTGTTCTACGCGGGCCACACCGTGGAGATGAGAAACCTCAAGGCAATCCTGGAGTACCGCCACCGCGGCGGCCTGCCCGTCAGCGTGCCGCCTGCGACGGCGGTGATGCGGTGAACACGGTCAGCCTCACCGATGTCGCAAGCTACCTTCCCGGTGAGCCGGTCCCCGCGGAGTTCTACACCGAGTACCCCGGAGCCGAGGACAAGCTCCGCGACCACCCCATGTTCAAGGTCCCGCCGTTACGTCACCACGTGGCCGCGGACGAGACCAACGCAGACATGATCGAGCGCGCGGTACAGCCCCTGATCGAACGGCACGGCAGGGACGAGATCCGCGACGTGGATGTGCTGTTGGTGCACAGCCAGGTGCCGGACCTCCCGTTCGTGGGCGCGGGCACCGAAGTGGCGCGCCGGCTGGGACTGCACCCGGAATGGCTGATCGACGTGGCCAACGCGGGCTGCGCGTCATTCGTGTACATGCTCAAGCTGGCCCGTCGGCTCCTTACCACCACCGATGCGAGGACCGCCCTGATCTGCAACGCGCAAAGCGCCGCAGGCCAGTGGTTCACCCAGTCCGAGGTGCGCAGGCTCGCCCAGGCCGCGATCCCGGGCGACGGCTGCGGCGTGGGATACGTGACGACCTCGGCCGGCGCCCCGGTGCTGGACGTGGAGACCCGGCACATCGGTGCCTACGCCGGCGACATGACCGTGATGCTCGACGACGGCCGCAAGTACTGGGAGCCCGGGGAGTCCCAGCTGCGGATCGGATTCACCGAGGCCGGCGTCGCCAAGGTCCTGGCACGCGGGAACCGCCTCGTGCCGGAGGTGGTCACGGACCTGTGCGGGCGTCTCGGGGTGGCCACCACCGAGATCGACGTGTTCATCACCAACCAGCCCAACCGAACGTTCCTGCGGAACTGGCGCGAAGCCCTGCAACTGCCGGCCGAACGGCACCTGCACACGTTCGATCAATGCGGGAATCTATTCGGAGCGGCGATCCCGATCACCTTGGACCGTGCCATCCGCTCACAGCGCCTCGAGGACGGCGACCTGGTGGTGCTGGGGGGATTCGCCCACGCCGGCGACTTCGCCGGTGCCGTCGCCATCCGCTGGCGCGGGGGGCGGGTATGAAGACCGGAGTACGGCGCCTCCTCGTGCCGGAGCCGCGATGGCGGTCCGACAGCGCTCGGCTTCAAAGCATCAGTGGTAGACCGAAGGCCGGGAACAGCCTGGCGACGTCATCGTCATGCGGATGTCCTGCGCTGTGATCGCAACGGCCGCCGTACGATGTGCCGCCGCGCGGTCGGCGTGCCTGCGCACTCGATCGGGCGAAATGCGGCTCCACGACCCTGTGGCTGGCCCAGGAGGCTTCGCGGCGGCGATATGGCTGTCCCATGGCGATTCTTACCCGTTCCACTGAAGGTGCAGAGGTTCAGCCGAGCAAGGCGCAGCAACCACCCACCAGGTGGCTGGCCGGCCTGTGGCTGTGGCTGTGGCCGACACTGGCCACCCTGGCAGTGACCGGGTTCCGCATCGACGCCCCGCAGTTGGTAACTGATGAGCTGGTCACCTGGAACGTGGCCAAGCGCAGCTTCGGGCAGATCCTGGCCACCCTGCACAACGTGGACGCGGTGCACGGCACGTACTACGTTCTGATGCACGGGTGGATGACGGTCTTCGGAGATTCGCCCCTGGCCCT
The DNA here is from genome assembly GCF_040651435.1 of Streptomyces sp. NPDC048479. NCBI lineage: Bacteria > Bacillati > Actinomycetota > Actinomycetes > Kitasatosporales > Streptomycetaceae > Streptomyces > Streptomyces sp. NPDC048479. The sequence continues at coordinate 24,119 of NZ_JBEZKA010000027.1, forward strand.
TCGCCTGCCCTCTGCGCTCGCCATGGCCGGAACAGCTGCTCTTGTGGCACTGATCGGGCATAGGCTGTTCGGCCGACGTGCCGGGATGTGCGGCGGACTGTTGTTCGCCCTGATCCCTGCCGTGAGCCGGTTCGCCCAGGAGGCCCGCAGTTATGCCCTGGTGGTCCTGGCAGTCGGCCTGGCAACACTCCTGCTGCTCCGGGCCTTGGACGTGCCTCGAAGCTGGAGACGCTGGGCAGGGTATTCCCTCTGTGTGGCGGTCGTCGGACTGCTGCATCTGGTGGCGCTGACCGTCCTGCTGCCGCACTTGGTCGCAATGGTCCTGCGAGCTCGGCACGAGCGCTGGGCACTGTGGGGCTTTTGCCTCGCGGTCCTGGCTGGTACGGCCTGCGTGATCCCGGTGCTGCTGTCGGGCAGGTCGCAGGTGTCCCAGCAGCTCTGGTACGTCCCTCGGCCGGACGCGTGGGGTCTGGTCGATATCTGGCCGAAGATGTTCGCCTCAGGCCTGTGTGCCGGAGCGATGATCGCGCTGGCGGTGGTGGCACCCAGGAAGCGCCGCGAAGCCCTCCTGCTGTGCGCCGCCCTGGCCGTGCTGCCCCCACTGGTGCTGTGGGTGGCCTCCCACGGAGACATCTCCTACTTCCGTTTCCAGTACCTCTTGTTCACCCTGCCGGCCTGGGCGGTGCTGGCGGGGGCCGGACTCGCCGCGGCGACGACGTCCCGGGTGGCGGTCACGGCAGCCCTGACCGCAATCGCTCTGCTTGTACTCTCTGACCAGCACAAATTGAGAGAGGAGTACGCACACCACGACGACGTACCAACGGATTACGTGGGAGCCGCGGAAACCATCATGAAGTACCACCGCCCAGGGGACGCGGTGGTCTACAACAGGGAGGGCCCGGCCTGGATGCTCGACCAGGGCGTTCGTTACTACCTTCCGCGCGACGTGGAGATGCGGGAAGTCTTCCTGGCCACCCCGGCTGCCGACAACGACGAGCTGTTTCCGGTCTATTGCATGGAGCCGGCCAGGTGTCTGAAGGACGAGAGCCGGATCTGGCTGGTGGTTCCGGGCAACAAGCCGGATCCGCTGGATGCGGTCCCGGCAAGTCAGGCATGGGTACTGCGCACTTTGTACAAGAACTATGGGTCGGAACGCCTCTCGGGTCTGACCGTGGCTCTGCTCCAACGAAAGGTATAGCGCCCATCGTCCGGGGTGGCGTCGTGACGATGAGGCGGCCGTCTCGTAGGTGACGTCCACCAACTCCCCTGCATTCCTGCCCCGTTCGCGGCTTCACGTTGCAGAGTCGGGGTACGTTCGCCCGCCGCGATGCGCGCGCTTGGGAGGCTGGATCTTTGGGACACAGCGGCGAAGACACGTCCTGGATGAACAAGCGGGCACCTTGAGAGACCGAAGGCGCAGCGCACTGCCCGCACCCGCGTTGAGCAAGGCGCGGGAGCGGGCCCGGGACACGGACTGCTCCGCCCCCCGAACCCGACACCGCACCTCATGACCGTCAGCCGGAAGTTACCGTCTCCGCATTGGCGATGAGCATGTCCAGGAGCGACAGCAGGGCACCGTGGACGTCCTCGCGGGAGCGGGCGTCGAGCATGAGGATGGGCGTGTTCGGGTCGCTCGGGTGCAGGGCCGCACCGATCCGCTCCGCGGTGTACGGCTGCTCGCCGTCGAAGCAGTTCTCGATGCCGTCGAGGTCGTCGATACCGACGCCCGCCGCCGTCAGTCGCTCTTCGGTGCGCAGCGGATCGAAGGGGCCGGGATCTCACCGCCCGCCAGGATGAGCAGGTTCTGGATCTGCCGCCGCATGCCACCGTCAGCCGGCCGGCTCCCATGCAACAGGAACGGCGCCTTCGACCTGGCTCCGCACTCCGCCGCCGACAACGTCCCGCGAGCGACCCGGCGAGGCGCCTCGCCGTCGCCGACAGGCCTCACTTAACTGTCGCAAGAGGCCGTGTGCGGACCTTCGGTACACCGGCTGCTTTCCCGAGGAGAGTCATGCCTTCGAACCAACACCCGCCGGGGACGACCGTGGGGCAGGTGCTGCGGAACCCGAAGATCTGGGTGCTGCCCACGGTCATTGTCGGAGTGCTGTCCCTGTTGCTCTCCCTCATCTACTTGGGTGGCATCCTCAACCCGCGCAGCGATCTGCATCGCATGCCCATCGGGATGGTCAATGCCGACCGGGGCGCCACGGTGATGGAACAGCGGGTGAACCTGGGAGCGCGAATCACCGCGGGCATCAAGACCTCACCCGACCCCAGGGACCAGGTCTCCTGGCGGGTGCTGGACGCGGCCGAGGCCAGAGACGGCCTGGCCTCGGGCAAGCTGTACGGGGTTCTCGAGGTGCCACAGAACTTCTCCGCCTCGGTGGCTGCGCTGGAGACCACCGGGCAAAAGGCCCCGGACAGACCGACGATGACCGTGTTGACCAATCCTTCGGCCGGCAGCCTGGGCGCGTCGTTGGCCACCTCGATCGCCCAACAGGCAGCACACGCCGCATCGAAGCAACTGGGCCGCTCGCTCACTGAGCGCCTCCAGGCCCGAGACGGTCAAGTGACCAACGCCGAGCGGCTCCTGCTCGCCGATCCGGTCTCGGTCGAGGTGAAGGTCGGTCATCCGATCGGCACGCACAGCGGCCTCGGGCTGAGTGCCTTCTACTACACGCTGCTGCTGGTCCTGGTCGGCTTCCTGGGCGGCAACGTGATCAGCAACAGCGTCGACGTCGGCCTCGGCTACGCGGCCAGCGAGATCGGGCCCCTGCGCAGACAGCGGCCCACGGTGACCATCTCGCGCACGCACATGCTCATGGTCACCTGCGCGATGTCGGTCGTACTGTCCTTGCTGACATCCAGTCTGATCCTCCTCGCCAGTGTCGCGATCCTGGGGATGGACGCCCCCCACATCCCGCTGCTCTGGCTCTTCTCGGTGTGCGCCTCAGCCACGGTGGGGGTCGGCGTCCAGGCCCTGAACGCCGCGTTCGGCGGGATCGGGCAGCTGATGAGCATGTTTGTCTTCATCGCCCTGTCGCTGCCGTCCTCCGGAGCCACCATCCCGCTGCAGGCACTGCCCACCTTCTATCGCGTGCTGTCCTACTTCGAGCCAATGCGCCAGCTCACCGACGGCGTCCGGGCGATCCTGTACTTCGACGCCCGCGCCGATGCCGGCCTCACCCGGGGCTGGACCATGATGGGCATCGGGTTGGTGGCCGCCCTGCTCTTCGGCTTCGCCATGACCACGTACTACGACCGCAAGGGTCTGCACCGCATCGTGCCCGAGCCCGCCGAGCAACCCACGGCGAGCAGCTGACTCTGCTGCCCGACCGGCGCCGGGGGCGTCGGTGAACGCCTCGCCCCTCAAGCGGCTACGCCGGTCGCCTGCGACCTTCGGGGTTGTTGGCGTAGCGGGCGCGCATTGCGTCACTGGCGGCGGGGCCCGCGGTGAAGCGGTACGCGTCACTGTCATCGAGCCGGTGGCCGGTCACGGCGTCGACAACTATGGGCTCGACCTCCTCGCCGCTCTTCGCGTCCACAAGGATCATGCTGCGCTGGGACGGGTCGAGGCGGGCGTTGCCCCATGCGGCCAGCGCCACGATCACCGGGCGCAGGGAGCGGCCCATTTCGGTGAGGACGTACTCGTGGCGTACGGGGTTGGTCTGGTACGGGCGGCGTTCCAGCAGGCCGTCGGCGACCAGCGTCTTGAGCCGGGCGGTGAGCATGCTCGAAGAGATGCCCAGACTGTCCTGGAACTGGTCGAAGCGGGTGTAGCCGTCGAAAGCGTCGTGGAGGATCAGCAGCGTCCACCACTCGCCGACATGCTGCACCGTCGTGGACAGCGGGCACTCGCGGTCCTCCAGCCTGATCCGGCTCGCCAAGGTGACCATCTCCAATGAGTTGCTGCTAAAGTCGAAGTTACTAGCTTCTATCTTAGCAGTTACGACGGGAGCGGGGCTGTGGCCAGCCCGTGCCCGGGATCGGATCCCGTGTGATGTCCCCTCGTCATCGACGGCGGCACCACCCCCGCCGTCTGAAACCACGCGGCCTGAGAACACGCCGTCTGAAACCACGCCGTCTGAAACCACGCCGTCTGAAATCCGCCGACAACCACAGTCAGGACCACAACGAACGCCAACCAGGCCCCGGGCCGGCCCATCGAGCCGGCCGCACTCCCCGAGGCGATCACCCGCTACCTCAAGGCCCATCGCGCCCACGACACCGCCACGGCGATCACCGCGTTCGCCGCTGACGCAACGGTGATTGACGACGGCCACACCTACAACGGCAGCGCAGCGATCGAGAAGTGGCTGACCCGCTCCGCCGGCGAATACACGTACACCATCGAGCTCACCGGTGCCCAAGAGGTCGACGGCACCCGCCACATCGCCACTCACCATCTCAAAGGCAACTTCCCGGGCGGGGTCGTCGATCTGCGCTACCAGTTCACGCTCCGCGGCGGCCACATCGAACTGCTCGTCATCGAACCCTGAGACATGAGGCGTGTCGGGCCAATGCGACCCGGCGTGCGACACGGTGACGAGTGCGCGACAGCAGGCCCAACCGCTGGATGCGGGAGAGAATCACGAAGTGACCGAACCTTCAGCGGCTCCCGGCCTGGCCGGGCAGACCGTTTGCGGCGACGCCATGCGAACGCCGTGGCGCGATTTCCTGCGGACTGAGACGGGCAGTGCCACGTTCCTGCTGGTCGCGGTGGTGGCGGCGCTTGCTTGGGCAAATATCGGGCCGACCTCCTACGAAGCCTTCTGGGGCACGCACCTGTCGATCGAGGTGGGTTCCCACGGCGTGTCGCTCAGCCTGCGCGACTGGGTCAACAACGGTCTGATGACGCTGTTCTTCTTTGTCGTCGGACTCGAAGCACGCCGAGAGTTCGACATGGGCGAGCTGCGCGAGCGGCGACGCGTGACACTGACCCTGCTCGTCGGCATCGCCGGCATGCTCGTACCGGTTGCCATCTTCCTCGGCATCAACAGCGGCCACGCCTCGGTGCACGGCTGGGGCGCCGCAATGTCCACGGACACCGCCTTCGCCCTGGGGATGCTCGCCCTGCTCGGCTCGCGCCTGCCGACGGGCCTGCGCCCTTTCATCCTCACGGTCACCGTCGTCGACGACTTCGTCGCGCTCGGCGTCATCGCCGTCGCCTACAGCGACCGCATCGCCGTGGCCGCACTCCTGGTGGCGCTGGGCCTCTTCGGCGGCATTCTGCTGCTGCGGGCCGCCGGTGTACGCCAAGGGCCGGTGTACGCGTTGCTCGGCGTCGCGACATGGACGGCACTGCTGAAGTCCGGCGTCGACCCTGTCGTCACCGGTCTGGCCGTTGGACTGCTCACGTACGCGTATCCGGCGGCCCGCAGCGACCTGGAGCGCGCGAGCGGCTTGTTCCGGCTGTTCCGTGAACAGCCGACGCCGGAGCTCGAGCGCTCGGTACGGCAGGGACTGGCATCGGCCATCTCGCCGAACGAACGGCTGCAGCAGATGTTCCACCCGTGGACCAGCTATGTGATCGTGCCGCTGTTCGCGCTGGCCAACACGGGCATTCCCGTCGGCGCCGAGCAGCTGTCGGCTGTGGTGGGGTCGCCGGTCACCATGGGCATCCTGCTCGCCCTCGTCCTGGGCAAACCGGTTGCGGTCCTCGGTATGTCGTGGCTGGCGAGCCGGCTCAGCCACGGACAGGTGCGTCCGCCGGTCGGCTGGGGCGCGACGGCGGCCGGCGGCACCATCGCGGGCGTCGGGTTCACCGTGTCCCTGCTGATCGCGACCCTCGCCTTCACCGGCGACCAGCTCGAAGAAGCGAAGATCGGCATCCTCGCAGCGGTCGTCTGTGCCTTCGCCCTCACCTGGGCGGTCACGGCCGTGATCGGACTGCTACCGCGCCGTACGCAGATTCGTGCACTGTTGGGCGCGACGGAGGGCATCGTCGACCTGGCCTCGGCTGTCGACGACGAACGCGATCACATCCGTGGACCCCGGGACGCACCGGTGACCGTGGTCGAGTACGGCGACTTCGAATGCCCCTACTGCGGTAAGGCGGAACCCGTCATTCGCGCTCTCCTGGCCGGCTTCGGGGATGTCCGCTACGTATGGCGGCATCTGCCCCTGACCGATGTCCACCCCCATGCCCAACTGGCCGCGGAAGCGTCCTGTGCCGCAGCCGCCCAGGGTGCCTTCTGGCGGATGCACGATCTCCTCCTCAAACGCCAGGACGCCCTGAAGGCCTCCGATCTGGTCGGCTACGCGGCAGAGCTCGGCCTGGACGTCCAGCGTTTCGAGCACGACCTGCGGAAGCGGGTGGGCGCCGCGCGGGTGGCCGAGGACGTGGAATCCGCCGACCACAGCGGCGTGTCCGGGACGCCGACCTTCTTCATCAACGGAGTACGCCACCACGGCGCCTACGACATCGACCATCTCTCCGCCGCCGTACGAACGGCCCGCCAGCGCGCAGCCGTCCAACAGCCATAGCTCATCCAGCAGCCACAGTTCGGAACCTACGCCCGCGACAACCGCAGCGTCAGGAGCAGGAAGAGCAGGAGTTCCCCAAGGTGCGCGCGGAAAACCGCTCAAGTCGCTGGACCTGTGACCAGGGCCTACGATTCTTTTGGAGCTTTGTCCTCTCATGACGGGAGCCGGCTCATGACGCGCTTGCACACACGGCTGCGCAGGGGGGCGGCGGGCGCCGTGGCGGCCGGGCTGCTGATGATCTCGGTGTCCGCGGAATCCGCGTACTCCCAACCCGCCCCGGCACCAGCCGTATCCTCATCGTCCTCGTCCGACTTCCCGCAACTCACTCCCGCTGTGGCCAAGCAGTTGGACAAGGCAGTCACACAGGTCATGCGCGAAGCGCACGTGCCCGGCGTGACGGTTGGACTCTGGGCTCCCGGCAAGGGCAGTTACGTCCGCGCGTTCGGGGTCGCAGACAAGGCGACGGGCGCGCCCATGTCCACCGGCTTGAACATGCGGCTCGGGAGCGAAACCAAGACCTTTACCGTGACTGCCCTGCTCATGCTGGTCGACCAGGGCAAAGTCAGCCTGGACGACCCGATCGGGAAGTACGTGGACGGTGTCCCCAACGGAGACCGGATCACTCTGCGCGAGCTGGCGGGCATGCGCAGCGGACTCTTCAACTACACCATGGATCCCGACTTCTTCAAGGCACTGACAACCGACCCCCGACGACCGTTCACGCCGCAGGAGTTGCTCGCGTACTCCTTCAAGCACCCCGTGCAGTTCCAGCCCGGTGAGAAGTTCGAGTACTGCAACACCAACTTGATCCTGGTCGGCCTCGCCGTGGAGAAGGTCAGCGGTCAGCCCCTCGCGGAGTTCATCAACCGGAACGTCGTCGCACCGGCGGGCTTGGACCACACGCTCTTCCCGAAGGCCGCGGAGTTCCCGGCCCCGCACGCCCACGGCTACACCAACCAGACGGCGACCGGCAAGACCGAGGACGCGACGGACTGGAACCCCTCCTGGGCCTGGGCCGCCGGAGCCATGATCTCCGACCTGAACGACATGCGTACTTGGGCCGGCACCCTCGCCACCGGCACTCTGCTCCGCCCCGCCACGCAGGCCCAGCGCCTGAAGATGAGCCCGAGCGGCCTGCCGAACACCGGTTACGGCCTGGGCATCTTCAACGTCGCGGGCTGGATCGGCCACAATGGCTCGCTGCCCGGCTACGAGTCCCTGGTCGTCTACCTGCCGGAGTCGAAGGCGACCCTGGTCGTGCTCCTCAACACGGACATCGGCTACAAGGGCTCTGAACCAAGCACTCTCTTCGGCCAGGCGATCACCAGCATCGTGACCCCGCAGCACATCTTCAAACTGCCCGCCCAGCCGGCGGGGCGGTGAGCCCGGCCGAGCCGCGCCGGCGCTGACCGGGGTCTTCATCTGCCCCCGGCTCTGGGGAGCAGGCGCCATTCTCATGGTGCTCAGCCGGAGCGCCCGCTCCCCGTCTTTTCTGGCCATTGGCATCGGTTTCGTCGCCTTGGGACACATCGTGAAGCCAACGCAATTTCCCAAGCCCGCTGGGCAATCCGTCAGCTCCGGAGGTCAAAAGCCGAGCCAGGTCTCACCCGGACGAAGGAGCCGGCTGTTCCGCCGAGGGATTGCCGGTGAGAGCGCTGTAATAGACGGATTTCTGCTGCTTGGTGCGCTCGCTCTGGTTCTTTGCGACCGATGATTCCAGGGCGTTGCGCACCAGTGTGACGTTGACCGTGCGCTCCGGGTGCGCCTGCGCCAGCTCCTTGGTGACTTCGGCTGCTGACCGCGGTTCATGGTGCTCGGCGAGCAGGGCGACGACGAGTTCACGCAGCGGCGGCCCGGCAGGTTGTGCCTTCGCATCGGCCTTTCTCTTCGGCCCATTCTTGGGGCGCTTGCCCTTGCCGGCAACCACGTTGGCGCGCCGCGCCCTGGGAACCGCTGAGGTCGTTGCCGCTGGGGTGTCCTTGGCAGGGGCGGCCCCCAGGGTTGCCTGCATGCTCACCAGCATCTCGTGATCCTGTTGCAGCGCCTCAAGCTGGTCATGCAGTGCGGCAGCCTCGGACTTGAGGCGTTCTTGTTCCCTCGCGTTGGCCTCGATGTCGGCAGCCACTTGGTTCGCATATTGGGATTTCAGGGTGGGGTTGTTCTCCGGCACGACAGCTCTCTTTCCTCGTACCTGTGTTGCTGCCGGATGCTACCCACACTGACCGTGGTTATAGAACGCTGAAGTAGCTGGTAAGTCTCGTACGGCCCTGCCGGCACGAGTGAAGTGCCGCCGACACCGAGTCCCCCGTCGTGCGTCCAGGGCACCGAATGACTCGTCGACAAGCGGTAGTTCGGGCCGCCGCGCGCGAGGGCCCGGCCCAACTCCGAATAGTGTGCGGGATTCTGCCGGGTGAGCGACGACCGGCAGCATCGCCAGGAAGTGACTGCAGCAAGTCACCACCCTGATAGCCGGACACCAAATGTGACGCCCACGCGATTTCATACTCGTCGACGCGCCACCGCCAACCATGCACAAGCTCGTTGGCTCGCCGGCTCCGAGGCTGGACAGCTGTGCGTGATCGCACGCCGTAGCCCTTGACAGCGCCTCCTCACGGCCCGCAGGATCGCCCCGTGAAGCTGTCAGACAGCCAGACAGGTGGCCCGGTCGCCCGGTGCGGAGCTCTCGCCGGCCCCTCGCCCGCCCGGTGCGCTACCTGCCGTGGTTCACGCCCGTGAGATCGACACTCTCGTTGCGGCCCGCGCCGAGCCGGGCGGTGCCTGACCGGGCGCGCTCTTCCCTGCCGCTGGGGAGGGAGCCGCTACCTGCCCTTCGCCGTCAGCGGTCCGCAATGGCGTGACCCGAATTCCCTCTCCGGCAGCGGCAATGAGCGCCGCAGAAACCGACCACGTCCAGGACAAGGCCTAATCGATGCAAACCCAGACAACACGGCGCATCCATCCGTGCCCACCCGTCCGCGCACACATGCCGACGTTGGTGTCGGTTGACGAGACCTCGAGTTCGACGTTGGCCTTGAGGCTGGGCCAAGCGGGTCTCGCGCTCGGCTCCGCTGTGCGTTGGGGAAGCGAGTCGGCCTGCGCCTCCGTACTGGACCGAAGACCGGCAATGATCCTGCTCGATGTGCCCACGACGGAGGCTGACGGGCTGGCAAGGCTCGTCCGGGCCGCATCTTTGATCGCCCCCGTCGCCGTACTGCGGCACGAAGGGCGGGATGCCGTCGCCGCGTTCACAGCCGGGGCGTTCGACGTCCTCGACCGGCAGAGACCGGCCGCTGAGCTGGCCTGGCGCATCCATGCCGACCTGAGACGCCACCCGCCCACGCCGGTGCCGCGTGGGTCAGCGGGGAGTACCGCCAGCCAGCGCCTCCTGTTCGACCTGATCGCCAGAGCGCAGGCTCCCGTCTGCTGCCACCATCTGAGACTGCTCCTGGGAACACCCTGCCTGCCCATGACGCTTCGGGCACTCAAGGCACGTATCCAACGGCTGCTGCCCGACTTCGCCGACCACGGACTGACACTCATCGTGGACCAGCAGTGGGGGCTGGCGACCTACCGCACCCGGAGCGCGGCTCCAGGCACCGGTGCCCCCGGCCCGCCGAAGTCGCGGCCACCCCTCGAACTGCCTGCGGCTCCCGTCCCACCCGCTTCAATCGTCCAGCTGCCCACCGCCACCTGAGCCGCCCCAAGAGCCACACAGCCCCACACGGTCAAGCCAGCGAGTGAGGAGCGGCCGGCCTGGGCCTGAACCTGCGTTTCAGCATCTCAACGCTCACACAGCTGATGGCAGCTGAAGGGGATCTTCAGTGGGCGATACTGTCGATCAGCTCACGTGCGCCCTGGCGCAGCAGGGTGACGGCGACGGATGTGCCCAGGGTGGCGGGGTCCAGGGGGCCGGCCCATTCGTGGGCGTTGAGGACGGTCTTGCCGTCGGGGGTGAACACGCATGCGCGCAGGGAGAGGTCGCCGTTGCGATGAGCCTTGGCGTAGCCGGCGATGGGGCTGTTGCAGTGGCCTTGGAGGACGTGAAGAAACATACGTTCCGCGGTGGTCTCGCGGTAGGTGTCAGGGTCGCCGAGGGTGCTGACGGTGTCGATGAGGGTGGTGTCGCCCTCGCGGCATTGCAGGGCGAGGACTCCGGCTCCGATCGGCGGGCACATCACCTCGGGCGAGAGGACCTCGGTGATCACGTCGGTGCGACCGATGCGTTCCAGGCCGGAAACGGCGAGGAGGAGGGCGTCGGCTTCGCCGGCGGCGAGTTTCTCCATGCGCCGGTTGGCGTTGCCGCGGAACGGAACGCACTCCAAGTGCGGGTGGGAAGCGGCGAGTTGGGCGACGCGGCGCACGGAGGAGGTGCCGATCCTTGTGCCGGCCGGGAGGTCGTCGAGCGTGAGGCCGTCGGGGTGGATGAGGGCGTCTCGGATGTCGTCGCGCTTGAGGAATGCGGCGAAGGTCGTGCCCGCGGGGAGGGGCCGGTCGGCGGGGACGTCCTTGACGCAGTGCACCGCGAGGTCCGCCTCGCCTGCGAGGAGGGCGGCATCCACCTCCTTGGTGAACGCCCCCTTCCCTTCGACCAGGGAGAGGTCGCCCATCCACTTGTCGCCGGTGGTCTTGACCGGGACCACCTCGGTCGTGGTGGCGGGGTGGAGCGCGGCCAGCTCGGCGCGGACGCGCTCCACCTGGGCCAGGGCCATGGGCGAGTCGCGGGAGACGATACGGATCAGCTCAGGGGCGGACATGCCGCCCACGATAGACCGTCAGATCCGTGCGCATACCACCGGCTTGGACGCCCATCTCAGCGGTGTGGCAGGCCGGTTGGGCTGCTCGGGCACGTGTGCGAGGTGGGCATCGGCACATGGCTGGTGGCCGGCGGGTTAGGTGGCCTGCGTCATCAGGTCTACGCGACGTACCGGCCGCCCGGCTCCGGCAGGTCGATGAGGCGGTGGAACATGCCCGGGCGGCAGTCGACGTACGCGAGGGAGAGGCGAGGGTCACTGTAGGTGTCGAGCCATGTGTCCGCGTCCGCAGTCTCGAAGGTGATCCGGGGATCTTCGCCCAGGGTGGCCACGACCGCCTGCCGGGCTTTGCCCGGCCTGCAGGCCGCCCCCGCCAACCAGTTCACCCTCGCCGGTGCGTACGCTTCCCGCTTGGGCGAACCGGTGATTGAACGGAAGCCGCCGGCAGGCCGTACAGATAAGGGCGGCCCCGAGCTCCCAGGCCTGGTCCGCCGTGCCACCACCGGGCTTCGCATGGAAGGACCTTCGGGTTGTCACTCTTCACGCGCCCTCGTCGGCGTCCGAATACGGACAAGATGGCGGAGGGCCTGACGCCGGACGATGCCGTCGCGGGTCAGAACGCCACCGCGAGTGACGGCACCGGCGTTCGTGAGGACGCCACCGCAGATGACGCCGCCAGTGACGCCCCGGACGACCGGGCCGACCCGGACGAGGCTGTCGCAGACGGCGGCTGGCGGGGCAAGCACCCGGCCGCGGCACAGGCCGTGGCGTGGGTGACCACCGCCTTGGCCGCCGTGCTTGTGCTCTTCGCCCTCCTCGTACCGAACGAACTCGGCCGCCTCACGCCCGGCGCGTTCGCGCGCATCCCGGTAGAGGGGATCTTCGGCGCTGCCGTGCTGCTCGTCCTGCCGCCGAAAGCGAGGCGGGTGGGAGCGGTCCTCGCCGGGGTCGGCCTCGGCCTGGTGACCATCCTGAACCTCCTCGACATGGGCTTCTACTGGGTTCTCGACCGGCCGTTCGACCTGGTGCTCGACTGGATACTGTTCGACGACGCCGAGTCGTTCCTCAAGGACTCCGTCGGCCCGGCCGGCGCAATCGGTGCCGTGATCGGGGTCGTGGTCCTCGTCCTCGCCCTGCTCCTCCTCATGACGCTGGCGGTCGTCCGGCTGAGCCGCCTCATAGCGCGGCACAGTGCCATGGCGACCCGCACCACAGTGATACTCGGGACCGCATGGATCACCTGTGTGGCGCTGGGCGTGCAGATTGCCGGCGTACCGGTCGCTTCCAGGAACACGGCCGAGCTCGCCCAGCACCGCGCGCAGGCGGTACGTGCCGGCATCAAGGACGAGCAGGAGTTCGCCAAGGAAGCCGGCGTCGACAAGTTCAGCGACACCCCGGCCGACCAGCTGTTGACCGGGCTGCGCGGCAAGGACGTCATCTTCGCCTTCATCGAGAGCTACGGCCGCAGCGCGGTCGAGGACCCGGCGATGGCGTCGCAGGTCGGCGCGGTGCTCGCAAACGGGACCAGTCGGCTGCGCGCGGCCGGGTTCTCCTCCCGGAGCGCCTTCCTCACCTCGCCGACTTTCGGCAGTGGCAGTTGGCTGGCGCACTCCACTTTCATGTCAGGCCTGTGGATCAAAAACCAGCAGCGCTACCGCAGTGTCACCTCGAGCGACCATTTGACCCTCACCGGCGCCTTCCAGCGCGCCAACGCCTGGCGAACGGTGGGCATCATGCCGGGCGTCACCCGGTCCTGGCCGGAGGGGCAGTTCTACGGCCTCGACAACGTCTACGACTCTCGGGAGCTCGGATACAAGGGCCCGAAGTTCAGCTGGGCGCCCGTCCCCGACCAGTACAGCCTTTCGGCCTTCGAGCGCCTCGAGCACGGCAAACCGGGCAACAAGCCGTTGATGAGCGAGATCATCCTCGTCTCCAGCCACAACCCCTGGGCGCCCATCCCCAAGACGATCGGCTGGGACAAGCTCGGTGACGGCTCCGTGTACAACGCCATCAAAAAGGAGGGCAAGGACCCCAAAGAGGTGTGGAAGGACGCCGACCAGGTGCGCACCGAGTACCGGCGTTCCATCGAATACTCGGTGAGCAGCCTCGTCTCCTACGTGGAGAAGTACGGAAACGACAACACCGTGCTCGTCTTCCTCGGCGACCACCAGCCCGCCTCGATCGTCACCGGCGCCCACGCCAGCCGGGACGTACCCATCGCGATCGTCGCCCACGACCCGGCCGTCATGGACCGGATTTCCGGCTGGGGCTGGCAGGACGGCCTGAAACCCGGTCCGAAGGCCCCGGTCTGGCGGATGGATTCCTTCCGCAACCGCTTCTTGACCGCCTACGGCCCACAGCCCGGCCACACCCCGGCGCCGCCAACCCGGAGTATCTCGCAACATCGGTAAGGACCCGTCAGGCTTTGCGACTCCGGACCCGACTCGGGAGCCCCTTTTCCTCCGGAGGACGAGATGCTGCTGCGCGGACCACTGGGCGGTGCCCGAGCGGGCGGGCCGCACAGCGGTGGATCATGACGTGACGAGTACCGCGACTCCGGTGACGCGACCGACCGCCAGATCTTCCAGGGCTTGGTCGGCCCTGCGCATCGGATAGCGCGTGACCCGCACCGTAGGCCGCAGCCGCGCTGCTTCGGCGAGGAAGGCACGGCCGTCCTCGCGGGTGTTGGCGGTGACGCTGCGCACGGTCCGCTCCTGAAAGAGATGCTGGTCGTAGTCGAGCGGAGGTACGGCACTCAGGTGGATACCGGCGATCGCGAGTGTGCCGCCGCGGTCCAGCGCCTCGAGCGCCACCGGCACAAGGCGCCCGGCCGGGGCGAACAGGATCGCGGCCTCCAGCGGCCGCGGGGGTGCGCCCTCTCCGGCGGACGTCGCCCCGAGCTCCAGCGCCAGCCGCTGCGCACGTGGCGACCGAGTGACGACATGGACCTCAGCACCCCGCGCGATGGCGAGCTGGGCGGTCAGATGCGCGGAGGCTCCGAACCCGTAGATACCGAGCCGGCCGCCGCGCGGCAGGTCGGCCCGCTGAAGCGCCCGATAGCCGATGATCCCCGCGCACAGCAGTGGCGCGGCTTCCTCGTCACCCCACCCTTCCGGCAGAACGTAGGCAAATCGGGCATCCACGACCATGTAGTCGGCGAAGCCACCGTGGATGTCCCAGCCGGTATAGCGGGAGTCGGGGCACAGGTTCTCCCGCCCGGTACGGCAGTAGTGGCACTGCCCGCAGGTTTCCGCCAGCCAGGCAGCCCCTGCCCGGTCACCGACGCGGAAGTTCTGAACGGCGGACCCCGCGGCGATCACCTCGCCCACGACCTCGTGGCCCGGCGTGCAGCGTGGCCTGTGGGGTGCCAGGTCACCCTCGGCCAGATGCAGGTCGGTCCTGCACACCCCGCAGGTGCGCACGCGCAGCAACAGCTCGCTCGGGCCGGGCGCGGAAGTCTCGCGCTCCACAAACCGCAGCGGGGCGGACGTGATCGGCCCGGGGTGCTCGACAACCCAGGCGGATGTAACCACTGGACTCGGGGGTACCGTCATCACTCTCCTGCCCGCTCTTGATCTCTCAGCCGGCGCGCGGCCCGTCGGCCGCCTCCGCCCTGGGTGAACAGAGAAGGGCCGGTGAGTCGAACGGACGCTGCCTCAGGGCAATTTCGTAGTCCAGGAGTGGTGGGGGCGTCCATTGCTGCACCCGCTCAGCCCCCCTGTTCCTCGGCACGTTCACGCACCAACCGCTCCACAGCACTGGGGATGGTGGTTTCGAAATCCAGGAGCTTCGCCCACTCGGGGGTAATGGCGATTCGGACCATCTGCTTGTAGAGCGACCGCACCTCGGCTTCGAATGCAGACCACTGTTCGTCGGTGACGTACTTCTTCCCTGCTTCCAGGAACTCGGCGGGGATACCTTCGACAAGTTCGGTGTCAGCCGTGCCACGGACGAGCAGCGCATGCGGTGGCTGCCGGCCGGTCGTGTCGATGCTCAGCGCTACCTTCGGGTTGGCGGCGAGCGCCCGCACCTTGTACGAACTTGGCAGGGTGCAGATGACGATGTCAGCGCCGGACCAGAGGAAGCCGAGGGGGATGACGCGTGGCCCTCCGTCCAGCCCGGTGTAAGCCACCCGAGCCGGGATGTCCGAGGACATGAGCTCGAGCGCGAGCGGCTTGTTCAGGACCTCGGCGACTTCTCTTCGATCCACTTCGGCCTCCTGCGGGGGCGTTTGGCCTGTCGGCAGAGCACGATACGTCCCGGTACCGCCCACTGCGCCGACGGCGCGCCCGGCATGCTGGGCCGCCTGAGGTGACCACCAGCTGCTGCGCCTCCTACGCAGGCGCGTTGTGGGCCCGCTCATGCAACGCCAGCCATTCCTGAAGCTCGATCAGATTTCCCTTCCGGGTCCTTCAGCTACCCGACCGCATCCGGTCGCCCATCGGATCCGGGTGCCGGGTGAACTCCGCCCCCCGGCGAGGCGAGCTCGGCGTGCGCGGCGTCCAGGTCATCCACCCGCAGCACCACCAGGGCCCGGTATCCGTTCGGATCACCCTCCAACCCCGGCAGCACACCGGCCATTTGCGCTCGGTCCTGCAGCGCGATCGCGGCGTGTCCGGTATCGGGACTGAGCTTGGCGTACGGCCGCCATCTTTCCAGCCCAGTTCGGGCTCCGGTTCCGAGCGCCGGGCGGTTCAGTAACATCGGGCGATGAAACCTCCTCGGTTGATCGCCACCGATCTCGACGGCACACTCCTGCGCCGCGGCGGCGTTCTCTCGGAGCGCACCGCGCGCGCCCTGCGCAGCGCCGTCGACGCCGGTGCGGAGATCGTCCTCGTCACCGCCCGGCCACCCCGGTTCGTCGACATGCTCACCACCGCGACCGGCCTGGTCGGAACGGCGGTGTGCAGCAACGGTGCCCTCGTCTACGACGTCGCGGGGCGCACCGTCGTCGAAACACGGGCCCTGCCGGTAGCCGCCGCCCGCCAGGTGGCCACCGTGCTCTCGGAAGCCGCACCCGGACTGGGCTACGCCGTGGAGACCGGCCATCAGGTTCTGTACGAGCCGGGGTTCGGACTTCGGTTCCCCGGGGGCGCCGACGCCGAGGTGGCAGTGGCGTCCCTGCTGGACCTGTGGCTGACCGATGTACCCATCACCAAGCTGCTCGCCTGGTCGGCGCAGCTCGATGCGGACTTCCTGCTCGCAGCCGCGGAAGCGTCGGCCGACGGAGTGGCACAGTTCACCCACTCGGGCGGGGTGGGTCTACTGGAGATCAGCGCGCCGGGTGTCAGTAAGGCAAGCACCCTCGCTGCCCTGTGCGCCGCGCGCGGAATCGACTCCTCGGAGGTGGTCGCGTTCGGCGACATGCCGAACGACCTGGCCATCCTGCAATGGGCAGGCACCGGCTTCGCCATGGCCAACGCCCATCCTGCGGTGCTCTCCGCGGTGCGGCGGCACACCGTGTCGAACGAGGAAGACGGGGTGGCTGTCATCCTCGAACAGCTCTTCAGCAAGGCCTGATCGGCTCGGACCGGGGTGGGGCGGCTGGGGTGAGCCGGTCACAGACGACGTGCTTGACCCGGGGTTGCTCGACCGCGTCGGCCGGCCGAGGGACAGCAGAGGTCACGCCGGACGCCGCCGGAGTCGCGGAGCCCACGGGGCCGGCCAGGTCATGACCCCGCCCAGCAGAAGGATGCGACGCTACGACGGGCGCCGGAGACCGCATGCCCATGGAATGGCCGTCCAGCGCTCGTTTCCGGCGTGGCGGGCACAGCGACGTACGTCGTTCGTCTTGGCTGTGCTGCGACTGCAACCCGCCCCGCCGGGCGCGGGCGTGCGCCTTCCGGCAGCGGATGCCGGAGGGTCCGCGCGCAGCGGCGAGTGCGTTCAGCCCGCGGGGTGCAGGGCGGTGCGCAGCGTGGCTACCGCCTGGGTGATGGCTGCCTCGGCGGCGTGCGTACCGCGCAGGGCGTCGAGCATGACGAAGTCGTGGATGATGCCCTGGTAGCGGGTGGCGGTGACGGGGACTCCTGCCTGGCGGAGCTTGTTCGCGTACGCCTCTCCCTCGTCGCGCAGGACGTCGGCCTCGCCGGTGATGACGAGCGCCGGAGGCAGTCCGGCCAGCTGCTCGGTGGTTGGCTCGCAGCGGCGAGGCGGTGATCTGCGCCCGATCGGCCTCGTCGGCGAGGCACTGGTCCCAGAACCACTGCATGCCGTCGCGGCGCAGGAAGTAGCCCTCGGCGAACTGCTGGTGGGAGTCCGTATCGCCCCTGAGCCTGGATCAGGTGCTCGCGCAGCCGACGCCCGGCGAAAGCACCGCCGCGGCTCCGGTCAGCACCGAAGCCGGCCGTAGTGTCGAGCCAGCGCGTGGAACGAGTCCTTCGGCTCCCAGCTCCAGTCGGACGCGGGGTCCCCGGGCGTCTCCTTGACCGTCTTCACAATGCTGTAGCTCGCCATGTCGAGGTCGCAGCGTGGCTCATGCCGGTGCGGGGCATCGGGGCTGACGAAGTTGTACACCATCGCGGCCACCGCCCATCCACCCGGCCAGGGTGAATGCGCGGTGATGGACCTTCTGCGACGTCGGCTCACCCGCCCCCGAGCGAGCCGACGTCGTGACCGTTGGCGGTCAGCGTGACGTCGATGTTGCCCCGTGTGGCATTCGAGTACGGACACACCTGATGTGCGGCAGCGACAATCCGCGCTGCCTGCTCGGGATCCTGAATCTGCGGCAGGGTTACATGGAGCTCCACCGCGATCTTGAAACCACGATCCTCGGTGGGAAGGAGGCTGACGCGACTGTCGATCGAAACGTCGCCCGCCTCGATACGTTCGCGACGACCCACCACGCCGAGTGCACCCTCGAAGCAGGCCGCCCAACCCACTGCGAAGAGCTGCTCCGGGTTCGTGCCACCCCCATCGCCGCCCATCTCTTTGGGCACACGGAGCTGGACGTCCAAGACTCCGTCATTTGTGCGCCCATGGCCGCTTGTGCGACCGCCTGTCACGGTTGCCTCCGCCGTGTAAAGAACTCGTGCCATCTCGACCTCCACTCTGGATCTCCCGCCGACCCACCGCACCCCCCACGCCGCCGAAGCAAGTGACGGCGACACGACGGGGCGTCCGGGGCAGGACCGTTCCGGCAGGGGATCCCTCTCTCACGCGGGCACCTCTCCTGTCCGGACGGCAGGTTCGGTTCGGGAGTTCTCGGCAGCACCGGGCGGCGGTTCCTCGGGGTTCGAGGGCGGTGTGATCGGCAGGCAGACGCGGAATCTCGTGTCGCCCGGCTGCGAGTCCACTCTGATGTCGCCATGGTGCTTGTTGACCACGATGCGGTAGGAGATGTCGAGGCCCAGACCGGTGCCCTCGCCCACCGGCTTCGTAGTGAAGAAGGGCTCGAAGATCCGCGGGCGAATGTCGGCCGGGATGCCGGAGCCGGTGTCGCGGACCTCGACGAAGAGTCGGTCGCCGTCGCGCCAGGTGGCAATCGTGAGGGTACCGCTGCCGTTCATCGCGCCGAGTGCGTTGTCGATGAGGTTCGTCCAGACCTGGTTGAGCTCCGCGCCATACGCCGGAATGGGCGGCAGGCTGCGGTCGTACTCCTTCACCACCCGCACGGCCGGGGGGATTTTGGCCTGCAGCATCACCACGGTGGCGTCGAGGAGTTCATGGACGTCGACGGGCTGCTGAGCGGCACGGTCGAGCTGGGAGTACTGGCGTGCCGCATCCACCAGACCCAAGATGCGGTTGACGGCATCCTCGATCTCTCCCATCAGGAGCTCGGTGTCGATCGTGTACGTCAGCCATCCCACCGCGGCCTGCCGGTTCTCGTCGCCCAGGCTGTCGGTCGCCTCGGACAGCCATGAGGCGTCGATGCCGCCGGCGACCAGGGTGGGGGCGATGTCCCAGGGCCGGCCGACGTCGTGGTCCTCCAGCCAGTCGGTGACTTCGTCCTCGGCGTCGGAGGCGTCGATCGCCGACAGCTTGGGGGCGTTGGAGGCGCGCTGGACGGCCGCGTCCTGCATCTCGACCAGGTGGTGCAGACGGGTGCCGTCCACACGGCCGTCGGCGATGAGGGCGAGCTTGTGGCGCATCTTGGTGACCCGGTCGCGCAGCGAGTCGGTGGCACGTACGGCTGCCGCCGCGGGGTTGTTGAGCTCGTGGGTGAGTCCGGCGGTGAGCGAGCCGAGGGCCTCCAGGCGTTCGCGTTCGCCGATGATGGTGTTACTGGCACGGGTGCCGAAGAAGAGGCCTTCGAGCAGATGCAGGGCCATGGGGAACCAGGTGCGTACCGCGTGGGCGAACTCTTCGGCGGGCAGCACGAAGAGTTCGACGTCCGTGATGGCCTGCAGCGTGTTGAGGTAGGCCTGGTCCACCCGGTCCCCGAGGTAGGCCTGAGTGGCTCCGCTGTAGACACCTACCTGATCGGTGCGACCGAACTCGATGTCGTCCCCGTGGAGGCGGCGGACGAGAGCGACCGTGCCACTGAGAAGCACGAAGAAACAGGTGGCGGCCTCGCCCTGAGAGTAGACGGGCGCTCCACCGGGTCGCGCCTCGACGCGGCCGCGCTCGGCGAGCCAGGCCAGTTGCTCGTCGTCGAGGGCCTCGAAGAGGAACAGGGCCTGCAGTTCGGCCGGGCTGAGCCTGTCGCGCGGGCTCGGGGTATTCATTGCGCCTCCAGGTAACGGTGCACCAGGGAGACGGCCATGGCTCCCTCCCCCACCGCGGATGCGACCCGTTTGACCGATTCGGCCCGTACGTCGCCGGCGGCAAAGACACCGGGCACGCTGGTCTCGAGATGGTAGGGGTCCCGTGACAGCGGCCAGCGCGCGGGACGCGCTCCCCCGGACAGCAGGTCGGGACCGGTCAGCACGAAACCCCGTTCGTCACGGGCGACGACACCGTCGAGCCATTGCGTGGGCGGTTCCGCGCCGATGAAGACGAAGAGCCATGAGGCATCGGTCGTGGTGACGGCACCCGTGCGGTTGTCACGCAGTATCAGGCGCTGCAGATGCCTGTCGCCCTCGCCGCCCGCCACTTCGGTGTGCGGGTGAACCTGAATACTGGCGATGTCGTCGATCTGCTGTACCAGGTAGTGCGACATCGACCGGGTCAAGTCGGTTCCCCGGACCAGGAGATGGACGCGGTCGGCGTAGCGGGAGAAGTAGACGGCGGCCTGGCCGGCGGAGTTGGCCCCGCCGACGATGTACACGTCTTCCCCCGTGCAGCTGGCTGCTTCGAAGGAGGCCGAGCCGTAGAAGACGCCCGCTCCGGTGAACTCATCAAGGCCCGGCCCCTTCAGCCGCCGGTACGACACCCCCGTGGCCAGCACGACGGTATGCGCCCCGATCGAGGTCCCGTCGCTGAAGTGCAGCACCCGGCCTGCCCCCGCCGCCTCGAGCGACACCACTTCTCGGGCGCTGAGGATCTCGGCGCCGAAACGGGTGGCCTGCCGACGTGCGCGTTCCGTCAGCTGCGCCCCGGACACTCCGTCGGGGAAACCCAGGTAGTTCTCGATACGGCTGCTCTGGCCGGCCTGCCCTCCGGTTGCGCTCCGCTCCACCAGTACCGTGCGCAGCCCCTCGGAGGCCGCGTATACAGCGGCGCCGAGACCTGCGGGGCCCGCGCCGATGACGACAACGTCGTAGAAGTCTGAGGCCGGGGTGGTGCTCAGCCCGACCTGGGCGGCAAGCTCGGCCTCGCTCGGCGCCTGCAGGGCTTTGCCGTCGGCCGTGATCACCAGCGGCACGTCGTCGGCGCTGAGCCCGGCCGCATCCAGCAGCCGCCTGCCTTCGGGGTCGTCCGCGGCGATCCAGATGTAGGGCACAAGATTGCGGGCAAGGAATTCCCGCACCGCGAACGATGGCGCCGACCAGCGGTGGCCGACGATCCGTGTCTCCCCCGCCTCCGGGTCGGGCGCGCTCGCCCACACCTCCAGCAGCGCATCCAGCACCGGATAGAGATTCTCCTCCGGCGGGCTCCACGGCTTGAGCAGGTAGTGATCGAGATCGACGATGTTGATCGCATCAATGGCTGCGCCGGTGTCGGCGTACGCCGTCAGAAGCACCCGTCTGGCCAGCGGGAAGAGGTCCATGGCCGCTTCCAGGAACTGCACCCCGTTCATCGTCGGCATGCGGTAGTCGGCGATCACCACCGCGAGCGGCTCGCCTCGCAGTTTGACCTCCCGCAAAGCCTCCAATGCCTCTTTACCCGAAGGTGCGCGGAGCACGCGATACCGCTCGCCGTACCGGCGCCGGAGGTCGCGGGCGATGGCTCGGGACACCCCCGGATCGTCGTCGACGGTCAGGATGGTCGGCTTCGCCATGTCCACCATCATGCGCCGCACCGATATCCATTGCGATGCGAGAACCCAACGCGACCGGGTTCGGCTCCGGCAACGGTCTCCGGAGGCCGGAGCGCGGCGCTCCGGAAGGGATCCTGGCGGACGGCACCCTCAGCCACAACGCCGGCGGGCGTCACAGTCGGACGATGACAAGGGCGATGTCGTCGCGGGCCCCGCCACTCACGTCGAGACGGGCCAGAACGGCGTCAGCGAGGCCTTCCGCTCCGAGTCGCCGGTGGTGGGTCAGGGCATCGGTGAGGCGGGCGAGGCCGATGTCGATATCTTCGCCTCGGCGCTCGACAAGTCCGTCGGTGTAGAGCACGAGGGTGGCGTCGGAGATGTAGGCGCGGCTGCTCTGGGGGCGGGGAGCGTGTGCGGGTCGGGCGCCCAGCGGCGGGTCGGTGGCCTGGTCCAGGAGCTCGCAGGCACCGTCCGGATGCAACAGGATGGGCGGTGGGTGGCCGGCGCTGCTGTAGGTGATCACGCGGCGACCGGTGTCGATCAGCACCTGGGCGGCGGTGGCGGCCAGTGCCCCGTCGACGGAACGGGCGTAGAGACCCAGCACTTCCAGTGCTTTGGCCGGGCCTTCGACCGCCCGGGCCGCGGCGCTCAACGCGCTGCGGAGCATTCCCATGACGGTGGCGGCTTGCAGCCCGTGGCCCACCACGTCACCGACCGCTACGGCGAAGCAGCCGTCGGGAAGATCGACGATGTCGTACCAATCGCCGCACACGTTCAGCGATCCAATGGCGGGTAGATAGCGCACCGCAATGTCCGTGTGCTTGCTCAGATCGGGTACATGGAGCATGGCCTCCTGCAGAGCGAGCGCGACGTGGCGTTCACGGGCGTGTGCCTGGCGCAGTTCTTCGTTGAGTCGCTGCAGTTCGCGTGCCCGCGCGTAGAGCTCGGCTTCCATCTCCTCGCCCCCCGTGCTGTGGGTTGTGCCCGGGCGACGCGCGTGGATGAAGGCGGTTACGTCCTCGACCCGGTGAATGACCCATGCGACGGTGCCGTTCGGCTTCAGGACCGGGGTGTTGATCGTGGACCACCACCGCTCCTCGAACAGACCGGGCCTGTCGGTGAGTGGGATGTCATACCTCTGCAGGGCCATCGAGTCGGGCTTACGGGAGTTCAGGACGCGGTGGAGCGACGACTCGAGATTCGGCACCCCGTCGGCTTCGGGGTCCGCGGGATTGTCGGGAAAGGCATCGAAGACGTACTGCCCGACCAGTTCTTCTCTCGTGCGGAGCGTGGCCTGAAGATATGCGTGGTTGACGTCGACGATGAAGAAATCTGTGTCGAGCACCAGGTAGGGGCTGGGCGTGGCGGCAAACAGCGCTGCGTAGTCGAGAGTCATGCCATCACGCGCCTGCCCGTTCCTGCGGTCCATGGCCCTGCCCACTGATCAATCTACGAGGCTTCCAGCACTCCCGCGCGGGCTGAAGCCCGGGACTCCGGGGCCCCAGCCGTGTGTTCAGCTCCCTTCGCCCGGTGGACGGCAAACTCCCGCCGCCGGCGCATTGACACCCGCCCGCCTCGCCCCGACACTCATCGCAATCAAACAGTGAAATGTAGTTCACCAGGCGAACATAGTCGATCTCGCTCGCATCCAGGGACACATATGACTTCCACCGGTACACCGGGCGCGCGGAACCCGGACCCTGAACGACCGACGCACACACTCCGCAGCGTGCTCCCCGTCCTCGCCCTCTGCTGGCTCGCCGTCTTCTTCGACGGTATGGACGTCAACATCTACGGCGCCGTCATGCCGCACATGCTCGACGACCCCGGCCTCGGGCTGACCCCGGCCAGTGCGGGCACCATCGGAAGCTGGACCACCTTCGGCATGCTCATCGGCGCACTCGTCGCCGGGAACATCACCGACTGGCTCGGCCGCCGGCCCGTGCTCATCGTGAGCGTGACGCTCTTCTCCCTCGGCTCCGCCGTCTGTGCGACGGCCGGCTCCCCCGCGCTGTTCGGAACCGGCCGCTTCATCGCGGGCCTCGGCCTCGGCGGACTCATGCCGCTGTGTCTGGCCATGGTGATGGAGTTCGCGCCGCCGCGGCGCGCCGCACTGACCACCGGGCTACTGATGACCTCGTACCACTTCGGCGGCATGGCAGCCACGGGGCTCGGACTGACGGTGGCGCCCTCGGCCGGCTGGCGCTGGGTGTTCTGGGCGGGCGTGCTCCCCGCGGTGATCGTCGGGCCCCTGCTGTACAAGGTGCTGCCCGAGTCCCCCGGTGTGCTGCTCGCCCGCGGCGAGCGTGACCGGGCCGACGCGGTCGCCGACCGGTTCGGCATTCCCCGCCCCTCCGCCGTCGAGGCCCCGGACTCCGGAGCGAAGGGCCGCTTCGACGCCGTACTGGCCCTGTTCCGGCCGGAGTCCCGCTGGGCGACGCCCCTACTCTGGCTGGCCTCGTTCTGCGGTCTGCTCCTCGTGTACGGCGTGTCCACCTGGCTGCCGCAGCTGATGCGGGCTTCCGGCTACGGACTCACCTCCTCCGTCAGCTTCCTGCTCGTCATCAACGCCGGCGGCATCGTCGGCATGCTGATCGCCGGGCGTACGGCGGACCGGTTCGGCGCGGTCAAGGTCTCGGCGATCTGGTTCCTCCTCACCGCGGCGGGCGCACTCCTGCTGAAGTCGCACCTGCCGCTGGGGATCACCTACGTCGTCGTCGCCTTCACCGGGGTCTGGCTGTTCAGCGCCCAGGTGATGGTGTACGCGGCCACCAACACGGTCTACCGGGGCAGCGAACGCGCAGCGGGCCTCGGCTGGGTGACGGGCGTCGGGCGCACGGGTGCCGTGCTCGGCCCGTGGATGGGCGGCGCGCTCGCCCAGGGCGGCAACGAGAGCTGGGGCTTCACTGCATTCGCCCTGGCAGGCCTGCTCGGGGCGATCGCGGTGTCCCTCGTCCCGCTGGCGGCCCGGCTGGGCAGCCGTAGCGGGGCCGCGTCCGTACGGGCGGTGAAGGCGTCGCCGGTGACGGCCGCCGACGGCTGACCTCTCCCCGCCCCCCGGACAGACCAGGGCCGGCCGGAAGCGATCCCACTTCCGGCCGGCCCCTGGTCTTTCACTGGATGAAGTGCTCCCAGAACCTCACCGATGCCGGCGGATTGGCGGGGGCATCCTCGTGTTCACCCTCGTGTTCATCTTCATCTTCATCTTCGACGAACTCATGGCTGATGTAGTCGGCCAGGTCGACGCCGTAGTAGATGATGTCCGTGCCCCACATCGAGAGGACAGGCCGCCCGAAGGTTCCCTGTCCCGCGGGCAGGAACCGGTGCGCATGGACCGGAACCAGCTGCGGCACCAGCGCCAGATGGTTCAGCGCCTCAGTACGGGCGTCCTCGAGTGCAGAGGGACGGGTGCCCCACGCCGGATGCCAGTAGCCGTGTTCGACGCTTCGCAGGACTCCGTCGGTGGGCCAGGCGAGGCGATACCGCAGATCGTCCTTGTCGCCGCTACGCCAGTCGGGCCAGGGCTTCTCCCATGGCGCTGCCTCGTCGGGCGGTTGGCTGACCGGCAGGCCGGCTGCCAGGAAGGCGCGGTGGTCGTCGGAGAAACGGAAGCCGTATGTCGTCTCGATGCGGTGGAACTCGTCGTCGCTGAGGCCTGGTTCGATCTCGCAGCAGTCGGCCTCAGCCAGGCGACGTGCCGCTTCGGCCCCGAGCCGGGCCCCCTCGCTGTTGATCACGCATGCACCCTAGTCATCAGCAAGGGAAGCCTGCTCGGCATTCTTCTGTGCGCCCGTGCCCGGCTGTCGCCCTACCTCACGCGATCGGCAGCCCGGTGTAGTTGGCCGCCAACTCCGCTGCCGCGTAGGGCGAGTTCGCCACGCGCTGCAGCTGGGACAGCTGCAGACGGGTGTCGAAGGCAGACTGGGACGGGTCCGTGTGGAGCATCGTCGTCATGAAGTACGAGAAGTGCTCCGCTCGCCAGACCCGGCGCAGGCAGGTGTCGGAGTAGGCGTCGAGCAGCTCCGGCGAGCCCGTCATCTGCTCGTGGATCAGTGCGCGGGCGAGGACGATTACGTCGGATGCCGCCAGGTTGAGGCCCTTCGCGCCCGTCGGCGGGACGATGTGCGCCGCGTCCCCGGCCAGGAAGACACGGCCGAAGCGCATCGGCTCGGTCACCGAACTGCGCATCGGGAGAACCGCCTTGGAGGAGACGGGACCTCGCTCGAGCTTCCAGCCGGGGTCGGTGCCGATGGCGAAACGGGCATCCAGTTCATCCCAGATGCGCACGTCCGGCCAGTCGGCGGGATCGGTGTCATTGGGGACCTGAAGGTAGAGCCGGCTGACGGCGGGCGACCGCATGCTGGCCAGGGCGAAGCCACGCGCCGAGTGGGCGTAGATCAACTCGTCGTAGACCGGGGGTGCTTGGGCGAGAATCCCCAGCCAGGAGTAGGGGTAGCTACGCGCGTACGTCGTCCGGGCCGACTCGGGGACCGCGTTGCGCGTCACCCCGTGGAAGCCGTCGCAGCCCACGACATAGTCGCAGGTGAGGGTCTGCTCGCGCCCCTCGTGGAGGTAGTGAACAGCCGGCGGGTCACTGTCGGCGCCCTCCACCGAGCGCACCTCCGCCTCGAACAGCAGCGGACCGCCGTCGATGAGCTGGCGGGCTATCAAATCCTTCACCACTTCGGTCTGCGCATACACCATCACGCTCCTGCAGCCGGTGAGAGCGCGGAAGTCGATCCGGTGGGCGCCTCGGTCGAAGCGCAGCTCGATACCGTCGTGGACCATCCCCTCGCGGTCCACGCCCTCCGCGACTCCGGCGGAGCGCAGGGCGTCCACCGTGCCCTGTTCGAGGATGCCTGCACGCTGGCGGCTCTCCACATAGGTGCGGTCGCGCGACTCCAGGGTCACGCTGTCGATGTCGGCGTTGCGCAGCAGCCGGGCGAGCAGCAGTCCGGCGGGGCCGCCGCCGATGATGCCGACGGTGGTGTGCATCAGCGATCCTCTCCCCGGGGGTGGTTCACATCATGTTCGCGCAGGACGTCGGCAATCTCGTCCGGAGTCAGGCCGTTGCGCAGGGCGGCGCGGACGTGCATCGCGAGCTCTTCCCTGCGGCCACCCGCCACCAGCGCAGTCGTACGGGCCACGGCTCCGTCCACGTGCGCGTCACCGAGCACCGCCCTGCGCACTGCCATCCCGTCGCCGCCGCGGTCCGGGCCGCCGCGCTCCGGGCCGCCGCGCTCCGGGCCGGATCCGAGTCGGCTGAGCAGGGCGTCGAGTACAGCGCGAGGCTGCTCGACATTGGCCAGATGGGCGGCGCGCGGCAGTTCGACGAGGTGTGTGTCTCGGATGCCGTCGGCGAGGGCCCGTGCGTGGGGTGGCGGCGTGGCCTTGTCGTCGCGGCCGGCGACGACAAGGGTCGGCGCGGTGATACGGGCAAGGTCGGGTCGCAGATCGAGGCCGGCGAGCACTTCGCAGCAGCCCGCGTAGCTCTCCGGATCGACGGATCGAAGGTCGGCGGGCAGCGAGTCGACGGCGAGATCGCCCGAGGCCGCGAAGGCGGGCGTGAACCAACGGTCGCGGGCGGTCGCGGCGAGCGGCCCCGCCCCCTTCGTCCTCATCAACTCGGCCCTGTCCAGCCAGGGTTGGGGTTCGCCGAACCGTGCCGATGAGCACACGAGGGTGAGCGAGGTGATCCGGGACGGATGGTGCGCGGCCAGCCATGTGCCGACCGCTCCGCCGAGCGAGATGCCCGCGTACGCGAAGGAGTCATGGCCCAGGGAATCGGCGAGGTCGAGCACCAGACGTCCCAAATCTGCCATGGCGGCAGGAGTGGGAAGCAGGCCTGTCGGCGAGGCCCCGTGGCCCGGCAGATCCCAGCGGACCACTCGACAGTGCCGGGCGAGCGCGGGAGCCTGCTTGTCCCAGACGGCGAGCGATGTGCCCAACGACGGCCCGAGGTAGAGCGGGGGTGCGTCGAGGGGTCCTTCGGCTCGGTGGTGAAGAGTCATCAGAGGTCCCGGTGGGGTTGGCGGGCGAGCGCGCGGTCGGTGAGCGAGGCGGCGGAGCCGAGGTACCCGAGAGGGTCGGCGAGTGTGCGCAGCAGCGCCTCGGGGAGCCCGCCCGATTCCTGTTGCAGGGCCTCGACCAGTCCGGTGCCGTGCTCGGCGGCGCGCCGCGAGGCCTTCGCGAGCAGTTCCTTCGCGGCGCCGCGGCTGATGACCGGGGCGAGCTCGGCACTCAGCCGTTCACTGAGAATCAGACCGCCGGTCAGATCGAGGTTCGTACGCATCCGTTCCGGCAGGATCCGCAGATCGGCGCAGAGTTCGGCCGCATTGTGGGCGGCCCCGCCGGTCAGGCGCAGGGCGTCTCGCAGGGGCTGCCACTCCGCGTGCCAGGCTCCTGCGGGCCGTTCGTCCTCCGCGGCCAGCGAACCGTGGAGAGCAGCCGACAGCGACGGGACCTGGCGGGCGGCGGAGGCGATCAGGGTCGCCCTGACCGGGTTGCTCTTGTGGGGCATGGCGGAGGAGTCACCGCCGGCCGACTCGGCGACCTCCCCGATCTCGGTACGGGAGAGCACCAGGACATCGGCGGCGATCTTGCCCAGTGCGCCGGCGGTGAACGCGAGTGCGCTCCCGAGGTCGGCGACCGGCGTGCGGAGCGTGTGCCACGGCATGTCGGGGGCGGCAAGGCCGAGTTCGGCGGCGTACGCGGCGATCAGCGCCAGGCCCACGTCTTCCTCATTGTCGCCATGGTTCGCGTACGCGTGGAAGGCGGCCAGTGTGCCTGCCGCACCACCGAGTTGGACGGGCAGCGAGAGCCGGACGCGGGCGAGACGGTCGTGGGCGTCCAGGACCAGGGAGCGCCATCCGGCGGCCTTGAGACCGAAGGTGGTGGGAACGGCGTGCTGCGTGAGTGTGCGCGCCGGCATCGGTGTGTCGCGGTGCGCGTCCGCCAGCAGGGCCAGCTCTTCGCCGGTACGCACCAGATCGGCGGTGGTCAGATCCAGGGTACTGGCGGCGACCAGCATGAGCGCGGTGTCGACGATGTCCTGGCTCGTGGCTCCGCGGTGGACGAACTCAGCGTGTTCCGGGGCGCGTTGGGCCACCTCGTGTGTGAGGTCGGCGACGAGCGGGATGACCGGGTTGCCGCCGCCTCGGGCGCGCAGCGCCAGGGAGCGGGCGTCGAACCGGTCCGCGTGGGCGGCCTCGGTGACGGAGTGGCCCGCCGCCGCCGGTGCCAGTCCGACGGCGGACTGCGCCCGGGTCAGGGCGGCTTCGGCGTCGAGCAGGGCCTGCAGGACCGCCCGGTCGCCGGTGGCCGCCTCGGCGGGGCTGCCTGCCCTGACGGGTGCGAGCAACCCGGTGTCCCACTCCGGGCAGCCGGCCGTGTCATCGGTGGAAGTCAAGGAAGACCGTCTCCTTCTCCCCCTGCAGATGAATGTCGAAGCGGTAGGTCCGCTCCCGCTCCTCGTGTGCGATCAGAGTGTCCCTGCGCTCCTGAGGCAGGGCGGACAGCAGCGAGTCCGAGGCGGGCTGTGCGAAGTAGGCGCGGGTGAACAGGTGGTGCATGAGCCCGCGGGCGAAAACACACACCGCCAGATACGGCGCGGTGGCGGGCGGCGCCAGAGTGCGCACCGCCCAGTGGCCGTCCGCGTCGGTGGCCACACGGCCGAAGCCGGTGAAGTCCACGCCGTTGCGACCGAGGAAGCCGCGCGTCACCGGGTCGCGCCGCAGTGAACCGGGCCGGCCGGTGCCGTCCGGCCCGCTCTGCCAGGTCTCCAGCAGCGCGTCGGGCACCGGGTCGCCGTTCCCGTCGCGCACATACCCGTGAACGGTCAGGGTTTCGGGATGACCGGCGGGAGCGATGTCGCCGCCGCCCGGGAACGGCAGGGCATATCCGTAGAACGGGCCGACGGTCTGGGAGGGGGTGGGGTGCATCAATGGTCCTCCGGGTCCGGGAGCGTGGCGGCGGGCCCCTCGAGGACGATGTCCCAGCGGTAGCCGAGTGCCCATTCGGGGGTGGACAGCTCGTGGCGGTATTCGGCGACCAGCCGGGCGCGGGCGTCGGCGTCGGTGACGGACTGAAGGATCGGGTCGTACGCGAAGAGCGGATCGCCGGGGAAGTACATCTGGGTCACCAGGCGCTGGGTGAACTGGGTACCGAAGAGCGAGAAGTGGATGTGTGCCGGCCGCCAGGCGTTGACGTGATTGCGCCAGGGGTACGCGCCCGGCTTGATCGTGGTGAACCGGTACTGCCCGTCGTCGTCGGTCAGACAGCGGCCCACGCCGGTGAAGTTCGGGTCGAGGGGCGCCGGGTGCTGGTCGCGCTGGTGGGCGTATCGGCCCGAGGCGTTCGCCTGCCACACCTCGACGAGCTGCCGGCGCACCGGCCGGCCCGCCCGGTCGAGCACCCGGCCGGTGACGACGATCCGCTCACCGAGCGGTTCGCCCGCGTGCTGCCGGGTCAGATCCGCGTCGAGTTCGGTGACATCGGTGACGCCGAAGACCGGTCCGGACACTTCGGCGGCCTCGGGATCGTCACGGACGGCGACCAGGGGCCGGTGGGGGTGGCGCAGCAGGCTGCTGCGGTAGGGGGCGAAGTCGCGGGCCGGGTGGTGCGGTGGGGCGCTGCCGCCCGCCACGGCCTTCCGGACGGCTTCGTGGGCATCGGTGATCTCCGCGCTGATCTGCTGCTGGGTCAGCCGGTTGGGGATCGCCGGCTGGGTGACGGTCATGGGTCACTTCTCCAGTACGAGTGCCAGGCCCTGCCCCACGCCGATGCACAGGGCGGCGATGCCGGTGCCGGAACCCGCTGCGGCGAGCTGGTGGGCGACGGCTCCGGTGATGCGGGCGCCCGACGCGCCGAGCGGATGACCGAGCGAGATGGCGCCGCCACGCGGGTTGACCACGGCCGGGTCCAGTCCGGGCCACTGTCCGACGCAGGCGAGTGCCTGCGCCGCGAACGCCTCGTTGAGTTCAAGGGTGTTGAGGTCTCCGAGGCCACGGCCGGCCTTCTTGAGTGCACGGTGGACCGCTTCGACGGGCCCGGCTCCGAAGTACTGCGGCTCGATGCCGGTCACGGCAGTGGCTCCGATCCTGGCCAGCGGCTCGCGTCCGGTGGCGCGCAGGCCGTCCTCGTCGGTGAGCAGCAGGGCCGCGGCACCGTCGTTGAGCGGTGAGGAGTTGCCCGCCGTGACGGTGCCGCCCTGGCGGAAGACGGGCTCGAGCTTGGCGAGGGCCTCGGTCGAGGTGTTGTCACGGATGCATTCGTCCCGGGCCAGATCGACGCCGTCGAAGGGGACGACCTCGGAGTCGTACAGACCTGCCTCCCAGGCACGGGCGGCCTTCTGGTGGCTTTCGACGGCGAAGGCGTCCTGCGCCTCGCGGTCGATGCCGTACCGGTCGGCGACCAGTTCGGCGCCTTCACCAAGGGCGACCGTCCACTCCTTGGGCATACGCGGGTTGACCATCCGCCAGCCCAGGGTGGTCGAGAACATCTCCTGATGACCCGCGGGGAAGGCGCGTTCGGGCTTGGGCACCACCCAGGGCGCGCGGCTCATCGACTCGACGCCGCCCGCGACGGCGATGGACGCGTCCCCGACGGCGATGGCCCGGGCGGCCTGGATGACCGCTTCCATGCCGGAGCCGCAGAGCCGGTTGACCGTGGCGCCGGGCACGGTGACGGGGAGCCCGGCCAGCAGCACGGCCATGCGTGCGACGTCGCGGTTCTCCTCCCCCGCCCCGTTGGCGTTGCCGAAGAGGACATCGTCGATACGCGCCGGGTCGAGGTCGGGTGTACGGGAGACGAGGGCGCCCAGCACACCGGCTGCGAGGTCGTCGGGCCGTACACCGGCGAGCGCGCCACCGTACTTGCCTATCGGAGTGCGGACGGCGTCGACGACATAGACATCACGGAGGCGGTCGGTCATATCAGCTCCTGGTACGGACGGAGGGAGAGGCCCAAGAAGGGGTGTCAGCGGGTGGTGGCGGGGACGCGGACGGGCGCGGCGGTCCTGTCCTGCACTTCGTCGAGGGTGACTCCGGGAGCGGTCTCGACGAGAAGCAGTCCGTCCTCGGTGATGTCGAGGACGCCGAGGTCCGTGATGATGCGGTGCACGCAGGCTGTGCCGGTGAGCGGGAGCGTGCACTCCTGGACGATCTTCGGGGAGCCGTCCTTGGCCGTGTGATCGGTCAGGACAATGACGCGGCGGGCTCCGTGGACCAGGTCCATGGCGCCCCCCATGCCCTTGATCATCTTGCCGGGGATCGACCAGTTGGCGAGGTCACCGGTGGCAGAGACCTGCATGGCGCCCAGGATGGCGGCATCGATGTGGCCGCCGCGGATCATGCCGAAGGAGAGCGCGGAGTCGAAGAAGGCAGCTCCGGGCCGGACCGTGACGGTCTCCTTGCCCGCGTTGATGAGGTCCGGGTCGATCTCGTCATTCGTCGGGTAGGGCCCGACGCCGAGGATCCCGTTCTCCGAGTGGAGCACCACATCCACGCCTTCGGGAAGGAAGTTGGGGACGAGCGTGGGCAGTCCGATGCCGAGGTTGACGTACGAGCCGTCGGTCAGCTCGGCGGCCGCGCGGGCAGCCATCTCGTCTCGTGTCCAGGCCATCAGGCTCGTACCGTCCTCTTCTCGATCTGCTTGTCGGCGGCCTGCTCGGGGGTGAGCGCCACCACGCGCTGGACGAACACCCCGGGCAGATGAACGGCATCGGGGTCCAGCTCGCCGGGTTCGACGAGTTCCTCGACCTCGGCGATGGTCACCCGGCCCGCCATCGCGGCAAGGGGGTTGAAGTTGCGGGATGCCTTGTTGAAGACGAGATTGCCGTAGCGGTCGCCCTTTGCGGCCCGTACGAGCGCGAAGTCGGTGGTGATGCCGTACTCGAGGACATGCTCGAGTCCGCCGAAGACACGGACTTCCTTGGCGGGGCTCAGCACGGCCACCTGGCTTTCCCTCGCCTCCGGCCGGGAGGTACCCCCGGCCGCGTACCGGCGGGGCAGGCCGCCGTCGGCGACCTGAGTGCCGACACCGGCGGGGGTGAAGAAGGCGGGGATGCCACAGCCGCCTGCCCGCAGTCGCTCGGCGAGTGTGCCTTGGGGTACGAGCTCAACCTCGAGCTCGCCGCCGAGGTACTGGCGGGCGAATTCCTTGTTCTCGCCGATGTACGAGCCGGTGACGCGGGCAATGCGGCCCGCTGCGAGCAGTGTGCCGAGCCCGGCGCCGTCCACCCCGCAGTTGTTGGAGACCACCTGCAGTCCGCGGACACCACGAGCCAAGAGCGCGGCGATCAGCGTGTTCGGCACACCGCTCAGGCCGAAGCCGCCGACGGCGAGGGAGGCGTCGTCCCCGATGTCGCCGACCGCCTCGGCGGCGCTCTGCTTGACTTTGTCCATGGAGGGGTTCCTTGTCATGAGCTGACAGAACCTGCAGGGATGCAGTCGTTCGCCAGATGAACTACAGTTCATTTGTACGCGACGAGTGTGCGTTCACCGGCCACGCAATGTCAACGGCTGGAGGGGACGCCGATGCTCGAAGACACAGAAGTGCCCCGCTCCAGAACCGCACGGAGGGCCGATGGCCGTCACGACACCGCCCCACGACACAGCGCCCGCCGAAGCCGTGGGACCGCTGATGCGCGGCGTCTCCGTGCTGCGTGACATCAGCGAGGCCGGCGGCCGGATGACCGTCAGCGAGCTCGTACGCTCCACCGGACTCGCCCGCTCCACCGTCGACCGGATCGCCGCCACCCTGGCGCGCATGGGATACCTGCGTCTCGACGGGCACGCCGCCATCCTCGCGCCCCGCCTGATGGAACTGGGCAACGCCTATCTGGCCGCCATCCGCCTGCCGGGACCGCTCGGCCCGCTCGCCGAGAAGCTCGCCGAGGAACTCGACGAGTCCGTGTCGCTGGCCGTGCCCGACCACGACGGCATTCGCTTCGTCCACCAGACCACCCGGCGGCGTGCCATGTCCCTCACGTTCCGCATCGGGGACCTGCTGCCCGCCGAACGCACCGCGCAGGGAACGGTGTTTGCCGGGTACTGGAGCGAGGAGGAGTGGGCGCACTGGCGCGCGCGGCGTGCCGCCGACCCGGACGGCCATGACTTCCTGCCCGCTCTGCCGCCTCCTCACGCGGCCGAGGACGGTCTCACCTTCGAAGAGCGCGCGGCCGCGGCCCGTCAGCAGGGCTGGGCCGTGGACGACCAGCTGATCGAACCGGGCCTGATCGCCCTCGCGCTGCCGGTCCGGGCCCCCGACGGAGAAGTGGTCTGCGCGGTGAGCGTGGTGAGCCACACCAGCCGCCACAGCGCCGAGTCACTACGGCAGTCGCTGCTGCCGCGGGCGCGCGACGCCGTGGCCGCCATGGAGGAGCGCCTGCGCGAGAGCCGACCGGCACAGGAGGGACAGGCCGAGGAGGAGCAGACCGAGGGAAGGCGGGCCGCGAAGGAGCAGGCCGGTGGACTCGCCGACTGGACCAACTCCTCCAAGCAGGAACTCGGCGCGGAGTTCGTGGAATCCCTTGCGCGCGGCCTCACCGTCCTCACTGCCTTCGGAGACGGCAGGGCGGAGCTCACTCTCACCGCCATCGCCGAAGCCACCGGTCTCGCCCGCGCCACGGCCCGCCGCGCTCTCATCACGCTCGAGCACCTCGGCCATGTGGAAGCGCGGGAGCGGAGCTTCCGCCTCACCCCGAGAGTGCTCGCGCTCGGCTATCCGCCGATGTCACGCACCACGCTCTCCGAGATCGCCTCGCCCCATCTGGTCACACTCGTCCAGCAGGTGCACGATTCAGCGTCCCTGGCGGTGCTCGACGGTGACCTGATCCAGTACACGGCCCGCGTCGCCACCGGCCGCATCATGAGCGTCAACATCCAGATCGGCACCAGATTTCCGGCCTACGCGGCGTCCATGGGCCGCGTCCTGCTGGCCGACCTGCCGCCGCGGGATCGCGCCGCCCGGCTGGAGCGCACCGAACTGCGGGCGCTGACACCCCGGACCACCACCGACCTGCCGGAGCTCGACGCGGTCTTCGAACACGTGGCGGAGGACGGGTACGCGCTGGTCGACGAGGAGCTCGAGGAGGGCCTGCGCTCACTCGCCGTACCGGTGCGCGACCTCGACGGACGAGCGGTCGCGGCCGTGAACGTCGCCATGCACAGCAGCCGCCGCACGGTGGAGCAGTGCCTGACCGAGATCCTGCCCGAACTGCAGGCGACAGCCGCCCGGATCGAGGCCGACCTGCACATCGCCGGGCGCTTCACGAGGATCCCGACGGCCTGAACCGCGGGTCGCAGACAGAGGGCTCTGCGTGGGGCCCCCTGTGAGTGACAGCCGAGATATCGTCGCGCGGCCGATCACCGAAGGTGGTGAGGTGGGTGGTTCGGCCTCGATCCGAGACGTTCGGCCCAACCTCCCCGCTCTCGGTCGTCCGAGAATGGAGACATGCGGAACAGATCGTGCTGTGGTCAGTCCACGACCGCCCGAAAGCCTGCCGGGCGGGGGACGCGGAGGAAAACAGCAGTGGCCACGCTCGCGATGCTGGTGGCCACGCTCGCCCTCGAGGTGTCGGGCTGCCAGGGCGGCGCGGGTACGAAGCCGCCGGACGGTCGTGCCACGCCCGTGCCAGGCTCACACGTACTCGCGGTGAAGATCGACAACGTCGGCCCCGCCCGCCCCCAGACCGGCCTTGACAAGGCGGACATCGTCTATGTCGAGCAGGTTGAGTCCGGGCTCAGCCGGATACTCGCTGTCTACTCCTCCCGCGTCCCGCCCGTCGTCGGTCCGGTGCGCAGCGCTCGTGAAACCGACCTGGAACTGCTCCGGCAGTTCGACCGGCCGACCCTCGCCTTCTCCGGGGCACAGACCAAACTCCTCCCGGTCATCAAGGCAGCTCCCTTGAACGCACTTCCGCCCGACAAGGCACCGGCCGCGTACTTCCGCAGCCGGGATCGAGCCGCCCCGCACAATCTGTATCTGCGGCCCGAACGGGCCCTGCGCGACACCCCTGGCGCAAACGCCGCCGGATACGCCGGGCTCAGCTTCGGCCCCCCGCCCCCGGGCGGGAAACCGATCGCCGCATACACCGTCCGCTATCCAGCCGCACGCTTCGGCTTCACCTGGTCGGCAGGCCGGCAGCAGTGGCTGCTGACCATGGACGGCACGCCTTTCCGGACAGCGTCAGGGGAGCAACTGGGTGCGGCCACGGTCATCTTGCAGTATGTGACGGTGCGACCGTCGAGCTTCCACGACCGGTGGGGCAACAACTCTCCGTATACCGAGACCGTGGGCTCCGGCGCCGCGCTGGTCCTGCGCAACGGCACAGCGTACGAGGCCGACTGGAAGCGGGACACAGCCGAGTCCGGCACCGCGTTCACGACGCCGGACGGCGGGCGCATGCCGTTCGCCCCAGGACAGATCTGGATCGTGTACGAGGCTCGCTGACTCCTGCCCGTCGATCGTCCCCACGGCTGTCCAAGCCTGCGGGAAGTCGTTTGGCCGCATTGCTGGTTGGCAGACTCTCGTTCGAAGTTCGCCTCACCCGTCGCAGGTAGCCCGTGCCTGCCCTCTTGCCGTTGGAGTATCCATGGACCTGACCCAGTGCCCGTTCTTCTCGCTCGACCCGGATGCCGACCCGCCGGAGAAGCGAGACAGCTTCAGGCGCAAGGCCCTCTGGTCCCTCTGGAGCTGCCGGGGCACACGCCGACCGCATCCCCATGATGGTCAAACCTCGAGATATCTGCCCTGTTGATGCAGATCGCACCAGCGCCGGCCCCGACACGGGGCCGCGTTTCTGCTCGCAGCCGGAACCGGGCACTTTCAGCGCCTTCCATACGTCGACGACCGCGCCGCAACTGATGTCGACCACGGTCTCCAGCGGGACGGGGAACGCTGAAGCAGGGCCGGGCAACTCCCGAAGAGGCCTGGCCGGGCTCCGGGAGTGGTCCGGGATCAGTCCGTGATCTCCGCCGGCCGGCGGATCGGCCGAGGGCACCAGCATTGCCGGCTGCCCGTACAGGGCTGCGATCTGCGCCCAGTCGGTGGCAGCTGCGTCGGTGGCAGCGGCATGGCAGGCCACGATGGCCGCCTGCAGCTGGTACGGGCCGGGCCTGCGGCTCCGCAGGGGCGGCGTCGAGCAGGCCGAGCCCTTCGGAGAGCTCCATGGGCGTCCCATTGCGTCGTGAGTACAGTCCGGCCGCTCCAGAATGCCGGCGCTGGGCCAGTACCAAGGCGCTGGGCCATCATTTCGGCTGCGGCACCAGGAACGACCTACACTCAAAATCAGACCCTGACCAGCAGGAATGGCGAAGCGCTGCTGGAGTACCCGTACTGCAACCGTGCTTGAGGTGACGGGACTGCCCGAGTGTGGTCGGCCTGCCTGACTTGCGTGGGCGGCGGAGGGGTTGTCGGGTGGAATTGCAGAAGGGGGCGTCCGGCACTGAACGCACCTTGATGTGATCAGCCCCCGACCCAACCGCCTTGCAATAACTTCGGTGCCCCGTGAAGAGCCAGCCCTCGACCCGTCTGCAGACCATCAATGTTTGGCCGCAGAGCACCGTGCGGTGCTAGAAAGGTCAACGTGGTCAAACTTTTCGGCCGATTCCGGAGCACACCGGTTCGGTCACTGACCGACAAGCATCCCCGGAGCGTCGCCGGGCAGGTCTTCGCCCTGCAGGTGGCTGTGGTGGTGCTGCTCGTGGCGACCACGGTGCTCGCGCTTGTGCTGCAGTCCCGGCTCGACAGCAGCAGGGAGGCGAAGAACCGTTCCATTGCCGTTGCGGAGACCTTCGCGCACTCTCCGGGCGTTCTGGCCGCCCTGAAGACCCCTGATCCCTCCAAGGTGCTCCAGCCTCTCACCGAGGCGGGGCGGAAGGCGGCCGGCGTCGACTTCATCGTGGTCATGGACACGAAGGGGATCCGCTACACGCATCCAAAGCCGGACCGGATCGGGAAGAGGTTCGTCGGCACCATCGAGCCCTCGCTGGCCGGCCACGTGTACACGGAGAGCGTCCACGGCCCGCTCGGCCACGAGGTACAGGCGACCGTCCCCATCTTCGACAACAAGGGCAAAGTCGTGGCCTTGGTGTCCGCCGGTTTGAAGGTCAAGAACGTGACCAGCGTGGTGAACCGACAGCTGCCGATCATCTTCGGTGCCGGAGCGGCCGCGCTTGCCCTGGCCACGGGCGGAACAGCGCTGGTGGCCAGGCGGCTGCGGCGGCAGACCCACCGTCTGGGCCCGGCCGAGATGACCCGCATGTACGAGCATCACGACGCCGTGCTGCACTCCGTCCGCGAAGGTGTGCTCATCGTCGGCACCGAAGGTCAGCTGCTGCTGGCGAACGACGAGGCCAGGCGGCTGCTGGAGCTGCCGCCCGATGCCGAGGGCCGGCACATCTCGGAGCTGCCCAGTCTTGATCCCCCCACGGTGGAGCTGCTGACCTCGGGCCGCGTGGCCACGGACGAGGTGCACCTGGCCGGGGAGCGGTTGCTTGCGGTGAACCAGCGGCCCACGGATCGTCACGGTGGCCCCAAGGGGACGGTCGCGACCTTGCGTGACTCCACGGAGCTGCGGGCGCTGTACGGCAGGGCGGAGATCGCCCGCGAGCGGCTGAAACTGCTGTATGACGCCGGTCTGGGCATTGGGACCACCCTCGACGTGGTGCGTACGGCCGAGGAACTGGCGAAGGTCGCCGTCCCCCGATTCGCCGACTTCGTCACCGTCGATCTGGCCGACCCGGTGCTGCGCGGGGAGGAGCCGGCCGGTACGGCCACGGACATGCGCCGCACCGCCGTCCACGGCATCCGGAACGACCATCCCCTCTACGAACTCGACCGCCTGATCGACTTCCTCCCCTCCACACCGCAGGCACGGGGTTTCGGGAGCGGCCGGCCGGAGCTGGTGCCCGACCTGTCCGCCACGCCCGGCTGGCGTGCCCAGGACCCGGAGCGGACACAGATGATCGTCGAGTACGGCATCCATTCGCTCATCACCGTGCCCCTCCAGGCGCGGGGCGTCATTCTGGGCGTGGCCAACTTCTGGCGCTCGGAGAAGCCCCAGCCGTTCGAGGAGGACGACCTGTCCCTGGCCGTAGAGCTGGTCGCCCGGGCGGCGGTAAGCATCGACAACGCCCGCCGCTACACCCGTGAGCACACCCTGGCCGTGGCTCTGCAGCGCAGCCTGCTGCCGCGGGCACTGCCCGAGCAGAGCGCCCTCGAGGTCGCCCACCGCTACCTGCCCGCGCTGTCCGGGGTGAGCGGCGACTGGTTTGATGTGATCCCGCTTCCGGGCAGTCGCGTGGCGCTGGTCGTCGGGGATGTCGTCGGTCACGGCCTGCACGCGGCGGCCACGATGGGACGGCTGCGCACGGCGGTGCACAACTTCTCCACGCTCGACCTGCCGCCCGACGAGATCCTCAGCCATCTCGACGACCTGGTCGGGCGCATCGACCAGGAGGAGGTGGAGGCGGCCGCCGGTGCGGGGGTCACGGGCGCCACCTGCCTGTACGCGATCTACGATCCTGTCTCCCGCCACTGCGCCATGGCGCGGGCCGGGCACCCCGTGCCCGCGCTGGTCCACCCCGACGGCAGTGTGTCGTTCCCCGATCTGCCGGCCGGGCCGCCCCTCGGCCTGGGCGGTATGCCGTTCGAGACCGCCGAACTGGAACTGGCAGAAGGCACGCAACTCGTCCTCTACACCGACGGGCTCATCGAGGACCGCACCCGGGACATCGACGTGGGGATCGAGCTGCTGCGTCAGGCCCTGGCGTCCCATCCCGACCGGCCGCCGGAGGAGAGCTGTCAGGCGGTGCTCAACGAGCTCCTGCCCGGCCGGCCGAAGGACGACGTGGCGCTGCTCATCGCCCGTACACGGGCGATCCCGCCCGACCACGTCGCCAACTGGGACGTGCCGTTCGATCCCGCCGCCGTGGCAGGGATGCGCGCCGCCGTGGCAGAGAAGCTGGACGACTGGGGTCTGTCCGAGCTCGCGTTCGCCATGGAGCTGTTGCTCAGCGAGCTGATCACCAACGCTCTCCGCTACGGCTCCGCACCGGTCACCGTGCGACTGCTGCGCGACCGCACCCTGACCTGCGAGGTCTCCGACGGCAGCAGCACCTCGCCCCATCTGCGGTATGCGGCCACGATGGATGAAGGAGGCCGCGGCCTGTTCCTCGTGGCACAGATGGCCGAACGCTGGGGCACCCGCTACACCCCCCAGGGGAAGGTCATCTGGGCGGAGCTGTTGCTGCCCTGATCGGCGGGACGTGGCCGTCGGTGAGCGTGCCCCGGGTATCCGGGGCCAGGGGGCGTTGCCGGGCGGGGTGGCGGGAGCTAGATTCGTGAGTGACATACCGACCAGTCGGTCACCGCGTCGAGGAGAAGCCCGCATGAGCCGCATGAACCACCAAGTCCGTCTGGCCGCTCGCCCGGTGGGGCTGCCCCGGCCCACCGACTGGGAACGGACCGAGGAGCCGGTCGGCGAGCCGGGTGAGGGCGAGCTGCTGGTGCGGGTGCTGCAGCTCTCGCTCGACCCGGCGATGCGCGGCTGGATGAATGAGGGCAAGTCGTACATTCCGCCAGTGAAGCTCGGCGAGGTGATGCGCGCGGGTGCGGTCGGGCGGGTCATCGCCTCCCGGCACCCCGGCTTCGCCGAGGGCGACTATGTGTCGGGCAGTTTCGGCGTCCAGGAGTACTGCGTCTCGGACGGCAGGGGCGTCATACGCATCGATCCGACGTTGGCGCCGCTGCCGGTATACCTCGGCACCCTGGGCATGACGGGTATGACGGCCTACTTCGGACTGCTCGACATCGGCCGCCCGGAGACCGGCCAGACGGTCGTGGTGTCCGGCGCAGCCGGGGCCGTGGGCAGCGTGGTGGGCCAGATCGCCAAGATCAAGGGATGCCGGGTCATCGGCATCGCCGGCGGCGAGCGCAAGTGCCGGATGCTGGTGGAGGAGTTCGGCTTCGACGCCGCCATCGACTATCAGACCGACGATGTGAAGAAGTCGCTGCGCGAGCTGGCCCCCGACGGTGTGGACGTCTACTTCGACAATGTCGGCGGCGACATCCTCGACGCGGTGCTGACCCGGCTCGCGCGCGGCGCCCGCATCGTCATCTGCGGCGCGATCTCCCAGTACAACAGTGTGGAGCCGGTCAAGGGCCCCGCCAACTACCTGTCCCTGCTGGTGAACCGCGCCACCATGACCGGCATGGTGGTGTTCGACTACGCCGACCGGTACGCCGAGGCCGCTGCCGAGCTGGCCGGGTGGCTGGCGGAGGGGAAGCTGCAGACGCGGGAGGACGTCGTACAGGGCGGGATCGAGGCGTTCCACGACACCCTGCTGCGGCTCTTCCGCGGCGAGAACCACGGCAAGCTCGTCCTCGAAGTGGCGGACCAGCAGGACGCATGAGAGACACCTGAGCGGCCCGGGGCCCGGCCGACGCAGGGGGCGCGCTCCCTCCGGCCGGCGCCGGCCCGCCCCCGCGCAGCGGAGGGGGCACCGCAGGGTCCGCATACCCGGCGTGCCCCGCCCGGCGACACCGCGCACCTGATGTCGCGACTGCTCGACCAGATGGCCCAGTACCGAGGCGAAGCCGACTGATCGAAGCGGCGCGCGCCCGCCGCCCGTCTGCAGTGCATCGGAGCGCCGGGCTCGCCGGGAGCTTCCCCGCTGCCCACACCCGTCGGAACGTACGAGTCCAGCAGCGCGACTACCACGCCACGGTGTCTCATGGTCAAGCTGACGGGTGGCCCGGAGATCCTCACCAGGCCACCCCTTCACCACGAGCGTCAGTTGATCTCGATGAGCAGATCGCCCGCCTCGACCTGCTGGATCTTGCCGATCGCGAGCCGGCTCACCGTGCCGGCGGTCTGGGCGGTGATGGAAGCCTCCATCTTCATTGCCTCGATGGTGGCGACGGTCTGGCCGGCGGACACCGAGGCGCCCTCCTCCACCTGAAGAGTGACCACTCCGGCGAAGGGGGCCGCGACGTGGCGCTCGTTGCCACGCTCGGCCTTCTCCGCCGCCTTGACCTCCGTGGCGACGGACTTGTCCCGGACCGGGACCGGCCGCAGTTGTCCGTTGAGCGTGGCCAGCACCGTGCGGAAGCCCCGCTCGTCGGCTTCGGAGATGGCTTCCAGTTCGATCAGCAGGGTGACTCCGGGTTCGAGCGTGACGGTGTGCTCGGTCTCAGGCTCCAAGCCGTAGAGGAAGTCCCGGGTGGGCAGGACGGAGGTGTCGCCGTATGCCTCTCGGTGGGCATCGAACTCCTTGGTCGGGCCGGGGAAGAGCAGCCGGTTGAGCGTCGCCCGGCGCGATTCCCGAAGGCCCTGCCGGTCCTCGTCGGACAGCGTCGGCGTCTCGGCCTTCTCCGGACGGCCGTGCAGAGCGCGGGTGCGGAATGGCTCCGGCCAGCCGCCGGGCGGGTCGCCCAGTTCACCGCGGAGGAATCCGATAACCGAGTCGGGTACGTCGAACTTGCCCGGGTCGGACTCGAAGTCCGCGGCCTCGACCCCGGCTCCGACGAGATGCAGCGCCAGGTCGCCGACGACCTTCGACGAGGGAGTCACCTTCACCAGACGGCCCAGCATCCGGTCCGCCGCCGCGTAGCAGTCCTCGATCAGCTCGAAGCGGTCGCCGAGGCCCAACGCGATCGCCTGCTGGCGCAGGTTCGACAGCTGGCCTCCGGGAATCTCGTGGTGGTAGATCCGGCCGGTGGGTGAGGCGAGACCGGACTCGAAGGGCGCGTAGACCTTCCGGGTCGCCTCCCAGTACGGCTCCAGATCACCGACTGCCTGCAGCGACAGGCCGGTCTCCCGCTCGCTGTGGTCGGTAGCGGCGACCAGGGCCGACAACGGC
Source organism: Streptomyces sp. NPDC048479 (assembly GCF_040651435.1). Classification (NCBI taxonomy): domain Bacteria; kingdom Bacillati; phylum Actinomycetota; class Actinomycetes; order Kitasatosporales; family Streptomycetaceae; genus Streptomyces; species Streptomyces sp. NPDC048479. Next base: position 66,520 of record NZ_JBEZKA010000027.1, read on the forward strand.
GGCTGGCTCGTGGTGCCGGCCATCGAGGCCACAGCGGCGTCCACAGCGTCGACGCCCGCGTCGATCGCGGCGATGAGCGTGGCGAGCTGGCCGCCCGCCGTGTCGTGGGTGTGCAGATGCACCGGCAGGTCGAACCGCTCCCGCAGGGCCGTCACCAGCGTGCGGGCGGCGGGCGGGCGCAGCAGCCCGGCCATGTCCTTGATGGCGAGCACATGTGCGCCCGCGTCCACGATCTGCTCGGCGAGGCGGAGGTAGTAGTCGAGGGTGTAGAGCGACTCACCCGGGTCCGAGAGGTCGGCGGTGTAGCAGAGTGCGACCTCCGCGAGTGCCGTTCCCGTCGCCCGCACCGCATCGATGGCGGGACGCATCTGCGAGACGTCGTTGAGCGCGTCGAAGATGCGGAAGATGTCCATGCCGGTGGCGGCGGCCTCGGCGACGAACGCCTCCGTCACCTCGGTCGGATAAGGGGTGTAGCCCACGGTGTTGCGCCCGCGCAGCAGCATCTGGGTGCAGATGTTGGGCACCGCCTCACGGATTCCCGCCAGGCGCTCCCACGGGTCCTCGGCGAGGAAACGGAGCGCCACGTCGTACGTCGCGCCGCCCCAGCACTCGAGGCTCAGCAGCTCCGGTGTGGTGTGCGCGACGTACGGGGCGACCGCGAGCAGATCGCGGGTGCGCACCCGGGTGGCCAGCAGGGACTGATGTGCGTCACGGAAGGTGGTGTCCGTGACTGCGACAGCCTTCTGACGGCGCAGTTCGGCGGCGAAGGCCTCCGGCCCCAGCGCGGCGAGGCGCTGCCGGGAGCCCTCGGCCGGCGGCGCGGTGAAGGAGGTGGCCGGCAGCTTGTCGACGGGGTCGATGACGACCGGGCGGGGCCCGTGAGGCCGGTTGACCGTCGTCTCGGCGAGGTAGGTGAGCATGCGGCTGCCGCGGTCGGCCGACGGGCGGGCCCGGACCAGCTCGGGGTGCTCGTCGATGAAGCTCGTCGTGATACGGCCCGCACGGAACTCGGGGTGGTCGAGCACCGCGCCGAGGAAGGGCAGGTTGGTGGCCACTCCGCGGATACGGAACTCGGCGATGGCCCGGCGCGCGCGGCGGGCGGCATTGGCGAAGTCGTGGCCGTGGCAGGTGAGCTTGACCAGCATCGAGTCGAAGTGCGCCGACACCTCGGCACCGGTGTGCACGGTGCCGCCGTCGAGCCGTACGCCGGGTCCGCCCGGCGAGCGGTAGGCGGCGATGGTGCCCGTGTCGGGCCGGAAGCCGTTGGCGGGGTCCTCGGTGGTGATCCGGCACTGCAGAGCCGAACCGTTCAGAACGATGTCGTCCTGGGTCAGGTTCAGTTCGGGCAGCGTCATGCCCGCGGCGATGCGCAGTTGCCCGATCACCAGGTCCCGGCCAGTGACCTGTTCGGTCACCGTGTGCTCCACCTGGATACGCGGGTTCATCTCGATGAAGACGTGATTGCCGCGTTCATCGACCAGGAACTCGACCGTGCCGGCGTTGACATAGCCGATGTGGCGTGCGAAGGCGACGGCGTCTGCGCAGATCCGCTCGCGCAGGACCGGGTCGAGGTTCGGTGCGGGCGCGATCTCGACGACCTTCTGGTGGCGCCGTTGCAGCGAGCAGTCCCGCTCGTACAGGTGCACGACGTTGCCGTCGGCGTCGGCGAGGATCTGTACTTCGATATGACGCGGGTTCATCACCGCCTGCTCGAGGAAAACCGTCGCATCGCCGAACGAGGACTGCGCCTCGCGCATCGCCGCGTCGATCGACTCCCGCAGCTCGCCGGGCTCGGCGACCCGCCGCATGCCCCGCCCGCCGCCACCGGCGACGGCTTTGACGAACAGCGGGAAGCCGATGTCGTCGGCCGCCGCCAGGAGCGCGTCCACGTCCGCGGACGGCTCCGACGACTTGAGTACCGGGACGCCGGCCTCCCGCGCCGCCGCGACCGCACGAGCCTTGTTCCCCGTCAGATTCAGTACCGAAGAGGGCGGTCCGACAAAGGTGATCCCCGCATCCGCGCAGGCCGCGGCGAGGTCCGGGTTCTCCGACAGGAACCCGTAGCCGGGATAGATCGCCTCGGCTCCGGCCCTGCGCGCGGCCTTGATCACCTCATCGACCGACAGATACGCCCGCACGGGATGGCCGGGTTCACCGATCTGGTACGCCTCATCCGCCTTGGCCCGGTGCAATGAGTTCCGGTCCTCATAGGGGAACACCGCCACCGTGGAAATGCCGAGCTCGAATGCTGCGCGGAACGCGCGGATCGCGATCTCACCACGGTTGGCGACCAATACCTTGCCGAACATCAAACTCCCCTGTTGCGTCGCGGACGGGGCGGCCTGAGGACCGGCGATGTCGTCACCGGCGCCGTGAAGGGCATACGGCTGCCTCGTGGAAGGTGTCGATGAGTCTGTTGGTCTGGGCACCGCATCGGCCGATCCCGATCGGCAGGGGTGCATTCCTCATTGGTAGGGCATGAATGCCTCGTTCCGGTGAAGGCCGACGACGCTGTCGGCCTCGGCCCTCCGGAGCCCGGGGCGTGGCCACCGTACCCGACGGCTTGTGATCACCGCCGTACGCACCCCCTGGCAGCACGCGTCGACTCCCAGAGCTGGCTCAGCAGGCCCAACTGTGCGACCGGCGGGGGCACTGGCCCAGGGCATGAGGTTGGCGACCTGATGGTGAATTCGCCGGGGCGGCCGGACAGGTGGCGAGTTCCATGCCCAACGGCTTGTCCGGTAGTCGCTGAACCACATGGCAACACGCCACGTATGGAAGTAGGGCTCGTGAATTCCGGGCCCCCGGCGTTCGTAGCGCCGCCTCGAAGCGACTTAGGGGCCAGAGATGACGCACGCACGACGCAGGCTGCAGCGAATCGCGCGGCTGGCGGCCGTCGGCGGACTGCTCTGCGGGGGGCTGATGATCACGGACGCCGTGGCGAGTGAGCCCTCCGCCCCGCGAGGGGACGCAGGCAGCACCTCTGGCAACAACGACGTGGGCGCACGTCTCGTTTCAGAGCTCGGCGTATCACGCACCGCCGGCAGTTGGATCGGCTCCGACGGGCGCCAGGTCGTCGCGGTGACCGACGCGGACGCGGCGGCCGAGGTCAAGCGGGCGGGGGCGCGCGCCAAGGTCGTCCCGTACAGCATGCGCCAACTCCGTACGGCCACTGAGACGCTCAGCGAAGCACCCCGCATGCCCGGTACCGCGTGGGCCATGGACTACGCGTCCAACAAGGTCGTCGTCCAGGCTGACAGCACCGTCTCAGCCACCGACTGGTCGCGCATGTCCGACGTCGCCAAGGGGATCGGCGGCTTCGTACAGATGCAACGGACCACAGGCTCCTTCACCACCAGGGTCAACGCCGCCGAGCCGATTCTCTCCCGCGACGGCCGCTGCTCCGCAGGCTTCAACGTGACCAACGGCCAGAACAACTTCATACTGACCGCCGGGCACTGCGGTCCCGTCGGCACCTCCTGGTTCACAGGCACACGGGGCGCCCAGCAAGTCGGCGCCACCACTGAGAGCCGCTTCCCTGGTACTGACTTCGCCCTCATCCAGTACCAGGGCGGCCAGGCCGCCGGCGGAACCAACATCGTGAACGTCGGTGATGGCCAGGGTGTGCAGATCACTGCGGCCGCCGATCCCTTCGTCGGGCAGCAGGTCTTCCGCAGCGGCAGCACCACCGGGCTGCGCTCCGGCCGGGTGACCGGGTTGAACGCTACGGTGAACTACCCCGAGGGCACCGTCACCGGACTGGTCGAGACGACGGTCTGCGCCGAGCCCGGGGACAGCGGAGGCCCGCTGTTCGCGCAGGGGCTGGCGCTCGGGGTGACCTCGGGCGGCAACGGCGACTGCACCAGCGGGGGGACCACGTACTTCCAGCCGGTGACCAAGGCGATGGCGGCCCTCGGTGTGAGCCTGACCGGAACCGCCGCTCCCGCAGACGGCAACCGCGCGGGCCAGGCTCCCCTCAACCCTGCCGCTGAGCCGTCGGCTGCCGCCGGGGCCGATACGCCACTCGTGCCGGGACAGGCGAACGGTCCGGCGACGGTGAGCGGAATCGTCAGCCCCCGGGCCCTCGCACCGGGACTGGTGATCATCGCGGTGAGTCTTGTCGGACTGATTGCCACCCGCTCGATCTGGTCTGCTCAGGATCGCCGCCGCTACCGCATGCGGTACTCCCAAAGCTGGAGCTGACCCTCGAGCGCGGCGCAGACCACCTCTCCGGTGAAACGTTTGTCTGGTGGCGTCGCACAGAAGCAATCGGCGATGTCGAGATCACCGAGGCCCTACTACCACCCAAAGTCCCGGAAGTACAGATATCTGTCATTATTTCAGGTGAACTCCCTATCATACGTGCCGATTAGAGAAGGGGACCTTCTACGTTTCTACCGTCCCCGTTTCCATCCAACGTGGAGATTCAGGGGCGAGGGTTCTGTGCTGGGCACAATCGGGGAGTTCGTGTTGCATAGGGTGCTTGAGCGCGGTGACGGTGGCGGGCCGCCTCAGGTCGAGCTGCGCAACCGCTGGCTGTACGTGGCCGGAGTCGGTCAGGCTGTGTGCATCGGCTCCGCAGTTGCCGCGACCGTGGGCGGACGGTTCGCCCAGTTGGGCCTGCTGGTTGCAGACATCGGGGTGCCCACTGCGCACGGTGTGGCCGTCCTCTCCATTCTCGCCCGTGCACGATCGGCCACGGGGCGAGTACGACTGCGCCTGTTACTGCTCGGCGTATCGACGGGCGCGGCCGGCGTGCATGAGCTTGTACTGCGCCAGTTAACCGCACTGCGGGGGTCCACCGGGATGCTCTATGCGGCGATCGAGCTGCTGGCAGTGGCCGGCATCGCCCTCGCGCTCGGTCTGGGCGTGGCCGGGATGGTGGTCGCGACCGGCGACGGCGGCACGGTGCTCACTTGGTTGCGACGGCTCTTGGACGGGTGGATGATCGCTGGATCATTGTTCACCCTTGGCTGGGTACTCCTCCTGCATCGGGCAGATCTGGGCGGTGACGTCCTGGCAGCGCTGTCCGATCTCGGCCGAGTGGTCGCGGACATCCTCGTTCTGGGACTGCTGCTGGTCCTGCGCTTCGCCATGCGACGCGGGCAACGCGCGTCCGTCAGCGTGGCGGCAGTCGGTCTAGCGATCTTCGCGGTGAGCGACATGCTCCGCATCTTCTCGGCAGATCCTGTCGTCTCAACGACCTTGCCGGTCACCGAGACATGCTCGATGACCGGTATGTTCCTCATCGCCGCAGCGCCGTGGCTGCCCGGCGGTGACAGTGTCCTGGGCGTGGACCGGCGGGAGTTGCCCGTGGCGGGGGTGGTGGCAGCCTTCCTCCCCGTAGTCGTCTGCGGGGTGGCCGTGGTGCTGCACACCTTGTCCGGAGACCGCCTTGATGTGGTCACGCCGGTCGTCGGAGGCACCGTGCTGCTCGCGCTGAGCGCGCGTCAGGGCGTGGTGCATGCCGAGAGTCTCTGCCTCGCCAGAGAGGTGGCCACCCGCGAGGATCACTTCCGTACGCTCGTCCAGGGTTCGAGTGACGTGATCGCTGTCGCTGGAGAAGACTGCGTCCTGCTCTACATCAGTCCAGCTGTGCAACAGGTTTTCGGATACCGGCCCGAGGATCTGCTTGGCACCCACTTGCCGCTGCTCATCCACCCCGACGACTTGCCGCCGCTGACAAAGGCCGTCAGTAAGTTGCGGGAGGAATACGAGCTCAGCAGTCACAGCCTTGGGCGTCGTGTGTCCTGCCGGATGCGGTCGGCCGACGGACAGTGGCGCCACGTCGAGTCGACGATCAGCCGTCACGCCAACGGGTTGATCGTCAACAGCCGGGATACGAGCGAGCGAGTTGCGCTGCAGGCACGGCTGGAGCATTTGGCGTTCCACGATGCGTTGACCGGCCTGCCCAATCGTGCTCTGTTCGCTGACCGGATCAAGCACGCTCTGGCCAAACGGTCGGCCGACAGTGCCCCGCCCGCACTGCTCTTCCTCGACCTGGACGGCTTCAAGAAAGTGAACGATTCGGCCGGGCATGCAGCGGGTGATGAACTGCTCATCCAGGCAGCGCGGCGGCTGCGGGCCGCGGTACGAGCGGAGGACACCGTTGCCCGCCTCGGTGGGGATGAGTTCGCCGCACTGTTGGAAGGGCACGCCGGAGCGTGCGAGTCCCGCACGCGAGAGGTGGCGGAGCGGCTGCTGTCCGCCTTGACAATGCCGTACCGCCTCGCCGGTACCGAGGCCGTGGTCGCGGCTTCGATCGGGCTCGCGGTGGCAACCCCGGGAATCACCCCCGCCGAATTGATGCGCAACGCCGATCTGGCGATGTACGGCGCCAAGGCCGCGGGCAAGGGACGCATTCAGGCGTATCGGCCGCAGACGCACAACAATGAGCGCCCAAGTTCTTCAATTCTCCGAGAGGATTCCTGTATCTCACCGGGGTAAGAAATGAGCGATGGTGCGCAGAGCGCCGGTGGCGCTGTTGACTCCGGGTCAGTTCGAGTTGAAAAAGTCGTTGAGTACTTGGTCGCGGACTGCGGCGAAGCCCTCGAGTGCTCGCACGAGATTCTCATCGGTGTGCACCGAGATGTAGCTGCTTCTCAGGCGCGGCGACGCTGCGGGAGGGAGCACCGCGTTGACATACACTCCTTGCTCGATCAGGAGATCCCACGCCATGAGCGTGCGCTTTTCGTCCACCGTATCGATGGGGACTATGGGCGCTTGGCCGGCGCCGATTGAATAACCGAGCGACGCCAGCTCCCTTCGCATGAAATCTGCCTTGGAGATCACCGCTTCGGAGCGCCACGGCTCCTCCTGAAGAATGCGCAGCGACTCGGATGCGGCTGCCGTGTTGGCCGGGCTCAAGCTCGCGGAGAACAACAGGCTGCGTGCGTTGTGGCGGAGGTACTCGATTACGTCCTCATCACCGAGGATGGCTCCGCCAGTTGATCCGAAAGCCTTGGAGAAAGTGAGCGTGACGAGTGGCACTTCCTCCATGAGCCCGTAGTGGGCGCACGTTCCCCTGCCCTCGGCCAACACACCGACGCCGTGCGCGTCGTCGACAAGGAGAGTGGCTTCGTACTCGCGGCACACCCGCACTAATTCAGGCAGTGGACAAAGGTCGCCCTCCATGCTGTAGACACCATCCACCACAACCATCCGACCGGCGTTCTCGGGAAGCCGATCGAGCTTGCGGGTCAGGTCCTGTGTGTCATTGTGCGCGAACCACTGGACTCTGGCCCTACTGAGCCGAGCGGCGTCGACGAGGGAGGCGTGCGCCCGCTTGTCGATGAGAACATGATCGCCCGGACCGCAGAGACCGGTGACAGCAGCCAGGTTGGTCTGATAGCCCGTGGTCAGCAGCAGGGCAGCGGGCTTGCCGAAGAACTCGGCGAGCTTCTTCTCCAAGTGGTCATGGAGATCGAGGTTGCCATTCAGGAGACGAGAACCCGTGCAGCCTGCGCCATATCGGCGCGATGCTTCAGCGGCGGCTCCACATACGCGTGGGTCGGTGCTCAGTCCTAGGTAGTCGTTGGAACCGCACATGACGACCTCGCGGCCGTCCGGAAGCCGAGCCACGCCCCGGTCCCGCTCGCTGAAGTTGAGGTAATAAGGGTATAGCCCGCTTCTCTTGAGTTCGCGGGATCGGCTGAACACCGTGCACTTTTCAATGACGCTCATCAATGCCCTCCCCCGGGCTTCCGGCGTTGAGCGAGCGTATCGACTCATCCCGTGCGGCGACCCTCCCAGCCCCTTAGTCGAATGAATATTTTCCGAATCGACACACGGGGCCATAAAAAGAAACCTCTACCCGGTCAAAAACGATCACCCCGGACAACCATTCCGCCGGATGGTGGATTCCTCCGATCGCCGATATCGCCCGGCGTGAAGCTTTGCCCCAGGATCGGGACTCCGTTGGTGACCTGAGCTGCACGGTGCTCGGGGTGTGGTCGAGCCGGGCGCCGTCCTTGGGTGTGGAGGAGGTGAGTTCGGTGTGAGCGGAGGCCGCGGGCGCGCACAGCAGCACTGCGATGAGCGCGAGCAGGACGACGCTCGCTCGGCGGATGGTCACGGCGTCGCCTCCACGCCGGCGCTCGGCACGACAGCGGACACGACGCCGGACATGAGGCCGGTGCAGAGGGGCGTAGCCGAGGCCGCCGCCGGGGACGATGGCGGTTGCGAGGGGGAGGACACGAGGAGGCTGTCCAGCAACCCCTTCACGGGCGCGACGACACCGTTGAGCAGGGGCTGTACGAGGTGAACCTCGCCGTCATTGCACGCCGGCGACTCGGACGGCGAGGGACCGGGCGACGACGGCGTGCCGGGGCCGGGGCCGGTCGAATGGCCTGAGTGGCCGCCAGGTTGAGAACTGTGATCCTGGTCGGATCCCCCGCCGGGCACCTCCGTCACCGGCAACATCGCACCTGCGCCGCCGTCTTGCCACCCATCACCAATACCGGGCACATCTGTCCCAGGGGTATCCACCTCGGGGGCACCTGCGGATGGCAGCGAGGCGGACGGCGGCGCCGACGGATAGGTATCCGGCGGTGAGGCACTGTTCACGGCACCGGCCCCCGGCGCGCCGATGCCGGAGGCGTATCCAAGGACAACGACCACCGCCGCGACAAGCACACCCGCGACGACCTCGCCGCGGTGATCCGTCGGCCAAGACGCCCTGGGAATGAGGGGCATGGGCACAGTCAGTCATTGAGGGGCGAGACTCATGACCCGGCGGACAGGGCCTCGCATGCAGCGGCCGGGTCCAAGCGCACGGTCGGCCGCTTCAAGGGGTAGGGATGCCGCCGGGGCGGGCCGGGAGGCCGAAGCGAACCGGGACGCCGGGCGAATACAGCACGCTCACCGGCTCCCCCGCCGGTTCGGGCAGTCCTGCGGCCGCCACCAGGTCCTGGTCGCACTCGATCAGATCGGCACGGTGCAGGGGCCAGCGCGGATGCGTGTTCGGCAGGTACACCGACCGTCCGAAGAAGGTGTTGTGCATGCCCCAGCGTGCGGTCAAGAAGTGTTCGAGCTCGCTGGGGGTCTCGACGCGCTCGCCGATCCGCAGAGCAATACGGCTGTGCGCGCCTCGAGGTCCTGGCCAGCGCCGCGTGCTGGTGTAGGTGAGTGTGTCGCCGTCGCGCCGGATCGCCATCCGGGACCACAGGTACGGCAGCCGGAACACCGTGCGCGCGACCGCCACCGGGATCAGCCGGGAGGCATCGAGCGATCGGAAGACCACCCCGCGGCGCCCATGGGCATCCCTCGAGTAGAGACGGACATTCGTCTCGGGAAACGTACCCAGATAAGGGACGCCGGGGAGGCGGAACCAGCCGACCCGGTGCATCCGGAAGGCGACGAGTCCGATGTAGGTGACCCCATGGAGCGTGTCGGGAACGGTCTCGGCCGGCAGGAGCGGTGCCACGTCTGCCGGATCGGCGGCCCAGTGCAGGAATGCCAGGTCCAGCCAGGACTGGGTCAGCAGGGGGCTTACCCCGGGGTGGGGGGAGTCGGCCGTTATGGATTGGGGAGCACGGGGCGTGGGCGGCACCCTTTCAGCATCGCAGAGTCCACTCTGCGGCCACGCGGAGGGGGCCTCGCACCGAGTACGGGACGAGGGGGCGAGGACGGCGAGGACGGCGAGGACGCCGAGGACGCCGAGGACGCCGAGGACGGCAATATGGCATGGCAGGATTCCGCTGCCGTACCTACTGCAATGCGTGTACCGCCGCTCTGAAGGCCGCCGGCGCGCGGTGAGCCGCAGGGACGATCAGACGTGCTGTGGCGGGGTACCGAGCTGCTCTCAGCAGGCCCTCGGTCAGCAGCCGGTGACGTCTCGTCAGCCGTGCCCACTGCGCGGGATAGGCCTGAGGCCGGACGGCGGCCAGGCACCTGACCGCCGCCGCGGCCGTCGCCATCGCCAGTGCGATGCCTTCGCCCGTCAGGGCGTCGACATAGCCCGCCGCGTCACCGACCAACAGGGCACGTCCGGCCCGCTGACTCCGCGCCCGCTGCCGCAACGGCCCGGCGCCGCGCACCGAATTCGCCCCGCGGCCCCCGAGCAGAGCGGCGAGAGCGGGAAACGCCGTCAGGTGCTCGTCGTAGGAACAACGGTCGCGGCTGAGCACGGCGACGCCCACCAGGTTGTCCCCGACCGGCGTCACATACGCCTCGCCGTGGCGGGACCAGTGGACCTCCACGAAGTCGGTCCATGGGGCGATGCGGTAGTGGCGGCGCATGCCGTATCGCCGCGGATACGCACCCCCGGGACGGTCCAGGCCGAGCTCCCGGCGTAGCGGAGAGTGCAGGCCGTCGGCGGCGATCAGCCACCGCGCCGTCAGCCCCGCCGCGCTGACACGGTCGTGGGCCTGGCGGATCTCCCCCACCTTGCCCGGAACGATCCGCACCCCGAGTTCCACGGCCCGCTGATACAGGGCGGCGTGCAGTTCGGTCCGCCGTACGCCGAGTCCGGGGCTGCCGTGGAACGTTGCCTCCGCGCGACGGGCGCCCGCGAGGTAGCGGATCCCGCGCAGGTCGTGGCCGGACACCTCGACACCCAGCGAACGCAGCGCCGCCACACCGCTGGGCATGATTCCCTCGCCGCACGCCTTGTCGACGGGAGTGGCGCGGGGCTCGACCACGACGGCTTCCATACCCACCCGAGCGGCGTGAATCGCCGCCGCCAGGCCGGCCGGGCCTCCGCCCGCCACCAGGAGGTCGATCACGACCGTACGTCCGCTGCCGCCGCGGAGGCCAGCGCCCCGTCCTCGCACCGGATGCGGACAGCCATGAGCACCGCGTTGAGCACGGTGAAGCCGACGGCAGTCACCCACGCACTGTGGACCAGCGGCAGCGCCAGCCCCTCGGCGGCGACCGCGACGTAGTTGGGGTGGCGCAGCCATCGGTAAGGTCCGTCGGTCACCAGAGGCAGGCCCGGGACGACGATGACGCGGGTGTTCCACTGATGTCCGAGCGTCCGGATGCACCACCAGCGCAACGTCTGAGCGGCGATGACCACGACCACCATGGTCCAGCCGAACAGCGGGAGGAACGGGCGGTCGGCCAGCCAGACTTCGGTGAGGCAGCCCCCCAGCAGGGCGGTGTGCAGTGCGACCATGGCCGGGTAGTGCCCGCTGCCGGCTTCGATGCCGCCGCGGGCCCGGCTCCAACGGGTGTTGCGCAGCGCCACGGCGAGTTCGGCGCAGCGCTCGACCGCGACGGCCAGCACCAGAGCGGTGTACCAGATCATGCGTCCTCCGACCTACCAGCGCAGCAGTACCAGTTCGCAACAGAATCCGGGGCCCATGGCCATCAGCAGACCCGGCGTTCCCGGTTCGGGCCGCCTCTGCTCCAGCGTGTCCCGAAGGACATACAGGACCGAGGACGACGACAGGTTCCCCACCTCGGCCAGCGAGCGCCAGGTGACGTCGAGGGCGCCCTCGGGCAAGGAGAGAACCTCGGAGACAGCTTCCAGGACCTTGGGGCCGCCGGGGTGGCACACCCAGTGGGCCACATCCTTCGGCTTGAGCCCGTGCTCCTCCAGGAATCCGTGGACGTCGTCGGCGAGATACCGGCGGACGACGTCCGGGACGGCCACGTCCAGCACCACCCTGAAGCCAGAGCTTCGGATGTCCCAGCCCATCACCCGTTCGGTGTCCGGGTACATACGGCTGCGGGTGGCCACTACCTCCGGGCCGGCCGTCGACGACCGGCGGTCGCCGACGGCGACCACAGCGGCCGCCCCGTCGCCGAACAGCCCGGTCGCCACCAGGTTGGCGGGCCTCGCGTCATTGCGCTGGAAGGTGAGGGAGCAGAGTTCGACCGAGAGCAGCACAGCCACATGGTCGGGCCAGCCGAGCAGGTAGTCGTGCAGCCGAGCCACACCGGCGGCCCCGGCGACGCAGCCGAGGCCGAAGATGGGCAGCCGTTTCACATCGGGTCGCAGGCCGAGACGCCCGACGAGCCGGGCATCGATGGACGGCGCGGCCACTCCGGTGACGGAGGTGAACATCAGCAGGTCCACATCAGCGGGCCGCAGCCCCGCCGTCCGCAGCGCACCGCGGACGGCCTCGGCACCCAGATCGGTCGCCGCGCCGATGAAGACGTCGTTGGCCGCGCCGAGGCCATCCAGCTCGCAATAGCACTCCAACGGCAGCACCATGTGCCGTGTGCGCACCCGCGCGTTCTCGTGAAGGCGATCGAGGGCGCGGCGATCGGCGCCCGGTGGCAGGCAGGTGCGGGCCACCATGTCGGTGATCTCGCCCTGGGTGTGGCGGTGCGGTGCCAGGGAGCCGTGAACAGCCGCGATCCGGGTCATCCCGCTTCCCGCTTCGGAGGCATCATGGCTCCATTCCTTGCCCGCAGAAAGGCGGAGGACACCTCAAGTAGCCCGTGCGGCTGTCACACCCGTCCGTCCCGGAGTGCCTACCATCGCCCGATGGGCACTACGGATCAGTCACAGGTATGCGGCACGACCGCGTGGCCGCTCCGCCGTGCGGTGGGGCTGGCCCTGTCCTGCCATCCGGGGCCCGTGGTCGCTGTGACCGTCCTGGCTACCGCACTGGCCGTCAGCGCCGACCTGAGCGGGGCGCGTTGCGCGCTGATCGGCGCGGCGGTGCTGGCCGGCCAGCTCTCGGTGGGCTGGTGCAACGACGCCTTCGACGCCCGGCGCGACGCCGCGGTCGGCCGCCGCGGCAAACCGGTGGCCGATGGCGCGGTGGGCCGGAGCGCGGTGTGGGCGGCGGCGTTCGCCGCCCTCCTGCTGTGTGTGCCTCTGTCGCTGGCCTGTGGTCTCTTCGCCGGTACGGTGCACCTGACCGCGGTGGCGGCGGCATGGATGTACAACCTCAAGCTCAAGGCGACGGTGCTGTCCTGGCTGCCGTACGTGATCGGATTCGGTACCCTGCCGGCTGTCGTCACCCTGAGTAAACCCGGCCACCCCTGGCCCCAGTGGTGGGCCGTGACGGCCGGAGCGCTGCTCGGCATCGCGGCCCATCTGGGCGACGTGCTCCCGGACATCGGCGATGATCTGGGGACCGGGATGCGCGGGCTGCCGCAGCGGCTGGGCGTCGGCGGCACCCGGCTGCTGTTGCCGGTCCCCCTGGTGGCGGCAACGGCGGTACTGGTGCTGGGACCCACGGGACCCCCGGGCGTATGGGGAGCGGCGGCAATGTTGGCGGCGCCGCCGACAGCGGTCGCGGGGCTCGCACTTGGCCGGTACTGGCGCAAGGCGGCGTTCGCCGGGACGGTCGCCGTGGCGGCGGCAGATGTGGCGCTGCTCCTGGTGCGGGGTACCGCCCTTGCCTGACTCCGGTGTCAACACTGCATCGGACAGGGCGATGCCCCGAGTCACGGCAGCGGGGCCGCCCCCGATCCCCTCCAGGCGATCTCCGACGTGCCCCGGCAGCACGGGCCGTCCCCGGCGTCAGCGGCGCCGCAGGGACGCGTCGGACAATGCCGGCGGTGTGTAGTAGAAATCGTCCCGGTTCAGGTCCGTGCCCGGAGGCACGATGTCGTCGATCCGGTCCAGGATGTCCGCGCTCAACCCGACGTCCACACCCGCCAGCAGGTCCTCCAGTTGCTCGCTCGTCCGCGGGCCGATGATCACCGAGGTGACGGCCGGGTGGGCGCGTACGAAGGCGATCGCCACGTGCGCGAGCTTCAGGCCCGCGTCGTCGGCCAGTGTCGTCAGCTCGCCGAGGGCCTCCAGCTTGCGGGCGTTGCCCGGCACCGACGGGTCGAACTTGTGCCGCTCAAGGGCCGCCCGGCCGCTGCCCGCCGTGAGGTTGACGTCCGTCGGCCTGGCGTACTTGCCGGAGAGCCAGCCTGCGCTGAGCGGGCCCCAGGTCAGCACACCCATGCCATAGCGCTGGGCGGTGGGCAGCACTGCGGCCTCGACACCCCGGGCCAGGATCGAGTACGGCGGCTGCTCGGTGCGGAAACGGATGTGGCCGCGCCGCTCGGCCGCCCACTGGGCCTCGACGATCTGTTCCGCCGGGAATGTGGAGTGGCCGATCGCGCGTACCTTGCCCGCGCGTACGAGATCGGACAGGACGGACAGGGTCTCGTCGATGTCGGTGTCCGCGTCGGGTCGGTGCACCTGGTACAGGTCGATGTAGTCGGTGCCCAGGCGGCGGAGGCTGTTCTCCACGGCGCGGGTGAGCCAGCGCCGTGAGTTTCCGCTGTGGTTGGGATCGTCGCCCATCGAGCTGCTGCCTTTGGTGGCGAGTACGACATCGTCCCGGCGGCCCTTGAGCGCCTTGCCGACGATCTCCTCCGATTCGCCCAGGCTGTAGACGTCTGCGGTGTCCACAAAGTTGATGTCTGCGTCCAGCGCCCGGTGGATCATGCGGACGGATTCGTTCTGGTCGCCATTGCCCCAGGCGCCGAACATCATGGCGCCCAGCGCGTATTCGCTCACCGAGATACCCGTACCACCGAGGATCCTGCGCTTCATGAGAGCCACGCCTTTCGTAGGTCGGCTGCAGTGAGCTGCCCTGATGCCGGTTCCGCTCAGAGACCGTCATTCATGAGGTGGTGATGACAACCTTGCCCCGGATGTGCTTCCCGGCGAAGTCGGCGACGGCCTGTACAGCGTCCGCGAACCCGTAGCGTGCACCGATTTCCACCTTCAGCCGCCCGTCAGCCGCCCGGGCTGCCAGATCGTCGAGATCGCCCGGCTCCGCCTGGAAGGAGCCGATGTAGACCGGCGAAACGTCGCGGCCCAGGTCGTCGGGCCCGAAGAGCGGCGACACCAGCCGGCCGCCCGGGCGGACCGCGCGCGCGGTGTTCGTGAGTCCTTCACCCGAGTTGACCAGGTCGACAACGACATCGACGCCGCCGGGCACCAGGCGCAGGGTCTCCTCCACCACATCAGCGTTCTTGTAGTCGACGGTGTCGGTGGCGCCGAGGCCGCGCACATAGTCCTCGTCGTCCGCGATGGCCGTGGCGATCACACGGGCCCCAAGTGCGTGGGCCAGTTGCACGGCGTACATTCCGATGCCGCCGGTCGCCCCGACGACCAGCACGCTCTCGCCCTCCGTGGGCCGGACGGCGCGCACCAGGCAGACCGCGGTGAGCCCCGATTCGGGGATGGCGGCGCCGTGCAGGCTGTCCAGGCCCGCAGGCCGCCGGGCGAGCAAGGGACCGGGCGACGCCACCGTGTACTCGGCCACGGCGCCCGCCTGCCCGGTGAAGGCGAGCACCGGATCACCCGGCGCGTATCCGGAAACGCCCTCCCCCACTTCGGCGACGGTGCCCGCCGCGTCCATTCCGATCACCAGCGGGTGCTCGACCGGGAAGAGGTCCTTCGCCCCGCCGGTGATCAGCTTCAGGTCGAGCGGGTTGAGTGCCGCGGCCTCGACCTTGATCAGCACCTGGCCGGGTTCCAGGGTGGGTGTGGGGAGCTCGGTGATCGTGATCCGGTCCAGCGGCATGTAGTCGGTGGCGACGAGGGCTTTCACGGGCGACTCCCTGAGGTGAGCAAGCCACCGCCCCACGGCGGCGGGCGGCTGGGGCACCGGACGTGAGCACCCTTCTCTCTTCTACTCGGTCGCACCCGCCCAAGCGAGGAGCCCGACCGTACGCGCCGCCGGACGAGGCGTCGCCGAGCGTCACCAGCCGGCCCAGTCAGCCCCGGCAGCCAAGGACGACGAGCTCCAGCGGCTCCGCCGCGAGCTGAGCACGTTCAGCCGTACGTTCCCCGCTCCGGTCCCGGACAAAGGGCAGGGGGACGACGCCAAGGACGTCGTCCCCCTCCCCCGCCGCTGAGTTCACACCAGCGTCATCAGCAAGTCCGAGGCCCAGAGGCGGAAGACACGTTGGGCCTGATCGTCCCACGGTGTCCGCGAGGGCCTCGGTCAGGTGCCGACGTAGGCCGCGAGGTGCTCGCCGGTGAGGGTGGAGCGGGCGGCGACGAGGTCGGCGGGTGTGCCCTCGAAGACGATCCGGCCGCCGTCGTGGCCGGCGCCGGGGCCGAGGTCGATGATCCAGTCGGCGTGCGCCATGACGGCCAGGTGGTGTTCGACGACGATGACCGACTTGCCGGAGTCGACGAGCCGGTCGAGCAGGCCGAGCAGCTGCTCGACGTCGGCGAGATGCAGGCCGGCGGTCGGCTCGTCGAGGACGTAGACGCCGCCCTTCTCGGACATATGGGTGGCCAGCTTGAGCCGCTGCCGCTCGCCGCCGGACAGCGTGGTGAGCGGCTGGCCGAGGCTGAGGTAGCCGAGCCCGACGTCGGCGAGCCGGTCGAGGATCTTGTGTGCGGCCGACGTGTGCGCCTCGCCGGCGCCGAAGAACTCCTCGGCCTCGGTCACCGACATCGCGAGCACCTCGCTGATGTCGCGGCCGCCGAGGTGGTGGTCCAGGACCGATGCCTGGAACCGCTTCCCCTCGCACTCCTCGCAGATGGTGGCGACGCCGGCCATCATCGCCAGGTCGGTGTAGATGACGCCGGCGCCGTTGCAGCCGGGGCAGGCACCTTCGGAGTTGGCGCTGAACAGCGCCGGTTTCACGCCGTTGGCCTTCGCGAACGCCTTGCGGATCGGGTCGAGCAGTCCGGTGTACGTCGCCGGGTTGCTCCGCCTGGAGCCGCGGATCGCGCCCTGGTCGATGGACACCACGCCCTCGCCGGCGGGGATCGACCCGTGCACGAGCGAGCTCTTCCCGGAGCCGGCGACGCCGGTGACGACGGCGAGCACCCCGAGCGGGATGTCGACGTCGACGTCACGCAGGTTGTGCGCCGACGCGCCGCGGATCTCCAGCGCCCCGGTGGGCTTGCGCACGCTCTCCTTGAGGGTGGCCCGGTCGTCGAAGTGGCGGCCGGTGATGGTGCCGCCGGCCCGCAGTCCCTCGACGGTGCCCTCGAAGCAGACGGTGCCGCCCGCGGTGCCGGCGCCGGGGCCGAGGTCGACGATGTGGTCGGCGATCGCGATCGTCTCCGGCTTGTGCTCCACGACGAGCACCGTGTTGCCCTTGTCGCGCAGCCGCAGCAGCAGGTCGTTCATCCGCTGGATGTCGTGGGGGTGCAGGCCGATGGTGGGCTCGTCGAAGACGTAGGTGACGTCGGTGAGCGAGGAACCGAGGTGGCGGATCATCTTGACGCGCTGTGCCTCGCCGCCCGACAGCGTGCCCGAGGGCCGGTCGAGGGAGAGGTAGCCGAGGCCGATCTCCACGAACGAGTCGAGGGTCTGCTGCAGCGCGGTGAGCAGCGGCGCCACCGAGGGCTCGTCGAGGCCGCGGACCCATTCGGCAAGGTCGCTGATCTGCATCGCGCAGGCGTCGGCGATGCTGATCTTCTTGATCTTCGACGACCGGGCGGCCTCGCTGAGCCGAGTGCCGCCGCACTCGGGGCATGCGGTGAAGGTGACCGCCCGGTCCACGAACGCCCGGATGTGCGGCTGCATCGCCTCCCGGTCCTTGGAGAGGAACGACTTCTGGATCTTGGGGATCAGCCCCTCGTAGGTGAGGTTGACGCCCTCGACCTTCACCTTGGTCGGCTCCCGGTAGAGGAAGTCCTGCATCTCCCTCTTGGTGTACTTGCGGATCGGCTTGTCGGGGTCGAGGAAGCCCGACTCTGCGTAGGTCCGCACGGTCCAAAAGCTGTCCGACTTCCAGCCGGGGATGGTGAACGCGCCCTCGGCGATCGACTTGGAGTCGTCGAAGAGCTGGGTGAGGTCGATGTCGGAGACCGTGCCCCGGCCTTCGCAGCGCGGACACATGCCGCCGGTGATGCTGAATTCGCGACGCTCCTTCACCGTCCGTCCGGCGCGCTCCAGGGTGACCGCACCCGCTCCACTGATCGAGGCGACATTGAAGGAGAAGGCCTGGGGCGAGCCGATGTGCGGCTGCCCGAGTCGGCTGAACAGGATGCGCAGCATCGCGTTGGCGTCGGTGGCGGTGCCGACCGTGGACCGGGGGTCGGCACCCATCCGCTGCTGGTCGACGATGATCGCGGTCGTCAGCCCATCGAGTACGTCGACCTCGGGCCGCGCCAGAGTGGGCATGAAGCCCTGCACGAAGGCGCTGTAGGTCTCGTTGATCAGCCGCTGTGACTCCGCGGCGATGGTGCCGAACACCAGAGAGCTCTTGCCCGAGCCGGAGACACCGGTGAACACCGTCAGCCGGCGCTTCGGGATCTCGATGCTGACGTCCTTGAGGTTGTTCACGCGCGCGCCGTGGACGCGGATCAGGTCGTGGCTGTCGGCAGCGTGCAGCGCAGGCGACTGCGTGTCCGTCCTCGTGGCCATGCTCATCATGTCTCCATCTGTTGGGCGGGAGCCGCCTTCGCGGTCTCCGTCGGCGTCGCCTGGCTCGATCTAACCAGCTTCGCGCGGTACGGTCCGGTCCTCCTTCGCTTCGGCCCGTGGAGCCTGTGGGCCCCGGCCACGCGGCGCCCCAGGCCTGGATGCGGCGCGGGGAGATGTGGGACCAGCGGTACGGGGTGGCCGGCGCACGCGGGTCGAAGCCGGCGCGCGCGGCGAACCGGTCACCCGCTGCTGCGGCAGCGCGTCGATCTCGAGGACCTCGACTTCGCCCTCGATCATGGACACGTCGCGGGTGTGTGGCCCAGCCCGAGCCGAACAGATCGAGTGGTGGCCAGGTTCCCGCCGGTGGGGCTGTGCTCGGTGTCGCGACGACGCTGAGCGCGGGAGCGGGAGGTCGGCACTCATCGGTCCTGAAGCAACCCGAGGACGTTGCCATCGGGGTCGGTGACGGTGGCCACCAGGCGGCCGCCACCGACGTCGTGCGCGGGCTCCGTCACGGTGCCGTCTGTGCAGGTCATGGCTGCGATAGCCGGACGGCTCAGCGCAGCTCCTGGATGCGGACCAGGTTGCCCGCGGGATCGCGGAAGGCGCAGTCGCGGACGCCGTACGGCTGCTCGGTCGGCT
>NZ_JBEZKA010000028.1:0-85074 GCF_040651435.1 Streptomyces sp. NPDC048479
ACGGACGGGCCCTTGTGGTTCTTGGTGACCCAGTCGATACCCGCGACGACCTGCTCCGTCGTACCGGAGCCGTTGTTGTCGAGGACACGGACGGCGACGACCTTCGCCTTCTTGGCGACACCGTAAGTGGCGCCGGCGATGGTGCCGGCGACATGGGTGCCGTGGCCGTTGCCGTCGTCGGCGGAGTCGTCGTTGTCCACGGCGTCGAAGCCGTGCGTGGCGCGACCCTCGAAGTCCTTGTGGGTGATACGGACTCCGGTGTCGACGACGTACGCCGTCACACCCTCGCCCGCGCTGTCCGGGTAGGTGTACTTCTTGTCGCCGGCCGTGTCGGCCTGGTCGATCCGGTCGATGCCCCAGGACGGCGGATTGTCCTGGGTCGCGTTGATCGAGAACTTCTTGTTCTGGACGACCTTGGCGACGGACGGGTCGGCGGCGAGGCGCTTGGCCTCGGTCTCCGTGAGGCCGCTGGCGGAGAAGCCGTTGATGGCGGAGCTGTAGTTGCGCTGCAGCGTGCCGCCGTACTCCTTGGCCAGGTCCTGCTTGTCGGCCTTCTTGTCCAGCATCACGATGTAGCTGCCGTCGATCGCGCCTGCGGCATTCGCACCGTAGATGGTGCCCTGTGGGGAGGGCGCCGCGCCGGCGAACGAGGTGTTGAGTACGGTCACTCCGGCTGCGGCAGCCACGGCGGTTATCGCCGCGGTGAGCTTGATCCTGCTCGCGCGCTTGTGAGTTGCCATGAAGAGGGGGCTCCTCGTCATCATTTGTGGGGGGAATGCCCTTCGGACGGAAAATCTCCGGGGGCTGATTCGAAACCCTGACCGATTGACGCGCCCAGATCAAGACCTTCATACAGCTGTGACTTACTCAACAAGGTTTCGTAATAATGAATCGGCCAGGGCCTCACAAGTCGGACTTCACCCCCAACCCCCTTTAGATGTAAGGGGCTTCGATCCTTCTTGTCGGGGATCCGACCGGTCCGAAAGGAGGAGAGAACCACCTCGCCGAGTCACCGGCGAGCAGGAGGAGACGGCCTGAATGTGCCCTTAACTTCGAAGCGGAGACAACGGCGAGGCGCCGACGTCATTTCGAGGGGGGCAGGACCGTCATGGGGAATGCAGGAAGAGGCCCGCGCGGAATCGCCGCGCGAGCCGGCGGCTGGAGCGCGCGACACCGCTGGGCGGCAGTGGGAATCTGGGTGTTGTTCGTCATTCTCGCCATGGCGGCCGGCTCGGCAGCGGGCACCGTCAAGCTCAAGGACAGCGAACAGCTGAAGGGTGAGACCACCCAGGCCGCGAAGATCACAGCGGAAGCGGGCGTCGAGGAGCCGGCCGGCGAGACGGTGCTCGTCCAGGCGCGCAACGGCTCGGCGAAGGCTACCGACGCGGGATTCCGCAAGGCCGTCGACGAGGTGATGAAGGCGGTCGGCGGCACGGGCGCGGTCACCGCGGTGACATCTCCGTACGACACCAAGAGCATCTCGAAGGACGGACGCAGCGCGCTCGTCCAGTTCGATGTGCGCGGGGACCCCGAGACGGCGGGTGACCGGATCGAGCCGGTACTCAAGGCCGTTGCCACGGTCCAGGACGGGCACAAGGAGCTGCGGATCGAGGAGATCGGCGGCGCCAGCATGCGAAAGACCTTCGACGACGCGTTCGGCGACGACTTCCAGCAGGCGGAGCTCTCGGCGGTGCCGGTCGCGCTCGGCATTCTGCTGATCGCCTTCGGCGCGCTGGTGGCCGCACTGCTGCCGGTAGCTCTGGCCATCACCGCGATCATGGCGACGATGGGGCTGATGGGCGTCGTCAGCCACTTCCAGCCGATGAGCGACAGCGCAAGCTCCGTGATGCTGCTGGTGGGTCTGGCGGTCGGCGTCGACTACTGCCTGTTCTATCTGCGGCGCGAGCGCGAGGAGCGGGCCGCAGGACACGACGCGCACACGGCGATGCAGATCGCCGCGGCGACCAGTGGCCGGGCCGTCATCGTCTCCGGTGTGACGGTGTGCGTGGCGATGGCCGGCATGCTCTTCACCGGCATCGGCACGTTCGAGTCGATGGGCCTGGCCTCGCTGATCGTGGTGGCCGTGGCGATGGTCGGCTCGGTGACGGTGCTGCCGGCGCTGCTCTCGCTGCTCGGCGAGCGGGTGGAAAAGGGGCGGATCCCCTTCCTCAGCCGCATGAAGCGCGGCGTGAACGGCACGAACAGCGGCAGCCGGGTGTGGAACCGGGTCCTCGGCGGCGTACTGAAGCGTCCCGCAGTGTCGCTCGTGGTGGCCGCGGGAGCGCTGGTCGCCATCGCACTGCCCGCGCTCGGCATGAAGACGCAGAACCTCACGCTGGACCAGGAGTTCGGCGACTCGGTACCGATCGTGGCGACATACGTGCGGATCAACGAGGCGTTCCCGGGCGGTGCGGACCCGGCGGAAGTCATCGTCAAGGCGGACGACATCAACGCGGCGCCGGTGAAGCAGGCGATCGACGACTTCCGTAAGCAGGCGGTGAGTTCGGGCGCTTCCCGGGGGCCCATCGAGGTGGTCCGGCACGACGCACAGAACCTGGCATTCGTATACGTACCGCTGGTGGGCGGCTCCGACCAGGACAAGGCGGAGAAGAGCCTGGACATCCTGCGCAAGGAGGTCCGGCCGGCGACACTCGGCAAGATCGACGGCCTCCAGGCGCCGATCAGCGGTCAGGTCGCGGGCTCGAAGGACTTCAACGACCAGCTCGCGGGGGCCGTGACACCCGTCTTCGCCTTTGTGGTGGTGTTCGCCTTCATCCTGATGCTGCTGTCGTTCCGGTCGCTGACGATCGCGATCACCTCGATCGTGCTCAACCTGCTGTCGGTCGGCGCGGCGTACGGCATCCTTACCGCGGTCTTCCAGCACGGCTGGGGCGCGTCGCTGGTCGGCGCGGAGGGCGTGGGCGCCATCATCACGTGGCTGCCGCTGTTCCTCTTCGTGATCCTTTTCGGACTCTCGATGGACTACCACGTGTTCGTGGTGTCCCGGATCCGCGAGGCGAAAATGCAGGGGCGTGGTACGCGGGAGGCGATCACCCATGGCGTGGTGACGACGGCAGGCGTGGTGACGAGCGCGGCGGTCATCATGGTCGCGGTGTTCGCGATCTTCGGCACGCTGTCGATGCAGTCGATGAAACAGATGGGCGTCGGCCTCGCGGCGGCGGTTCTGATCGACGCGACGGTCATACGCGGGGTGCTGCTCCCGGCGATCATGGCGCTGCTGGGTGACCGGAACTGGTACTTCCCGAAGTGGCTGCGGTGGCTGCCGGATCTGACGCATGACGAGTCGGCGGTGGCGGCGGCTGGGGCGCCGGTGGGGACGCCGCGCCACGACGACGGCCGACCGGAACCGGCCCGCGTCTGAGGGCGGGTTGATGCCCCCCGCGGCCCGGGAGCACGCGCTCCCGGGCCGCGGGTGTTTTGCGGGGTGCGGGGTCCCTGGCGGGGTGCGGGGTCCCTGGCGGGGTGCGGGCCCTTTGCGGGTGCGGGTCCCTTGCGGGATGCGGGCCCTTTGCGGGTGCGGGTCCCTTGCGGGATGCGAACCCCTTGCGGGATGCGGGTCCCTGGCGGAGTGCGAACCCCTTGCGGGTGCGGGTCCCTGGCGGAGTGCGAACCCCTTGCGGGATGCGGGTCCCTGGCGGAGTGCGAACCCCTGGCGGGTGCGGGTCCCTGGCGGGGTGCGAACCCCTTGCGGGATGCGGGTCCCTGGCGGGTGCGGGTTCCTTGTGGGGTGAGGGCCCTTTGCGGGTGCGGGTCCTGGGTGCTTGGGCGTGCCCGGTCTTGTGTCGGTGGCCGTTCGGGTCCGCTCCGGGGCTCATGTCCTGGACTGCTTTCCTCACCGCGCTTCGCGCGAGTTGCGACGCTTTACGTCCAGAACACGACCCCTGCGCGTCCCCTGCCAGGGACGCGCCGCCGGCCTCTCGGGCGCCCGCACTTGTCGGCGTTGGGGCTTAGCCCCCGCGTTCGCGGCACGAAGCCGCCGCACCGGGGGTGTCGGGGCGTCAGCCCCCGACGTCCTCCCACTCGGAGTGGAACCCTCTGCCTGCGGCCGCGGCACGAAGCTGCCGCAAGCGGGTGTGGGAGCGTCAGCCCCCAACGCCCCTTCCCCTGCAGGCAAGCCGCGCCTGCGCTCTGCGGCGCGAAGCTGCCGCTCCGGGCACGTGGGGCGTCAGCTCCCTCGACAGGGGGCCTGGGGGCACCCCCCAGTTTCGGGAAGGGGCGGGGTGGGGGACAAAGCAGATCCGCACCCCGGGCGTCAGCGTTGGTAGCGGGACAGCACCAGGTTGCCGTCGTGGACGAGGCGATTCTCCAGCTCGGCCGCATCGATCGCGCCGCTGTAGTACTCCTGCAGCGCCGGCGTCGCGACCTTGTCCTTCCACTCCGGGTAGCCCCGCACCGACTGGGCCGGCGCTGAGCGCAGATCCCGCGCGAGCGCTGCGCCCGTGGACCAGCCCTCCTTCTCGGTGTGCAGGGCCGGGTCCGCCAGTGCCTTCGTACCCGTCGGCAGCATCCAGTCGCCCTTCGCCAGCCGCACCATGTTCCGCGGCTGGAGCATGAAGTCGATGAACTCGGCCGCCTCCTTCTTGTGCGGGCTGTCCTCGGCGACAGAGAGGGTCTGTGGACTCACGCCCTGGGTGAGGCCACCGGCTCCCGCAGGGGCGGGCAGCACCTGCCACTCGAAGCCCTTCGGCGCCTGCTGGACGATCTGCTGGCGGTAGGAGAACCCGAGCGGGACCATCGCGTACTTGCCGCCGAAGAAGCCGGGCAGGGAGTCGGAGCCGCCCGAGCCGAGAGTGGTGCGCGATGCGCTCCCGTCGGTGTTGACCTGTGCGTTGATGGTACGGGGCACCACCTGGTCGGCCACGTCGAAGCGGACCTCGACCTTGCCGTCCGCGCCGCGGTGGAAGACCTGACCGCCGGTGGAGAGGGAGAGGTTGAGAGTCGCCGAGACCGGCTCCTTGAGCGGCCAGGCGACACCGTACTTTCCCTCCCCCATCTTCTCCGTGAGCGTCTTGGTGACCTGGCGGAACTCCTCCCAGCTCCACGGCTTCCCGGCCGTCGGAACGCGGACCCCTGAGGAGTCGAGGATCTTCTTGTTGGCGATGAGAACGCGCGGTTCCTGGAGAAAGGGCACGCCGTAGACCCCCTTGTCGAAGGTCGCCGTCTCCCAACTCTGCCGCGGGATGTCCGACGTGAGGCGCTCCGGCAGCAGCCCACTCAGATCGGCGAGGTAGCCGCCGTACGCGAAGTCGGCGAGGTCGTCGGAGGCGTCATGGATGATGTCCGGGGCCTCGCCGCCCTCGAAAGAGGTCAGCAGCTGGTCATGGACGCTGTCCCAGCTGCTCTGGACGTACTCCACCTGGACGTCGGGGTGGCTCGTGTTCCACTCCTTCACCAGGTCCTTGTTTGCGTCGACCGACTCGTCCTGCCAGGCCAGGGACTGGAAGCGGAGCCTGATCCTTCCGCTGTCGGCTCCGCCGTCGGCGGAGCAGCCGGTCAGCAGTAGCGCGCACACGGCGGCCGCGGCCGCGACTCTCCGCATCAGCTCTTCACCGCCCCTGTCAGCATCCCGCCCGTGATCCGCTTCTGGATGATCGCGAAGATGACAAGCGAGGGAATCGTCGCGAGGAACGCGGCAGCGGCAAGCGGTCCGAGATCTGCGACGCCCTCCGCGCCGAGGAAGTGCGTGAGGACGACCGGCAAGGTCTGCTTCTCCGGAGTCTTGAGCAGGACGAGCGCGAAGAAGAACTCGTTCCAGGCGGTGATGAAGGCGAACAGCGCGGTGGCGACGATGCCGGGCGCGAGCAGCGGGGCGGTGACCGAGACGAGCGTGCGGAGCTTGCCCGCGCCGTCGACGGACGCCGCCTCCTCCAGCTCGCGCGGCACGGCCCGTACGTAACCGACCAGCATCCAGAGCGCGAACGGCAGCGACCAGACGACGTACACCATGATCAGCCCGAACAGTGTGTTGATCAGATGCAGGTTCTTCAGGATCAGGAACAGCGGAATGATCACCAGGACGAAGGGGAACGCCTGACTGACCACGACCCAGCCGGTGGCTGCGGCGGAGAGCTTGTTGCGGTTGCGGGCCATGGCGTAAGCCATGGGCGTCGCGATCACGACGGCGATCAGCGCGGCGGACAGGGCCGCGATCAGGCTGTTGCCGGCGGCCTGGAGGAGCGGCTGCTCGTCGAAGGCCTGCCGGAAGTTGTCGAGGGTGGGGTCGTTCGGAATCCAGGTGGGGTGCAGCGAGCCCAGTTCGCGCGGCGGTTTGAAGGCGGTGGAGATCAGCCAGAGGAAAGGGAACCCGAGGAAGACGAGGTAGCAGAGGAGCGCCACGTACTGGCCAGCGCGACCGGACCTGCTGGTGCGCAGCGTTGTCACTGCTCCACCCCTTCCTTGAGCCGTCCTACGAGGTAGAGCGCGAGCATCACCGAGATCACCGCGACCATGACGCAGCCCATCGCGGCGGCGTAGCCGAACTGGCCGTAGCGGAAGGCCTCTTCGTAGGCGAAGAGCATGGGGAGTCGGGTGCGGCCGCCGGGTCCGCCGGTGGTGAGCACGTACACCAGGGCGAAGGAGTTGAAGTTCCAGATGAGGTTGAGCGCGGTGATGGCCAGCGCGACGGGCTTGAGAGCGGGCCAGGTGACGGTACGGAACCGGCGCCAGGCGCCGGCGCCGTCGAGCGCGGCGGCCTCGTGGAGCTCGTGCGGGGTGTTCTGAAGTCCGGCGAGCAGCGCGACGGTGGTCTGCGGCATGCCTGCCCAGATTCCGACGACGATCACGGCGGGCAGCGCGGTGGCGAGTCCGGTCAGCCAGTCCCGCCCGTCTCCGAGCCCGAGGTCACGGATGGTCTCGTTCAGGATGCCCGCATCGGAGTTGTATACGAGCCGCCACATGATGCCGACGACGACCTCGGGCATGGCCCAGGGGATGATCGCCAGGGCGCGCGCCAGCCATCGGAAGCGGAGGTTCTGGTTGAGCAGGAGAGCGAGACCGAGCGCGAGCAGGAACTGTGGGACCGTCACGCCGATCGCCCAGAGCAGACCGATCCTGAACGAGTCCCAGAAGAGCGTGTCGTGAAGCAGGTCCTGGAAGTTCAGCGTCCCGATCCACTGGGTGGGCTCGGTGCGGCCCGCCTGGGAATCGGTGAAGGCGAGCGATATGCCGTAGAGCAGCGGCCCGACGCTCAGCACCAGAATCGGGATCAGAGCAGGCAGCACGAGGAACCAGGCCCCGTGGTCCGGCTGCTTCCTGGTCCGCGCATTCTGGGACCGCGGCTTGCTGGACCGCGGCGTTGCCGTCGCCAATGTCACGGATTCGACTCCTTTGGGCGGCCCATCCTGGTCCGGCCGCCCAGGCGGCCTCCGTCATCGTGCTGACGGTCCGTCGGTTCGTCAACCCAACCTGCATGGATGCGAGACTTTGGCGGATTCGTGCGAGCGGCGGGAGCGGTGGGAGAGACCAATGGACGAGACACGAGCACGCGCGGTGCTGGCGGCTGCGGGACTTCCTGCCGATGCGGCGCTGCTCGCGCTCGGCGAGAACGCGGTGTTCGGGGCGGGCGAGGTGGTCGTCAAGGTCGGCCGGGACGCGGAGCTCATGGCGCGGGCGGAGCGTGAACTCTCCATCGCCGCCTGGCTGTCGGAGGCGGGTGTGCCGGCGGTGCGGGCGGCCGAGCCGAAGCCGCGGCTGGTGAAGGGCCATCCGGTGACGGTGTGGCACCGGCTGCCGGATGCGGTACGTCCGGCGGAGCCGGCGGATCTGGCGCGGCTGCTGCGCCGGATCCATGCGCTTGAATCCCCGTCCTTCTCCCTTCCGCGGCGGGAACTGCTCGGGGGCGTCGAGCGCTGGCTGCGTCTTGCGGGCGAGGCGATCGACCCGGCCGACGCGGACTATCTGCGCGAGCGCCGCGACGGTTTCGCCGAGGCGGCGTCCGCGCTCACCCCACATCTGCCGCCGGGCCCGATCCACGGCGACGCACTCCCCCGCAACGTCCATGTGGGGCCGGACGGCCCGGTCCTGGTGGACCTGGAGACATTCTCGTCGGACCTCCGCGAGCACGACCTGGTGGTCATGGCGTTGTCCCGCGACCGCTACGGACTGGCGCCCGAGGCGTATGAGTCGTTCACCGAGGCGTACGGCTGGGATGTCCGTGAGTGGCCCGGGTGCGCGGTCCTGCGCGGTGCCCGCGAAACGGCAAGCTGCGCATGGGTGGCGCAGCACGCCCCGACGAACCCGGCGGCGCGGGAGGAGTTCGCTCGGCGGGTCGCGTCACTGCGTGAGGGTGCGGAGAGGGTGCGCTGGCACGCGTTCTGACGGTACGAGGGCGGACGCCTGGGGCGGGGCATGTCCCCACTCCGCCCCTTCCTGTCATCAAGAGGCTTCGCCCCCCGGGCCCCGAACGCGCTTCGCATGTGCCCTCAATCGCCGGACGGGCTTGATTTCAGGCCTCGCCGGCGATTGAGGGAGAAGGCCCCGGGCTCAGCCCACCGACGGCACCAGCTCCCGCACCGGCCAGGATGCGTCCACGACCGCGTCCGCGCTGCCCTTCTTCCGCAGGAAGCGCTGGAAGTCCGTCGCCCACTCCGCGTACCACTCGACCTGGCGCTCATGCAGCTCCGCCGGAGTCAACGCCGCAACCGAGCCGTGCCGTTCGGCTATCGCCTGGGCCACCCGCACCGCCGCCAGTGCGTCCGCCGACGCATCGTGGGCCGCGTCCAGGACCACGCCGTACTCGACGCAGACCGCCTCGAGTGTGCGCTTGCCCTTGCGGTAGCGGTCGACCGCCCGGTCGATGGTGTACGGGTCGATCACCGGACCGATCGGGCGGCCCGAAAGGCGGTCCGTCAGGGAAGGCAGGTCATGGCGCTGCAACTCCGCCGTCAGCAGCGTCAGATCGAATGCCGCGTTGTACGCGACGACCGGCACCCCCTGCGCCCAGTACCCGCTCAGTGTCTCCGCGATCTCGTCCGCCACCTCGCGCGCCGGGCGGCCCTCCGCCCTAGCCCGCTCGCTGCTGATGCCGTGGATCGCCGACGCCTGCGCCGGGATGCGGATGCCCGGGTCCGCCAGCCAGCCGCGCCGCCGGACCGGCTCCCCCGACTGCACCCCGACGATCGCCGCCGTCACGATCCGCGCTTCCAGCGGCTCCGTACCCGTCGTCTCCAGATCGAAGCCGACCAGCGGTTCCCCGTGCCAAGCCATCGTGGCCCTCCTTCGTGGTGCGGTGGTGCGTTCCCCCCGTGGACTTTCACCCTCCCACGTGCCACTGACAACTCAGGAGACGGGACGCGAGTCCGCCCATACGGACTCGAACTCCTCGCGGTATGTCTGGAAAAGTCCGTTCTCGCCGTCATGGCCGGCGCGAACCACCGCACGCCCCCCGCCCCTCAGCACCAGCACCGGCGCCTCCATCCCCCGCGCCCGGCGCAGATAGGACTGGATGACGGCGAGGCCGTCCGGGCCGTCGCCGTCGACCATGTAGGCGGTGAAGCGCGGTGTCTCGTCGAAGACCTGGATCTCGAAGGCGCCCGGGTCGCGGAGGCGCGAGCGGACGCGGCGCATATGGAGAATGTTCATCTCCACCGTGCGGCTCAGCTCGCCCTTCTTCAGGCCCAGTTCGCGTTCGCGGCGCTTGACCGCACTGCTCGCCGGGTTCAGGAAGAGGAGCCGGACCCGGCAGCCGGATTCGGCCAGGTGGACCAGCCGTCGGCCGGAGAAGTTCTGGACCAGGAGATTCAGGCCTATGCCGATCGCGTCGAGGCGGCGCGCACCGCCGAAGAGGTCTTCGGCGGGGAGCTGGCGCTGCAGCCGGACCCGGTCGGGGTGGACGGAGACCACATCCGCATAACGGTCGCCGACGAGATCCTCGACCGCGTCGACCGGGAGGCGGTCGGCCGAGGGCACGCCCGCGCCGCTGCCGAGTATCCCCAGGAGCCGGGCGGAGGCGCGCTCGGCCTGGGCGAGCACCGCCTCGTTCAGCGCGCGGTTGCGGGAGACGACATTGCGCGCGACTTCCAGCTCGTCCAGCGCCAGCTCGACATCGCGCCGGTCGTCGAAGTACGGCTCGAAGCACGGCCAGTGCTGGACCATCAGCTCCCGCAGCTGCGGGAGGGTCAGGAAGGACAGGACATTGTCGTCCGCCGGGTCCAGCAGATAGCCCTTGCGGCGCGAGACCTCCCGTACGGCGACCGCGCGCTGTACCCACTCCTGCCCCGCGGGCCCCGCCGCGGCCACCACCCAGTCCTCGCCGTGCACCGGTTCATAGATGGGGCGCAGCACCGCTGCCACCACGGCCCGCAGCCGCTGCTCCACCAGGTTCAGCCAAATGTAGGCCCGCCCGGCACGTTGGGCGCGCGTACGCACCTCGCTCCAGGCGTCCGCGCCCCAGTCCAGTTCCGCCCCGATCTCCATCGGCTGTGCGAGGGAGACCGCTCCGGGCGGCGCGTCGGCGGAGTCCCCCTCGTGACCAGCGTCACCTGGGGGTAGCTCCAGCCCTCCCGAGCTCACCCGCGCACCCCTCTTCCCTTCCCCCTTCAACGATCAAGGAAGAGTACTCCGCCTGCGGGACACGGTGCAGCCGGAACGGCAGTGTCCTTTCCCAACTCCCTTTCCATGTCCGGCCCTTCTGCCTGGCGAGATCTGCCGGAGTGAGCGGATTCATAGCGGTTACGTCCCCGGGTCGTGCGAGGAACCCGATGTTGACCGCGGCGTCCTCCCCTGAGGAGGCGTCTCACCGGCGATACTTTCGGGGAGGATCTGGGCCAAGTGCCCCCCAGCACCCGGATCAGAAGTGGAAGAGTCATATCTATGCAGGTCTGGCCGGGACAGGCGTATCCACTCGGTGCCACGTACGACGGCGCCGGCACCAACTTCGCGGTGTATTCAGAAGCCGCCCGACGAATCGAACTGTGCCTACTGCACGACGACGGCTCGGAGACCGACGTCGAGCTGCGCGAGACTGATGCCTTCGTACGGCACGCCTATCTGCCGGGAGTGATGCCGGGTCAGCGGTACGGATTCCGGGTCCACGGTCCGTACGCCCCGGAGCACGGGCAGCGCTGCAACTCCGCGAAGCTGCTCCTCGATCCGTACGCCCGTGCGATCAGCGGCAGCATCGACTGGGGCGAGACGGTGTACGGCTACCACTTCGGCAAGCCGGACTCGCGCAACGATCTGGACTCGGCGCCGCACACGATGGCCTCCGTCGTGGTCAACCCGTACTTCGACTGGGGCGACGACCGGCCGCCGCGTACCGACTACCACCGCACGGTGATCTACGAGGCCCATGTGAAGGGCCTCACGATGCTGCATCCGGAGCTGCCGGAGGAGCTGCGCGGCACATACGCGGGGCTCGCGCACCCCGCCGTCATCTCACATCTGACCGAACTGGGCGTCACGACGCTCGAGTTGATGCCGGTGCATCAGTTCGTCAACGACCACCGGCTGGTGGACGCGGGGCTGAACAACTACTGGGGCTACAACACCATCGGGTTCTTCGCGCCGCACAATTCCTACGCGTCCTGGGGCGACCGGGGCGAGCAGGTGCTGGAGTTCAAGCAGGCCGTACGGGCGCTGCACAAGGCGGGCATCGAGGTCATCCTCGACGTTGTCTACAACCACACGGCGGAGGGCAACCATCTGGGGCCGACGCTCTCCTTCCGGGGCCTCGACAATGCCTCGTACTACCGGCTGTCCGACGATCCGCGGTACTACACGGACACGACCGGCACCGGGAACTCACTGCTGATGCGCAGCCCCCATGTACTGCAGCTGATCATGGACTCGCTGCGCTACTGGGTGACCGAGATGCATGTCGACGGCTTCCGCTTCGACCTGGCGGCCACGCTGGCCCGGCAGTTCCACGAGGTGGACCGGCTGTCCTCGTTCTTCGACCTGGTGCAGCAGGACCCGGTGGTCAGTCAGGTGAAGCTGATCGCCGAGCCGTGGGACGTGGGCGAGGGCGGCTATCAGGTGGGGAACTTCCCGCCGCTGTGGACCGAGTGGAACGGCAAGTACCGGGACACCGTGCGGGACCTGTGGCGGGGCGAGCCACGGACACTGGCGGAGTTCGCATCCCGGCTGACCGGCTCGTCCGATCTGTACCAGGACGACGGGCGGCGGCCGCTCGCCTCCATCAACTTCACCACCTGCCACGACGGTTTCACGCTGCACGATCTGGTCTCGTACAACGACAAGCACAACGAGGCGAACGGCGAGGGCAACCGCGACGGCGAGAACCACAACCGGTCCTGGAACTGCGGCGCGGAGGGTGGGACGACCGACCCCGAGGTGCTCGATCTGCGAGACCGGCAGATGCGCAACTTCATCGCCACGCTGATGCTCTCGCAGGGTGTGCCGATGCTCAGCCACGGCGACGAGTTCGCGCGTACGCAGGGCGGCAACAACAACGCGTACTGCCAGGACAACGAGGTCTCCTGGGTGCGCTGGCCGGAGCCGGGCGCGGACGAGGACGGCACACTGCTGGCGTTCACCCGGGCGATGGTGTGGCTACGGCGCGACCATCCGGTCTTCAGGCGGCGGCGTTTCTTCCACGGCCGGCCGGTGGAGGGGACGCACGACGAGCTCTCCGACATCGCCTGGTTCACTCCGGAGGGCGAGGAGATGGTCCAGCGGGACTGGCAGTCGGCGTCCGCCAAGGCGCTGTCGGTGTTCCTGAACGGCCATGCGATCTCGGAGCCGGGGCCGCGGGGCGAGCGGATCGCCGACGACTCGTTCCTGCTGATGTTCAACGCCAGCGCGGACGAGCTGGACTTCGCGGTGCCGGTGAACCACGGCCGACAGTGGCAGGTGGTCGTGGACACGGCACGCAAGGAAGGGGTCCCGCCGGGCGAGGGGCCGAAGGTGGCGGCGGGTGAGCGGGTGCCGCTGCTGGGGCGGAGTCTGACGGTGCTGCGGCGGCCCGCGTAGCCGTCACCGCGATCGGGTGGACAAGCTCGGCGGCGCGGACTGCGTGCGACCGCGGACTGCGTGCGCGGGGCCCGTCGCCCGTACGGTCCACGACGGCACCGCGCACTGCGAGCGCGGCCGGCAGGCCCCCCATCGGCCGTGCCGGTCCGCGGCGCGCCCGGGCAGGGGGTCCGCCCGAGCAGGGGTCCGCCCTGCGAGTAGTCCGAACGGCCGGTACCCGTGCACGGGCCGATGACACAGAAGCCCTCAAGCTGGGTACGTACGTTCGCATGACGCCCACCGCCACATACCGGCTGCAGCTCCAGCCGGACTTCCCGTTCTCGGCCGCCGCGGCAGCGGTCCCGTACATCGCCGGGCTCGGCGTCTCGCATCTGCATCTGTCGCCGGTACTGGAGGCCGTACCGGGGTCGACGCACGGCTATGACGTCGTCGACCCCGCCCGGGTACGGGACGAGCTGGGCGGCGAGGAGGGTCTGCGGCGGCTGGCCCGTACGGCGCGCGAACACGGTCTCGGGCTCGTCCTGGACATCGTCCCGAACCATATGGCGGCCGTGCCGCGGCACAACGCGGCGCTGTGGGAGGTGCTGCGCGAAGGGCCGCTGTCGCCGTACGCCCGCTGGTTCGACATCGACTGGGAGGCGGGCGGCGGGAAGGTGCTGCTGCCGGTGCTGGCGGGCCGGATCGGTGACGAGCTGGGCGGGATGCGAGTCGAAGGGGACGTACTGCACTACGGGGAGCAGCGCTTCCCGCTCCGTGAGTCCACGGCGAAGCTGCCGCTGCCCGAGCTGCTTGACGCACAGTGGTACCGGCTCGGCTGGTGGCGGCTGGCCCGTACCGAGCTCAACTACCGCCGCTTCTTCACCATTTCGGAGCTGATCGGCGTACGGGTGGAGGACCCGGAGGTCTTCGACGCGACCCACGGGAAGATCCTCGAGCTGGTACGGGACGGAGTGGTCGAGGGCCTGCGGGTGGACCATCCGGACGGTCTCGCCGAACCCGAGGGGTATCTGCGGCGGCTCGACGAGGCGACGGGCGCGGCCTGCTGGACGGTCGTCGAGAAGATCCTCACCGGGGCCGAACGGCTGCCGGCGGGCTGGGCGGTCGCCGGTACGACGGGCTACGACGCGCTGCGGCATATCGACGGCCTGTTCACCGATCCGGCGGGCGAGGCCGAACTGGTCGCGCAGTACCGGGAGTTCGCGAGTCCGGCGGGCGACCGCGGCGGCTACTGGGAGGCGACCGTGCGCCGCGCCGCGTACAAGGTGGTCACGCATGAACTGGCAGCCGAGACCGCGGCGCTCACCCGTCTGGCCGGGCGCGTCTGCGCCGCGGATCCGGCGCTGCGCGACCACGCGCCCTGGGCGCTGCGCGCGGCGGTCCGGGAACTGCTGGTGCGGGTCCCCGTCTACCGTCCGTACCGCATCGGCGGCGAGGAGGCGCTGCCCCCGGCGGCGGCGCTCGGCGCGAAGGCGGCGTTCGCGGTCGCCGAGGAGGCCGAGGCCGTCGAGGTGGTGCGGGACCTGGCGCTCGGGCGGCTCGGCGAAGGCCCGCACCATGACGCGTTCCGTGCCCGCTTCGCCCAGACCTCGTCCGCACTGCGCGCCAAGTCCGTTGAGGACACCGCCTTTTACCGGTATGTGCCGCTGATTTCGGCGAACGAGGTGGGCGGCGACCCGGGGAGTCCGGCGGTGGGCCCGGAACTGTTCCATGCGTACTGCGAACGCCTTGCCCGCGACTGGCCGGCCACCGGCACCGTACTGACCACGCACGACACCAAGCGCAGCGCGGATGTACGGGCCGGGATCGCCGTGCTGTCCGAATGCCCGGAGAAGTGGGCGGACTTCCTCGCACGCATCACGGAGGAAGCGGCGCGGCTGGAGGGCGGACGCGCGCCCGATCCGCATCTGGCGTGGGTGGTCTGGCAGACGGCTGTCGGGTTCGGCATCCCGTCCGAGGGCAGACTGTCGACGGCGCTGCTGAAGAGCGCGCGGGAAGCGGCGCTGCTGACCAGCTGGACGGAGCCGGATCCGGCATACGAGGAGGCGGTCACCGCGTTCGCCGGTGCGGGCCCGGCGGGCCCGCCGCTGTACTCGGTGGCGCTGTTCGCCCGTGAGCTGGCGCCGTATGTACGGGCCAATGTGCTGGGCGCGGCGCTGGTGCAGCTGACGATGCCGGGCGTGCCGGACCTCTACCAGGGCACGGAGCGGGAGTTCCTCGCCCTGGTGGACCCGGACAACCGGCGACCGTTCGATGAGGGGCCGCCGAACGAGAAGACGACGGTCACGACGGCGGCGCTGCGGCTGCGCCGGGAACGCCCCGAGGTCTTCGGCGAGTCGGGTACGTACGCACCGGTGCATGCGGATGGCCCCGCCGCCGAGCACTGCCTGGCCTTCTGCCGGGCGGGTGAGGTGGTCACGGCGGTCACTCGGCTCTCGCTGCGGCTGGACCGGGCGGGCGGCTGGGCGGGCACGGTGCTGACACTTCCTGCGGGGAGGTGGGCCGATCTGCTCGCTCCGGAACGGGAGTTCACTGGCGGCCGGCCGGTGCCACTGGCCGAGCTGTTCGCGGAACGTCCGGTGGCGCTGCTCAGCCGGAGGGCGGTAGAAGGAGGGTCCGCGGCGAGCGGGTGAGGGGCCCGGTGGCGACGGGCCGGAACCCGTCCGCCGCGGCGGATGCCGGGCATGGACCCGGTGGAGGCCCGGGCACGGCGCCGAACAGGCCCGCAGCCCGTACCCGGCCTCCGCCGCGGTCGGCATCACGGCGGGGCAGGCTTGCACCAGCCGTGAAAGCGGTGCTTCAGCCGGTACTGGTCAGCCGCTGGTCGCCCCCGACAGCCCGGTCACCGGGGACCCTCCGGCCCTCCGCGCCCGGCCTGACCGGCCACCAGGACCGCTCGCCGAGCAGCGCCGACGCCGACGCCGACGGCAGGATCAGCGCCTGCAGCGCCACCACGGACTTGGGACTACCCGGAGGCAGGGGGGCAGGGTCAGCGCGCGGCGAGGCGGAAACTCATCCGTCCGAAGCCCACCATGTCCCCGTCGTGCACGACGACGGAGCCGGTCACCCGCCGGCCGTTGACGGTCGTGCCGTTGGTCGAGCCGAGGTCGCGCAGGATCCACAGACTGCCCTGGCGGCTCAGTTCGGCGTGCAGTCGCGAGACCGTGTCATGGCTCAGCCGCAGCCCGTTCGCCGGATCGCGGCCGATCCGCAGGGGGTACGGGCCGGGTTCGGGCAGCAGCAGCGGCGGCAGCTTCTCGGCCTGCCAGGCCCTGCGCAGCCGTACCGAGAACGCCGATATCCGGCCCACCGCGCCGTAGAGCCGCCGTGACCATCGGCCCTCGGTGTCGAGATCGGCCGTGAGCGCCCGCAGTTCGTCGGGGCGGCGGGCGGCGAGGGCCAGCTCCATACGGTGAATGAAGGTGTCGTGCGACAGCTTGCCCTGCGCCGCGCCCTCTCTGAGCACACCGAGGACACGGTCGCGTTCGGCATCCGAGAGCCGAGCGGGATACGTGTGGAACTCGAAGGAGGACGTCACATACGAGATTGTCGGGCCGAATGGCCACAGGTGTCCAGAAGAACCGGAGTTCCGGTACGCCCTGAGTCGCTGCTGACCTGCGCGGACCTGCGCGGACCTGCCGAACTCGGGCTGTTCCCGGGCCCGTTTCCAGGGAAAGGGGTGGACGACTCCGCCGGAAGCCGCCTACCATGATCGCGAAGCCCGTGCCCGACGGAAGGAGGCGAGAGCAATGCACACCACACGACTCTCGCGCTCCCGCCCCGTCCGCCCGGCGTTCGCAGTCTGACCGGGAGCGCATACCGCACATCTCTTCCCGGAGGACTTCCTCATGACCGAACTGGTCATCCGCGCGCTCACCCCGAGCGACGCGCATCTCTTCGACTCTCTGCCCGACCCTCTCGGTGTGGGCCGCGCGCTGGCCCGTGCCACGCACCGCCCCGAATGGAAGCGGGTCGCGCTGCGCGACGGCGTGGTCGTCGCGCGGGCCGCCTGGTGGGGCGGCCCCGACGACGAAACTCCCATCTGCGTCAACTGGTTCGACGTCGCCGAGGGCGAGGAGGAGGCGGGCACCGAGCTGCTGCGCACCTCGCCGTTCCAGGTCGAGTACGAACTGATCCTGCCCGCCGGCTGGCGCGAGGATCCGGCGGACCTGGCGGCCGGTGAGGCCAGGATCCGCGCCGTGACGGCGGCCGGGATGAAGGTACTGGTGGAGCGGTACCAGTACCGCTGGACGCCGCAGTGCGGGCTGCCGGAGCGGCCCCGGCGGCTGGAGTTCAGGCCGGAGCCCGACGACGCAGTGATCTTCGATGTGCTGCGCCGGGTCCACTCCTCGACGCTCGACGCGCACGCGCTGCGCGCCATCGCAGAGGCGGACGTGGACAAGGCAGCGCAGGAGGAGCTGGACTTCTTCCACTGGTGCCCGTCGCCGCGCGAGTGGTGGCAGCTGGCCTACGCGCCTGATGGTGAACTGGTCGGTATCCACGTCCCGGCGCACAATCCGTCGGGGCCGTGCGTCGGCTTCATCGGAGTGGTACCGGAGCAGCGCGGCCACGGCTATGCGTACGACCTGCTCGTGGAGTGCACGCACTTCCTGGCTGAGCGGGACGCGGAGTTCATCGCGGGCGCGACCGATCAGGGCAATTTCCCGATGGCCAAGAACTTCACGAAGGCCGGGCATCCGGTCGTCCAGGAGCGGATCCACTTCCTTCCCGGTTCGCAGCATTGAGCAAGCTCGGGGGTGTCCGTAAGCTCCGGACACCCCCGAGCTGATGGCGAGCCGCCCATGACGACGGAAGAGCTGCACTCCGAGCCACAGGTCCGAGTCGGCGGCGGCTGGGTTTCCGCTCTCGTACTTGCCAACTTGGGCCTGTACATGGCGTTTTTCACGCCGATCCAGGTGCTGCTCGCCGAGCAGATCGCCGAGCTCGCTCCGTCCGGCAAGGAAGTCGCGCTGGGCTGGGCGACCGGGGTGGGGGCGCTGGTCGCGGTCGTCGCCAATCCGCTCGCGGGTGCGCTGTCGGACCGTACGAGCGGGCGATTCGGCCGCCGTCGCCCGTGGATCCTGGGCGGGGCCGTGCTGGGCGCGGTGGGTCTAGCGGTCACCTCGGCACAGACGACCGTGATCGGGGTGGCGCTCGGCTGGTGTCTGGCGCAGCTCGGGCTGAACGCCATGCTGTCCGGGACCAATGCTGTCGTGCCCGACCAGGTGCCGGTGCGTCAGCGGGCCGCCGTCTCCGGCTTCATCGGGATTCCGCAGACGCTGGGGCTGGTCGTCGGGGCGCTGCTGGTGACCACGGTGGTGACGGGGATCGCGACTGGCTATCTGCTGCTGGCGGCGCTCGTGGTGCTCTGCGCGCTGCCTTTCGTCATGCTGACGCGTGACCCTCAAGTCCCCGTTCATCCAAGGGAGTCGGTGCGACTGAAGGGCTTCTGGGTCAGTCCTCGGGCGTATCCGGACTTCGGCTGGGCCTGGCTCACCCGTTTCCTGGTGATGCTCGGGAACGCGATGGGCACGCTGTATCTGCTGTATTTCCTCAAAGACGCGGTGCATTACGCGGATCCGGAGGAGGGCGTACTGATTCTGACGCTGCTCTACACGGCGGGCGTGGTGGTGACGGCGGTGGCCGGCGGGGTCGTCTCGGACCGGCTGGGTCGGCGCAAGGCGCTGGTCGCGGTCAGTTCGGTGGTGATGGCGGTGGCCTCGCTGCTGCTGACGTTCTGGCACACCTGGCCGGTGGCGATGGGTGCGGCGGCGCTGCTCGGGCTCGGTTTCGGCGTGTACATCGCCGTCGACCAGGCACTGATCACGCAAGTGCTGCCGGAGGCCGGCGACCGGGCGAAGGATCTGGGCGTCATCAATATCGCCAATTCGGCACCGCAGGTCCTCGGTCCGGCTCTGGCCGCGCCGATCGTGGCGTACGCGGGCGGGTACGCCGGGCTGTATCTGACCGCGACGGTGGTCACGGCCCTCGGTGGTGTGCTGGTGTGGAAGATCCGTTCAGTGCCGTGAGTCCGACTTCCGGGCGGCGGTTCTCTGGGCGGCGATGGCGTCCCGGTACCAGGCGTACGAGGCCTTGGGTGTGCGCTCCAGCGTCTCGTAGTCGACATGGACGAGGCCGAAGTGCTGGGACGCGCCCTGGACCCATTCGATGTTGTCGGTGAGCGACCAGGTGAAGTAGCCGCGTACGTCGACTCCCGCGTCGATCGCCTCGTGCAGTGAGCGAAGATGGGCGTCGAGGAAGTCGATACGGCGCTGGTCGTCGAGACCGTCGTACGAGCAGCCGTTCTCGGTGATGAAGAGCGGCGGCAGCCGGTCGCCGAACCGGTCCTTGAGGAGCACGAGCAGCTCGCGCAGCCCGTCGGGGACGACCGGCCAGCCGAAGTCGGTGCGCTGGTCGCTTTCGATGTCCCGCAGCCCGAAGGGGAGTTCGGCGGGCATGCCGACGCCGGCGAAGTCGCCGAGGGCGTCCTTGGCGGGCGCGCCGACGAGCATCGGGTGGTAGTAGTTCACGCCGTACCAGTCGAGCGGCTCGGAGATGACGGCGAGGTCTTCGGCGACCGGGCCCGGCATCAGGGCGGCGAAGTTCTCGTCGGGATAGCTGCCGGTGAGGATCGGGTCGGCGAACATCCAGTTGGTGATCGTGTCGTACAGCTCCGCGCCGAACCGGTCCTCCTCGCTTGTCCCTGCGGTCCGTACGGGCGAGTGGGAGACGGCGAGTCCGATGTTCACGGCGCCCGCCGCGCGCAGCGCCCGGACGGCGAGGCCGTGGGCGAGCAGCTGGTGGTGGGCAGCGGGCAGCGCGTCGAAGAGGAGCTGCTTGCCGGGCGCGTGCTCGCCCAGTGCGTAGCCGAGCAGGGTGACCTCGGCCGGTTCGTTGATGGTGATCCACATCGGGACGCGGTCGGCCAGCCGCTCGGCGACGACGGAGGCGTACTCGGCGAAGCGGAACGCCGTGTCCCGGTTCAGCCAGCCGCCCGCCTCGTCCAGCGGGAGCGGGGTGTCCCAGTGATAGAGGGTGGGCGCGGGCGTGATGCCGTGGGCACACAGTTCGTCGACGAGACGGTCGTAGAAGTCGAGTCCTGCGGCGTTGACCGGTCCGCTGCCGCCCGGGACGACGCGCGGCCAGCTGACCGAGAAGCGGAAGGCGTCCGCGCCGAGGCCGGCGAGCAGGGCGACGTCCTCGCGATAGCGCGCGTGGAAGCCGGTGCCGCGCGAGGCGTCGGCGCCGTCCTTGATCCGGCCCTGGGCGGCGAAGGCGTCCCAACCCGAGGGCCCCTTGCCGTCGGCGTCGGCGGCCCCTTCGGTCTGGAAGGCGGAGGCGGACGCGCCCCAGAGGAAGCCGGGCGGGAACGCGGGCAGCGGCGGCATTGGCGTCGACATGGTTCGTGACCTTAATGGCCCCAAGGTCACCGCTTCCAGACCCCGTCCTTGCCAGGATGGAGGTCGCATCGACGACGAGGGGACCGCGAGTGCTGTTCGAGGTGTGGGCGCCGCAGGCCGAGGACCGGGTCACACTGTGGCTGGAAGGCGAGGAGCGCCCGATGGAGCGCGCCGAAGGGCGTGCGGGCTGGTGGAGCGCCGAGGCCGAGGCGGGCGAAGGCGCCCGCTACGGCTTCGCGCTGGACGGCGGGCCCGTGCTGCCCGATCCGCGCTCGCGCCGACAGCCGGACGGCCCGGACGGCATGAGTGCGGTGGTGGACCAGAGCGCCTACGCCTGGCGCAACGACTGGGCGGGGCGTGGGCTCGGCGGCGCGGTCCTGTACGAGCTGCACATCGGTACGTACACCCGCGAGGGCACGCTGGACGCCGCGGCCGAACGGCTCGGCGAACTGGCCGAGTTGGGGATCACCCATATCGAGCTGATGCCGCTGTGCCCCTTTCCCGGCGTGCACGGCTGGGGCTACGAGGGTGTGTCGCTGTGGGCGGTGCACGAGCCGTACGGCGGGCCCGAGGCGCTCAAGCGCTTTGTCGACACAGCACACGGCCGTGGTCTCGGAGTGGTGCTCGACGTGGTCCACAACCACCTCGGCCCGTCCGGAAACCACCTGCCCGCCTTCGGCCCGTACTTCACCGACACCCACCACACCCCCTGGGGCTCGGCGGTCAATCTCGACGCCCCGGGCTCCGACGAGGTCCGCGCGTATCTGCTGGGCAGCGCGCTGGCCTGGCTGCGCGACTTCCATTTCGACGGGCTGCGTCTCGACGCGGTGCACGCCCTCGCCGACACGCGTGCGCTGACCTTCCTCGAGGAGCTCTCCGCCGCCGTCGACGCCCTCTCGCATGAGCTCGGCCGTCCGCTCTTCCTGGTCGCCGAGTCGGATCTGTGCGACCCGCGGACGACGACGCCGCGCGAGGCGGGCGGTCTGGGTCTGCACGCCCAGTGGAACGACGACTTCCACCACGCCCTGCACACCGCGCTGACCGGTGAGTCCCAGGGCTACTACGCCGACTTCGCCGTCACTCCGCTGGCGGCGGTCGGCAGGACCCTCACCCACGGCTTCTTCCACGACGGTACGTACTCGAGCTTCCGCGGCCGTACGCACGGCCGCTCCGTCGATGTGACGACAACCGCCGCACACCGCTTCCTCGGCTACGCCCAGACGCACGACCAGATCGGCAACCGGGCACTGGGCGACCGGCTCTCGGCCACCCTCTCCCCCGGGCTGCTGGCGTGCGCGGCCGCACTGGTGCTGACCGGGCCGTTCACACCGATGCTGTTCATGGGTGAGGAGTGGGGCGCCCGCACACCCTGGCAGTTCTTCACCGACCACACCGACCCGGAGCTGGCCGAGGCCGTACGCAACGGCAGACGACGGGAGTTCGCGGCACACGGCTGGGCGGAGGAGGACATCCCCGACCCGCAGGCGCCGTCCACCAGGGAGCGCTCCTGCCTGGACCGGTCCGAGCGGGAGCGGGAGCCGCACGCACGGCTGCTGGCCTGGCACCGCGAGCTGATCGCGCTGCGCCGTACGCAGTCGGATCTGACGGATCCGGACCTGGCGGCGGTGAAGGTGGCGTACGACGAGGAGGCTCGGTGGCTGGCGTACCGGCGCGGCGATCTGCGAATCGCGGTCAACCTCGCCAAGGATCCTGCCGCGATTCCGCTGGGCGGCGGCGGCCGGGTGCTGGCGGCCTGGGATCCGGTCCAACCTCCCGGCGCAGACGGTCTGTTGCACCTTCCGCCCGAGTCCGGTGTCGTGCTGGCCGATGCGTGACGTCTTGCCATCGAGCCCGCTCCAGCTTCTAGTGTCGCCGCCATGAAGCAACTCAATCTCGGCAGGACGGGTCTGCGCGTCAGCGAGCTGTGCCTGGGCACGATGAGCTTCGCGGACGACGCGAGCGGCCATCGGATCCTCGACGCCTTCACCGAGGCGGGCGGCACCTTCATCGACACCGCCGATCTGTACGACCACGGAGGTTCGGAGGAGATCCTCGGCCGCTGGCTCAAGGGGCGCAGGCGCGACAACCTCGTCGTCGCGACCAAGGTGTGGGGGCGGATGGGCGAAGCGCCCAACGACGGCGGGCTGAGCCGCAAGCACATCGTCGCGGCCGTGGAGGCGAGCCTGCGCCGGCTGGGCACGGACTACATCGACCTCTACCAGACCCATATCTGGGACTCCACCACGCCGCTGGAGGAGACCCTCGCGACCCTCGACACGCTGGTGAAGGCAGGAAAGGTTCGCTATCTGGGCGCGAGCAATGTGACGCCGTCGCAGTTGCAGCGCTCACTCGACCTGGCGCACCACCGCGGCTGGGAGCCGTACGTCAGCCTCCAGCCGCTCTACAACCTGCTCAGCCGAGAGCTGGAGTGGGAGCTGGCGCCGCTGTGCCTCGAGCAAGGGGTGGCGGTCATTCCATGGAGCCCGCTGGCGGGCGGCTGGCTGACCGGCAAGTACCGGCGCGGCATGGACTCGGTGCCGGCCGCATCGCGCGAGGCCCGGTTCCAGGAGCGGTCGGGCAAGGAGGGCTGGCGGG
The DNA here is from genome assembly GCF_040651435.1 of Streptomyces sp. NPDC048479. Classification (NCBI taxonomy): domain Bacteria; kingdom Bacillati; phylum Actinomycetota; class Actinomycetes; order Kitasatosporales; family Streptomycetaceae; genus Streptomyces; species Streptomyces sp. NPDC048479. Next base: position 22,944 of record NZ_JBEZKA010000028.1, read on the forward strand.
AGCGGGACACCGAGGAGACCTGGCGGGTGGTCGACGCGGTGCGCGAAGTGGCGGAGGAGACGGGCCGTACTGCGTCGCAGGTGGCGCTGCGGTGGCTGCTGGAGCGTCCGGCGGTGACGGCGCCGATCATCGGCCCGCGTACGGCCGAGCAGCTGGCGGACAATCTGGGGGTGCTGGGCTGGGAGTTGACGGCGGAACAGTCGACGAAGCTGGACACGGCGAGCGCGCGGCCGTTGCCGTATCCGTACGAGATGCTGTCGCGACTGAGCCACCACGATCCGCGGTAGCGGAAATCAAGCCCCGCCGGCGATCGAGGCGCGGGGGCCGGGGCGGAGCAGCCCCGGCTACTCCACGATGGCCATCTCGCGCGGGGTGTTGTTGAAGCGTCGGCCGCCGTCCTCGGTGACCGTGACGATGTCCTCGATACGGACGCCGAAGCGGCCGGGGAGATAAATCCCGGGCTCGACGGAGAAGCACATGCCGGGGACCAGCGGCTGCTCCTCGCCCTCGATCATGTACGGCGGCTCGTGGGTGGTGACGCCGATCCCGTGGCCGGTGCGGTGGATGAACAGGTCGCCGTACCCGGCCTCCTCGATGATTTCGCGGGCGGCCCGGTCGATCTCCTGGCAGGCGACCCCCGGCCGTACCTCCTCGAAGCCGGCCTGCTGGGCCTCCCGTACGACGTCGTGAACGTGCTGCTCGGCGGGGGTCGGCTCGCCTACATGGACGGTACGGCTGGTGTCGGAGCCGTAGCCGTGCTTGAGGCCCCCGAAGTCGAGGACGACCATGTCGCCGTGGAGGATGGTGCGATCGCCCGCCTCGTGATGCGGATTGGCGCCGTTCGGTCCTGAGCCGACGACGGTGAAGTCGACCTGCGAGTGCCCGAACTGCTTGAGCAGCGCGGCGAGATCGGCCGCGACCTCGGTCTCCCCGCGCCCGGCGAAGCGCACCTTGAGGATTTCCTGGTACGTCTCGTCGGCGGCGGCTCCTGCCGCCTCGAGCCGGGCCAGTTCGTGCGCGTCCTTCACAGCACGCAGCATGGGCAGCGCCTCGGTCAGCGATACGTACGAGGCGCCGGGGAGCTGCTTCTGCAGTCCGAGGAGATGCATCGCCCAGGTGTTGTCGCTGACGCCGAAGCGGCCGCCGACGTCCAGCAACGGGGCGGTGGCGGCGTACGGGTCCTGGCCGTCGGTCCAGTCGCGCACGGTGAGCGCGGCCGCGCCCGGGGCCTGCTCGGCGTCCGGCGCCTCCAGGGTCGGAACGACGAGGACCGGTTCCTGGCCGGCGGCGAGGACGAGCACGGTGAGCCGCTCGGTGATTCCGGGCCGGTAGCCGGTCAGATGGACGAGGTCGGGGCCGGGCGCGACGAGCACCCCCGCGAGCCCCGCGTCGGCGGCGGCGTCCGCGGCGCGGGCCATCCGGGCCCGGTAGTCGTCTGCGGTGAAGGGTGCGGGCGTGGTGGGCATGGGGCCATACTGCCCGCGGGTCGTGAGGCGCGCGAGCTCATTCCTGGTCCATGGCCACCAGCCGCTCCAGCAGCTCCTGGAATTCGTCACCGACCACGATGCGCAGGCTCTCACCGTCCTCGGCACGGTCGCTGAGCTGGGTGAGGGTGCCGTCGCGCCACCAGTAGACGTACGGGCTGATGGCGCCGGGCGTGTCGGCGTAGCCGGCGGCCGCGAACGAGGCCATGGCGTTGAGGGCCGAAATCATGCCGGTGTCGCGGATGGCATGGAAGGCGAGCTGGTGCCGGAAGGGGATCGCCACCAGGGCCCCGTCGGCGGTGAGCTGCTCGCCGGTGACCTGTCGTACGACGCTGTCCAGCGCCAGGACGCGGCTCGCGGTGTAGAAGGAGTCGCCGAGAACCACCTCGAAGCGCATGCCCTCGGAGTCCTTGACCGTCTCGTGGCCCTCGACGGGCAGTCCCCTGAGGTTGTAGAGCGCCTGCTCGCGCAGGTACTGCAGGTCGCCGAGCGGCTCCAGGGCCTCGTCGGTGAGCATCATGACGCTCTCCGGGAGGTCGAGCGCGAGGATCTCGAACAGGCCGGGCGCGACGGTACGCGCGTAGCCGAAGTTCTGCGCATTGAGCCCGTCGGCGCCGACGACGCGCGGGTAGAGCTGGGCACGGATCTGCTCGGTCGGCAGGGTGTCCAGCGCGGAGGGCGCGTCCATGGTGCGCAGCACCATCCCGACGTGCTGCCGGACCAGTTCGGGCCAGGATCGCGGCCCGCGGTCGTCGTTGTGGCAGACGGCGGCGAGATTGCTCAGCCCGAACTGGCGGCCGCCGCTGTCGGACACCACGTCCGCGTACAGGGTCACTTCCAGGCCCTGCTCTGCGAAGGCTTCCCGGACCTGGGCGCGGAAGCGTGCGCCCTCGTTTTCCGAGAAGTAGGAGAACTCGGGGTCCCGGGGTGCATCGTGTCCGTCGCGCTTCGGCCCTCGCCGGAACAGCCCCACGTCGACCGCCTTCCGCATCGCGTACCAGGACCTCGAGCGTACCGAGCGTCCGAGCGGGCTACAGGGCCTGTGTGACCACGAAGTCGGCACGGTTGCGGCCGCGCGCGACCAGCCGGGCGTTGCGCTCGTCGGAGTCCTGGACCCAGCGCTCGGCGTACGCGCGCTGCTTGCCGAACCGCACATGCCGGTCGACGAGGCGGCGTACGCGTACGGCGTCGTCGATCTCCAGGTACCAGACCTCGTCGAGGAGGGGCCGGACCTGCGCCCAGGGGCCTTCGTCGTGCAGGAGGTAGTTGCCCTCGGTGACGACGAGGGGGATGCCGGGGTCGACCGGAATGCTGCCGGCGACGGATTCCTCCAGGGCGCGGTCGAAGGCGGGTGCGTAGACCGTGTCGCCGGGTGCGGGGACGCGCAGCCGGGCGAGCAGGGCCGCGTACCCGGCGGCGTCGAAGGTGTCGGGTGCGCCTTTGCGGCCTGCGCGGCCCAGGCGTACGAGCTCGGCCTGGGCGAGGTGGAAGCCGTCCATGGGGACGAGGACGGCGAGCCCGTCGAGGGCGTCGACGAGATGGGCGGCGAGGGTCGTTTTCCCGGCGCCGGGGGCTCCTGCGATGCCCAGGATGAGCCGGCGGCCGGGGACGGCGAGCTCGCGGGCGCGGTACAGGAGGTGCGGTGGGTACTGCGGTCGTGGCGGGGGCGGCGGCGCATGCATGGTGCGCATTGTTCCATCGCATTGATGCAGGGACAGTCATACGTATAACGTGGTTCGTATGTCATACATCGCCCTGGTCACCCTCGTCGTCCGTGACTACGACGAGGCCATCGCCTTCTACACCGACGCCCTCGGCTTCGAACTGGTCGAGGACACCGACCGCGGGGACGGCAGCCGCTGGGTGGTGGTCCGCCCGCGCGGTACGGGCCATGGCTCGGCGCTCCTGCTCGCCCGCGCCAAGGACGATGTCCAGCGCGCGAGTGTGGGCGCGCAGACGGGTGGGCGGGTCGGTTTCTTCCTGCACACCGAGGACTTCGCGGGCGACCACGCCCGGATGACGGCGGCGGGCGTCCGCTTCCTGGAGGAGCCGCGACACGAGACGTACGGCTCGGTCGCGGTCTTCGAGGACCTGTACGGCAACCGCTGGGACCTGCTGCAGCCCAAGTAGTCAGCCGGGGAGATCGAGCTCCGCGCGAACGGTCTTCCCGAGCCCTCCGCGCCCCAGGACCTCCCACCGGCAGGCGAGCGCCTCAACGAGGACGAGACCGCGGCCGGATTCGGCCAGGGGTGGCGGCGGCGGTACGTCTCCCGGGTGGGGCGGCCGCTGCTCGGTACGGGTGTCGGAGACCTCGATACGGAGTATGTCCGGGCCCAGGGTGAGCGTCAGCTCGAAGTCCCGGCCGGGCACGCGACCGTGGGTCACCGCGTTCGCGGCGAGTTCCGCGACGAGCACGGCAGCGGTGTCGGAGGGCTCGGAGTCGTACGGGATGCCCCAGGCGTGCAGCTGGTGGAGGGCGAGGTGGCGGGCGAGCCGGGCACCGCGCCGGGTGGCGCTGAAGCGCTGGGTGAACACACGTACGGAAAGGGGCTGTTGGGGGGTGGGTGCGTGCATGCGACCACGGTGGCGGCCGGGAGACGCGTTCCCCCAGATCAGGAACCCGTACGCCGAGTCAGCGTACGGGTACCCACAGTGGACAGTACGGGTAACTGACCGTGACCATGGGTGAGTTGCGGGGTTGCTCAGCGCAGGCACGTGGGAGGTGGCCGTAGTGACGGAGACGGCGGGCGCACCGGGCGGTTCGGGCGGGGAGCCGGAGGTCTCGGACAGCCTGAAGGCGTTCGGGGAGGTGGTCAAGGCCTTCCGGAGGCGGGCGAGGCTGACACAGGAGGAGTTCGCGCCGAGGGTGCGGTACTCGCTCCCGACCGTGGCGTCGATCGAGCAGGGCCGCCGCTTCCCGCCGGCGGATTTCGTCGACCGGGCGGAGGAGGTGCTGGACGCGTTCGGCACGCTCAAAGGCGCGGCACGGCATCTGTCGCGGCGGCCGGGGCTGGCGAGCTGGTTCCGGCAGTGGGCGAGTCTGGAGGCGGAGGCGGTCAGTCTCTACACATACGAATGCCGTTTGATTCCGGGCCTGTTGCAGACGGAGGCGTACGCGCGGACGCTGTTCACGAACCAGCTGCCGCCGCTGGGCGACGAGCAGATCGAGGCACAGTTGGCCGCACGACTGGAGCGGCAGCGGTTACTTCGGGAGCGGCCGAACACGGCATACAGCTTCATCCTCGAAGAGCACCTGTTCCTGCGGCGGACGGGCGGGCGGCAGGTCACGCTGGATCTGATCGAGCACGTCCTCGGTCTCGCCGAACTCCGCAACATCGAGATCCAGATCATGCCGCTGGTGCAGGAGAACCATGCGGGGCTCGGCGGGCCGATGCAGCTGGTGGAACCCCCGGACAATCGCTGGCTCGGTTACTCCGAGGGACAGAAGAGCGGCCAGTTCATCTCCGACCCGAAAGTGGTCAGTGAGCTCCAGATGCGGTATGCCAGGATGCGGTCACAGGCTCGTACTCTGAAAGACTCCGTGAGCCTGTTGCGGCAGATGCGAGGAGCGGCATGACCACCACCCAACTGGCCTGGTTCAAGAGCAGCTACAGCAGCGGCGATGGCGATTCCTGCGTCGAGGTCGCCCTGTCCTGGCACAAGTCCAGCTACAGCGGCGGCTCCGGCGACGACTGCGTCGAGATCGCCACCTGCCCCACCACCGTCCACGTCCGCGACTCCAAGGACACCGAGGGTCCCCAACTCGCCCTCGCCCCCGCCTCCTGGACAAGCTTCGTCACCTACGCCGCCGAAGCCCGGGGCTGACGCGGCTCAGACGTGCGCCGTGCCGTCGGCCGCCATGGCCTCGGCGATACGGCGGACACGTGCCGCGCAGCTGCATCACCCCCGCCGGCCTGGCGATCTCGCACACCGCCGAGCGGTGATTGTCAGAGGTCGCTCCTATCGTTGTTGTCGTCGGTAGATCACCGCAGAGAACCACGGGGGAATCATGACTGCGACCGTCACCGTGCCCACGCACGCGCTCCATCCGTCGATCACGCACGAGGCGACGCGGCACCGTCTGACCGGGGCCGGGCTGCCCGCCACGCACAGCCTGATGCGGTTCGCGCCGCTGGCCGAGTCACGGGTGGTGACTGTGCGGCAGTATCTCGTCGACAAGAAGGCAGACCCTGCGAACCTCGACGCGGACATCGCGGATCTACTCGTCCTCGGACACCTCATTGTCGAGAACGGCGACGCGGAGGAGGTCGTACTCGACGGGGGTACGGGGCGTTTGTTCAGCATGTGGCTGTACGAGAAGTCCCCGCACAACGCTGAGCTGTTCCCACTCGCCCCGTCGCTCGACGCCCTGGCGCGTTTCCTTGAGGCTGTCGACGAATTCGCCGCCCTGCGCGGCCGGTTCGCCGGACTGGCCGAGCGGACCGGCGCCGACGTAGTGGCGGAGGCGTCGGCCCTGCTGATGTCGGCCTTCACCGACGAGGACTGGGGCCACGACGGGTGGAGCAGCGCGGGCGCCCCGGCCGAGTGGGATCACGCGATCCCCGCGTTCTGGCGCATAGCCGCGCTGATACGGCCGATGGGCCTGGTCGCCGGACCGGGGCAGGGCCTGCGTCTGGACCTGCCCGACGGGCTGCTGGACGAGGAGTTCGGGGCCGGCGGGGTCGTCCGTATCGAACCGTGGGCCCTGCCTGCCGCCCTGGAGCACGAGCCGACGCGACGGTTCCTGACGGAGGTCGGGCTCCCGAAGGAGGAGCTCCTCTTCGGCCTGTGGCGCGACGAGTACCTGCTGCTTACTCTCGCGGAGGCCGATGCGCGTGCGGACGGCGACGCCTCCCGTGAGACACCGGCCGACGGGGACAGGCTGATCAGCCTCGGCAGCCTGGTCCACGACTTCGAGGTCGTGATCGACGGCCGTACGGGCCTCCTCTCGTACCACGAGTACGGCGCAGGCACGACGACACCCGTCAACGCGGACATCTCCACGCTGGCGTTCACGGTGTGGATGTACAACCGTCAGCAGAACACGGAGAAGAAGCAGGACTTCACGCAGGACTTCTACCACCAGCTCGCCGACACCATGGTCGCCGTGCTCGCCTCGGTCGACCCCGTCGCCTGCCTCCCCGCGAAGGACGCCGACGACTACCGCTACTGGCCGGAGGTGTTCCACGACGAGGCGGGCGGCGTGCTCTGACGTCCGGTGACGGCAGCCTGTACGCGATGGTGTTCCTTCGGCGAACTCGGCGCGTCATTGGCCGGAAGCAATGGGTCGCCGAAACCCCGGTCACGCAGCGGTACACGCAGTAGCTGCTGATGTAGGGACTCTGCAGCCCAGCGGCTTTCGGCCAACGTTTCCGCAGATGCCTCAGCGAGGGCGCAGGTCACCTACATTTGCTCATCTGCCTGCGCAGGAAGCCACGGAAGGCGCGGGAAGTTCGGGGGAGCACATCATGGATCCGGTGACAGCCATTGCGGCCGCAGGTGTCGCGCTGGTCGCCAAGGGGGCCTTGGAGTCGGTCGGTCAGGAGGCAGGGCGATCGGGCTGGGGCAGTGCCGGGCGCCTCGTCGATCGGATCCGCGCCCGGTTCCGCGGGGACGCGGAGGCGGAGGGTGTCATGGACCGGGTAGCGCAGTCCCCGGACGACGAGACCGCCCACCAGGACCTCGAGCGGCTGCTCGCCGCCCACATGCTGCGTGACCGTGATTTCGAAACAGAGATGCGGCGGCTGATCGACGAGGCAGTCACGGCCCAGAGCGGCCGCGGCGGAGCCCAGGTCAACGCCGCGTTGATCAAGAATGCTCAGGTCTTCAACGAGAAGGTCGAGGTGCAGGGGGACTGGAACGTGTCGTGAGGACACTCCGCCCCTCTGTCCTCGCGCCGTGAAGGTCGTAGTGCCGACGGCGCCTCCGCTCCGGAAACCCGAAAGTCATGAGCGAGGAAACCCCAGTAAGCAAGGCCCCCGCCGACAAGGCCGCGCCCGAGCGCGCCGGTGGCGTGCCCGTCGGGGACTCGGCTGCTCCGAAAGACCCCAAAGACCCCAAAGACTCGAAGGAGACCGGAGAAACACCGGTCGAGCAGCGCCCCGCGGGCGAGGAGCACGACGGCCCGGTCAGCGAGTCGGATGCACTGCGTTCGCTCGCCCAGGGCGCGGGCCGGGACGAGGACGAACGCTCCGAGTCACTGCGCGCGGGCGCCATTGCCGACCTCATCGCCGAGCGTCTGAACGCTGACGCATCGGGCACCCGGATCGGCACACTCGCTCTGTTCAACGACTCGGTCAGTTTCGGCGGCGGGTTCCACACGGACGGCAGGCGAACGACCGGCACGCGGGCGCGCGGCGGCACGTCCGTCCTGGCCGTGGACGCCAACGAACTCACCGAGCACACCGACCTGTTCGTCCAGCCCGAGGGATACGACGAAGCGCTGGACGCCCTCCGCGAGCACCGGATCCTGGTACTGACCGGGGCGCCGGGCAGCGGACGCGAGGCCACCGGAGTGAATCTGCTCGCCGAGGCCATGGCGCTCGGCGGGACCGGCGACGGCGGCTGTCATCGGCTGCTCGCCCCGGCAGTGATCCTGGAGTCCGGCTGGACGCCTCCCGTGAAAAACGGCGGCTATCTCGCCGTTCTGGAGGACGGGCCCGCGGGCGTACGGGAGTTCACCGCGACGTTCGGCGTCCGGTCGGCAGCGGGAACCCGGCTGCGCAGCACGGCGGCAGCCGACGGCGGGGTGGGTCAGCTCGCCGCCGTGGCCGCCGCCCTCCGGGCATCGGACAGCCATCTCGTGCTGATCGGGGGGCGCGACCTCGCGAGGGCCGCGGCCGGACCCGGCGGGGACACGGTCGGCCGGCACGAACTCGCACCGGTCGATCCGCAGACGATCGTCGAACGCCTGGTCCTCGGCCACGGCGGTGACCCCGGCGCCCGGGCAGAACTGTCGGCGCTGCTGGAATCCACCGGAGCCGTGGGTGCACTGCGCGAACAGCCCGCGGCCCGGCACGCCACCGACCTGGCCAAGGTGATCCGCGCGGGCGGCGATGTCGCCGCCGCCGTCGCCGCGTTGCGCGATCCGAGCGAGCAGGTGCGCGGCTGGTTCGACCGGTTCCGCGAACCGGAAGCACTCGCGTTCGCCCTGGCGTCGGCCGTGCTGGAGGAGTGCAGCTATCTGACCGTCGCCGACGCGGCGGTGGATCTGTGGCCGGCTCTCACCCCGCCCGACGAGCCCCTGTACGACCTGCGCTTCCGGGACCGGCTCGGTCATGAACAGCAGTGGATCCGGCTGGACTTCGGCGACGGACCGGCTGCCACGGGGCCCCCGCGCGTCCGCTTCCGCAGCCCGCTCCTCAGCCAGGTGATCCTGGCCTACGCCTGGGGCACGCTCGACAGCCACCGCCGTTCCGTCCTCGCCTGGCTGCGCCGCCTGCTCACCCACGCCGATGTCGAGGTGCGTGCCCGCGCCGCCGTATCCGCCGGAGTGATCGCCTGGGCCGACCACCACTACGCGGTGCACCGCTTTCTCACTTCGTGGGCGAGCAGCACGTCCTGGCCGCTCAGGCAAAGCGCGGCCACCGCACTCGGAGTGGCGGGCAGTCGCCCCGAATCGTCCGAGGCGGTCTGGCAGTTGCTACACGAATGGGCGCGCGGCGGCACCTCCGCCGGCCAGCGGCGACTCGCGGGCACGGCGGCGAACGCCGTCGGCGGGCTCCTCGGCCGGGACGCCCCCGAGCGGGCCGTTGCGGTGCTGCGCGACGCGCTGGACCGCGAGGACGACTGGGGCACACTGCCGTCCGTCGCCTGGGGTGGGGTGCACCTCGTCCACCAGGGTCAGGCGGGTGTGCTGCTGAACGCCTACCTGGACTGGTCCGAACCACAGGATCTGTCCCCCATGGTGGTCAAGTCGCTGTCCGCGTTCGTGTTCGCCGTGTCCCAGCCGTACGAGGAGCGGGCCGGCGGCCCGGACGGCGGTGGGCCCGCCGGCGTACCCGGAGCACCGGTGCTGCTGAGCGGGCTGCCGCGACATGCAGAGCCGCTCGCGGAACTGTGGGCGCGGGCCCTGGCCCGGCGGCCGGTCCAGGACACGGCGCTGGAAGCGCTGCGCGCATGGACCGACGACTACGCGGACAAGTGCCCCGGCGCTCTCGATTCCATCGGAGCGCTGCTCGTGGGCATCGCCCGCCGGCCCGGCCGGCACCGCGAACGACTGCTGTGGTGGCTGGCGAAGTGGGCCGGCGACCGTGAGAACCCGTCCGCCAGGGCACAGGAACTGCTCCGTCTCCTGGAGCGCAGGACCTGAGCCCGGGCATCACCCGACCCGGCCCTCAGCGGAGGGCGGGGAGTCCCCCTGCGGCCGTCCCCGGACAGCCGCAGGACATGTCCTCCAGCACAGAAAGGAGAGGGGAACCGTGGAGGAGCAGAGCTACGACCCCGTGCTCGGCAGCGAGGAACTCGCCCGGTGGCGGCTGATGAACCCGTTGCGCCCGCCGGCCCCCGGCCGCGCGCTGGTCCTGGTCCGTGACAGCGGGCCCTCGCTGACCATCCACAGCGGCGAGGAGATCCCCTCGTCCCGGTTCGGCGCATACCTCAAGGTGTTCACCGTCGACATGACCGAGCATCGGCTGATCCTCGACATCCCGCTGCTCAGCCGTGATCCCACGTTCTCCTTCCGCAGCCGTGTCGACCTGGTGTGCCGGGTGGCCGACCCGGCACGGGTGGTCTCGCGCGGCATCCGCGACATGAGCGGGGCGCTCTACGGATTTCTGCGCAAGACCCTGCGCGGTGTCGCGCGCGACTACGACATCGCGGAGTTCCACGAGGCCGAGCAGGCTCTGAACTCGGCGCTGGCCGGCTTCACCGGCGACGACGCCGTGCGGCTGCGCGGCATACAGATCGAACTACTCGTCGACGAGGACGAAATCACCGCCAGCGGGCGGGAGTTCCGCGATGTCGTGCGCGAGACCAGGCTCGCCGGGATGCGCCGGAAGCGGCACCTGGACATGATCCGCGAAGAGGGCGTCGACGGACTCATCGCCGAGATCATGGAGAAGGAGGGGGCGCGCGCGGCGCTCGCCTGGATCGAGAAGGGCGAGGCGGAGAAGCGCGAGGTCCGCCGCGAGGTCATGCGCATGATCCTGGAACGCGGCGACGCCGACCGCGAGCCCTTCGAACAGGCGGAGCTGGAACGCGCCGTCCTCGACGAAGTCCTCCGTGACGGGGACGGCCTGTTCGACACGGCGACGCGCCGCGGCCGGCTTCGCGGCACGATGCCCCGCGCGCTGGAGGCCGACCGAGGAGACGACGAACCCGTCGCGGGCTCGGACGCGTCCGAGCCGGTCCTGGGCGAGGTGGTCCGCGACCGGTACGACGACGGCGGAAGTCGTGCGGGCGGCGACCGCACATCCCGCATACGCAGAGACGGTGACAGGCGCCCGGACGGGCGGGCCGCGTCGCGCGAGCCCGCGAGTGGTGGTCGCGGCGGTTCGGACTCCGCGCGCGGGCGCGGCCCGGCAGGTACCAGCGGCCCGCCGGCGGACGAACCGCTGCCGCCGGAGCACGGCGAGTCCGGTCCGTCCCGTGCCACCGGCCCGTCCGGGCCGGGAGGCGCGGACGGGCCGGTGGCACGGGTCAGCCGGATCCGCGGAACCGCCAAGCGTCCGCGCGGAGGAACGTCCGGCACCAGTCGCGACGAGGAGGGGCGATGACCCAGGACGACATGCGACCCCACCGGACCCCGGGGGTTCCGCCGGGTGCGCCCCGCTCCCCCGCGTACCCGCCCGGTGCGCACACGGGCTCGCCCGCTCCCGGAGCACCGGTACCGGCTCCGGGTCCCCCTCCCCGGGCGCAGAGTCCGCGCGGGCGCGGCTCCGTGCCGTCGGCGCCGGCCCCCACGGCGGAGCCGCCAACAGATGGGCCACGGCCGCAGCACCCGCCGGTCGCAGAGCAGGCCGAAGGGCGGCACCGACGGGACCCCGGCACGGACCGAGCCGCGCCTCCCGGGATGATCTGGACCAAGGACAACCCGGGCTACCAGGGATTGTCGGTGTGGACCGAGCGGGTGCCCGGACGCGGTGAGGACGCGGAACCCGTCGTCGCCCACCATATGGATACCGCGCAGGGGCTGCTCGCCGTGTTCGACGGCTCCGGCGGATCCGGCGCCGCCCCCGTGTGGCAAGCTCCGAACGGAGAGTCGCGCACCGGAGCCTGGGTGGGCGCCCGCGTCGCGCGACTTGCCACCGACTGCTGGTTCCGCGAGGTCGCGACCGGCAGTGAACCCTCGGGACCGGAGTCCCTGCACACGTACTTGGACTACTTCCTCTCCAAGTCACCGCAGCGACGCAGCAAGATCAGCGGCACTATGCGCCGACTGCTGCCCACGACCCTCGCGGCCGTCCACTACCGGATCGTCCGTGACTCGGTCGACCTCCAGCCACTGTGGGCGGGCGACTCGCGGGCGTACGTTCTGAGCCCTGCGTCCGGGCTGCAGGTCCTCACGCGCGACCACACCCGGGAGAGCGACGCACTGGCATTGCTGCGCTCGGACCCGCCGATGACGAACCTGGTCTGCGCGGACCGTGACTTCATCATCGACAGCCAGCTGCTGGCGTCCTTCCCGCTACCGTGCGTCCTCGTGGTGGCGACCGACGGTTGGTTCGGCTATGTCCAGACCCCTTCGGACTTCGAGGGCATCCTGCTGCAGACGCTCGCCGAAGCACACGACGAGCGGGACTGGGCGGATCTGCTGCGCCGGAGAGTGCAGGGCTACACGGCGGACGACGCCTCCCTCGCCATCGTGGCCATCGGCCACTCGGGCTTCGGCGAACTGCGGGGCCGGTTCGCCGCCCGCCTGGCCGAGCTGCGGGACCGGTACGACCGCGGGCGGCGGTCGGGCGAGAGCGATTCCCCGGAGTCTGCGGCCCGCGCACGCGCCTGGCACGAGGACATCTGGCACGCCTACCGCGCCGGTTACGAAAGCTGCCTGCCGCCCGCACCCGAGGAGCGCGCATGAAGTACGGGGCCGTCATCGGTGGCTACCGCATCGTCAGTGAGCCCACGAACGCCAACGGCGGCAAATGCATATGGGCGTTCGCCGAGCGGGACGGGGCACAGTACTTCGTCAAGCAGTTCCTTGAGCCCAAGCGCCCGCGGGACGACGACACCAGGGACACCCCGAGCCTGCGCATCCGGCGTGAGCTGGCGCGGGAGTTCGAGGACCGCCATCGCACGATCATGGAGCGGCTGCGCCCGGACGCCCGCGGCGGCGGCAATCTCGTCCTCGCCACCGACTTCTTCCACGAGGGCAGCACCTACTACAAGGTCACGGAGCGGATCGACACCTCGAGCCTGGAGAAGCCGCAGGCCCTCGAACCACGCCCGAAGACGGTGCTGCTCAAGACGCTCGGTATGAGTCTGAAGCAACTGCACGACATCAACATCGTGCACGGCGACCTCAAGCCGCTCAACGTGCTCGTGCAGAAGCGCGACGGCGCCGCCTTCCACACGGCCAAGCTGATCGACTTCGACGACTCGTACGTCGCCGGAAGTCCGGCCGGTCGCACCGACGTTGTGGGCGACACGGCATACGGGGCACCCGAGTGGCGCCGCTACATGCAGGGGGACGAATCGGTCACGGCCGAGCATCTGACGTGTGCGGTGGACGTGTTCGCGCTCGGCCTGATGACTCATGTCTATCTGACGGGCGCGCTCCCCGGGTTCGACGCACGCTTCGGTTCACCGGCCGACGCAGTGAACGCGGGTGAGCACCTGCAGCTGAACACCCGCCTGTCGGACGCGATGCTTGGCCTGCTCCGCGCGATGACCGCACGGGCTCCGGGCAGTCGCCCCAGGATGGCGACCTTCCTGAAGGCGCTGGCCGACCCGGAGGTGTGCGCACTGCAGCATCGCCGTCCGGGCACATCGCTCCCGGAGGAGAAGGCGGGCACGGGAGAGCGCCCGGGCCCCGGTGGCAAGCCGCGTACCAGCCGCATCAAGACCAATCCGGCCTCCAAGGGGCGCCCGGGCGGCGAGAGCTCACCAGCCGCGAAGGCCGGCCCGCCCCCGCCGCGCACTCCCGAGCCCGCGCCGAGGCCCGACGAGCCCGCTTCCGGGCCTGCCCGTGAACCGGCGGCCGCCGCCGAAGCCGCGCCGCCGAAGCCGTCCCGCGTACGGATCAATCTCGGGGACCGCGGCCGCCGCCGCTGACTCCGCCGGACCGCGGCGGCCCCCTGCCACCGCCCCGCTACACCGCGAGGAGAACCACGTGAACGCCAACATCGAGCAGTACCAGGGCAATCTGCAGTACGCAGTCGACATCGTGCTGTGCATCGACGCGACGGCCAGCATGTACCCGGTCCTCGACAGCGTGAAGTCGAGCGCTCTGCAGTTCCACGACCGGCTCAACGACGTCATGGGCAAGAAGGGCAAGTCGATCAGCCAGCTTCGCGTCAAGGTCATCGCCTTCCGGGACTTCGGTGATGACCCGGGAAGCGCCATCGAGAAGACCGGATTTCTTCAACTTCCCAGTCAGTCAAGCGACTTCGAGCGGTTCCTGGAAGGCATCGACGCCGACGGCGGCGGTGACATCCCCGAGTCCGGCCTGGAGGCCCTCGCCCTGGCCATCAACGCGCCCTGGGAGACCGGGCTGGACCGCAGGCGCCATGTGATCGTGATGTTCACCGACGCCCCGGCCCACCCGCTCGGCACCGTCGGCGCATCGGCCCAGGGATACCCGGCGGGCATCCCGCGCACCATCGACGACCTGTTCGAGCAGTGGGGTTACGCGCGCAGCCAGACCGCGGTCATGGAGCAGTCCGCCAAGCGGCTGGTTCTGTTCGCCCCAGAGGAGGCGCCGTGGTCGGACCCCATCGCCGAGGAATGGGACCTCACGCTGCACTTCGCCTCCAAAGCCGGCGAAGGGCTGGAGGAGTTCGAGATGGACGAGATCATCGAGACGATCGCGAACAGCCTGTGAATCTCAGTTGGGACGACTTCCGCCTGACGTACCAGGATCACCGGCTGGAGCTCGTGTGGCCCGGGTTCTCGGTGCTCGAGGCCGAGTTGGACCGCTGTGTCTCCGCCACGTTGGCGCAGCGAGGGCCGGACGGCGGCGCCCAGCTGGTGTTCCAGTTCCGTGACTCGGACCGTCCGGTGCCGGGCCTTCTGGTGATCCGGGTGGACGTCCCGGCCCGGTATGCGGACGGGGCGCATATTTTCACGGAGTGGCTTCAGCATCGGCACGGTGTGCCCGAGCACGCGCAGGAAGCAGCCGAGGACACCGTGCTGGAGCAGGTACCGCTGAATTCTGCTGCTTGGATCGCCGCCCCGGCCGGTCCGGCGTCCGACGAGCTGTTCCACGATGTGCTGACACGCATCGCCATGGACACGGACTGAGACGAGTAGAGGGAGTAACGGGGTGGCCACGTCGCCAAACTGGCGCTGCGCGGACTGCGACACGTTCAACGATCCCGGGGACCGGGCGTGCACGATCTGCGGCAGCACCCGGCGCAGCACCGCGCACGCGCGAGACTCCGCAGCGCCGGGGGCCACCCCGAAGTCCCCCCGAAAGACCGCGCCGAGGACCGGGCCGAAGCCTCCCCCGAAGTCCGGACCGAAGCGGCCGGCCGCCAAGCCCTCGGCCGACTGGCGCTGTTCCAAATGCGACACCAACAATGCATGCACCGACCTCAGCTGCATCGTGTGCGGCACGGGCTGGAAAGCAGCGACAGCGAGGAAGCCGACGGCCAAGAAGCCCGCGGCGGGTACGGCAGCTCCCAAGAAGGCGGCGCCCAGGAAGCCGACGCCCAAGCGCACCGCCACCCCGCCGGGCACCGCCCGACCGCGGCCGTCCACCGCCGGGACAACTGCTCATACAGGCTCATCCGGCACGCGGCGGACCAGCGGCACAGGTTCCCGCGGCACGGCCCGGCCGTCGCCCGGCACTCCCGCCGAGGGCGTCTTCTTCCCGTCGACGCCCACTGCCGGCTACACACCGCCCACAGCCGCGCCAGCCCCCGCGCCCTCCCCGGCTCCCGTCTACACGCCTCCACCTTCCCCGTACACCCCCTACACTCGCGCTCCGGCGAAGGAGTCCAACGGCTGTGCCAAGGGATGCCTGGGGCTGGTCGTCCTGGCGGTCCTGCTCACCCTGTTCTCGGACGGATGCAGGAATGCACTCGACTCCGCCGACGGAGACGGTGACGGCTCCACCCCGGCGGCCACCTCCGATCCCTGCCCGGAGCGGATCGCTGCGAAAATCCCCCAGGGCGACGGCGCTGAGCTGGCCGAGGCGTTCCGTACCGGCAACAAGCAGATCACTCTGTGCCGGACCACCGCGGGAAAGCTGTACTACTTCGGCGAGTTCAGCGACCGGCGCGAGAAGGGCATCGCCATGGGCGCTGAGGAGACGGCCGACGGCTATGAGGCGCGCAACGGTCCGTACCGTTACGTGATCCACAGCGGGGTGGTCACGATCTACGAGTCGGGCAGGCAAATAGGCGAGGAGGACGTGACGCCGGAGCCTTCGCCGTCATGACCTCCGGCCCCGCCTCAGCCCGCGTCCGGCTCCAGCCGCAGCGAGATCGAATCCCCCCCACCAGCCTGCCGCCGACCGCCGCCCGGGAAACCGGGGCTACGACTGTCCGGCGCGACTGTCTGCTACCTCGACAGAGTCCTGCACGCCGTCGACGCCCGGACCGGCGCGGACCGCTGCGTGCCCAGGGCGTAGCGGCCGACGCCGCCCGACGGTGCGTCAACTCGCCGTACCCGCCCAGACCTTGACTGCTACGCCCACCCCGCCCCACCTGCTCCCCCCCGGGGCTTCGCCGAAAGCCGGCCCCAACTCCTCTGTATTGGCCTACCTTTCATCGCTCTGACACCTCTCGAAGCTCAACGCGTCAACGAGATTGGGCGAGGTTGAGCTGGGCATGCCAAACGGGCCGTGTGCCCCACACCCCGGCCCATCAGGAGGACGCAGTGAAGAAGAGCTCGCGCATCCGCAAGATCCCACTCGTCGTCGGCAGCGCCATCGCGCTGGTCGTCGCCTTTCCGGGCAGCGCCCTCGCCGATCCTCCCAGCGCCCTGCCCGCCAATGCGGACGGACTGGAGCAGACGTTCCAGCCGGCCTACGACTACGACGTGGACGGCTGCTACTCCACTCCCGCCATCGGCCCCGACGGCACCATCAACCCCGGCCTGAACACAACCGGGGCCGTCAACGGCAGTTGCCGCGACTCATGGGACCTCGACAACACCAACGGATACGCACGGTCCAAGTGCAACAACGGCTGGTGCGCGATCATGTACGGCCTCTATTTCGAGAAGGACCAGGCCGTGGCCGGCAGCGGACTCGGCGGACACCGCCACGACTGGGAGCACGTCGTGGTGTGGACGCAGAACAACCAGGCGCAGTACGTCTCCACCTCCGCCCACGGCAACTTCAACACCTACGGCCGTGACCAGATCCGGTGGGACGGGACGCACCCCAAGATCGTCTACCACAAGGACGGCATAAGCACGCACACCTTCCGCCCCGCGAACTCCAACGACGAGCCGCCGGAGAACCACTACCACGGGTGGCAGTTCCCCAGGCTGGTCGGCTGGAACGGCTACCCCGCGGGCCTCCGCGACAAGCTGAGCCAGGCCAATTTCGGCAGCGCCGTCTTCGGCCTCAAGGACGGCAACTTCAACTACCACCTCGAGAAGGCCAAGCCCGCCAACATCCCGTTCGACCCCAACGCCTGACGGGCAGGGCGGGGATGGCCGCAGCACTTCAGCTGCCACCCCGCCGTGTCCGTGCCGGGAGGACCTGCCGTGCCCGTGCCCGGGAGGACCTTGGTCGTACGGCAGCGGGACGCCCCGCTCAGGCCTCGTCCGGCGCCAGCGTCAGCGAGATCGAGTTGATGCAGTACCGCTGGTCCGTCGGCGTGGGATACCCCTCGCCCTCGAAGACGTGGCCGAGGTGCGACCCGCACCGCGCGCACCGCACCTCCGTGCGGGCCATGCCGTGCGAGCGGTCCTCGATCAGCTCGACCGCGTCCGTGTCCTTCGGGTCGTAGAAGGACGGCCAGCCGCAGTGCGACTCGAATTTCGTGTCGGAGCGGAACAGCTCGGCGCCGCACGCCCGACAGGAGTAGACACCCGCCGTCTTGGTGTCGGTGTACTCACCGACGAAGGCGGGCTCGGTGCCTGCCTTGCGCAGGACCTGGTACTCCGCGGGGGACAGCTCGGCACGCCACTGCTCGTCCGGCTTGTCGACGTCGTACGACATGAAAATCGGCTCCCTCAGGTTCTACCTACCGGCCAGACGGGCCAGGATGACCGGACCGAGGTCCGTCACGTCACCCGCGCCCATAGTGAGAACCAGATCGCCCGGCTTCGCCATTCCCGCGATGACGTCGGGGACAGTCGCCTTGTCGTGGACGGCCGTGACATCGGCGCCGGCCGTGCGGGCCGCGTCGATGATCAGGGCGCTGGTGATGCCCGGGATCGGGTCCTCGCGGGCCGGGTAGATGTCGAGGACCACCGAGGCGTCCGCCAGCGCGAGCGCCTGGCCCATCTCCGTGCCCAGTTCCTGCGTACGGGAGAAGAGGTGCGGCTGGAAGACGACCAGCAGCCGGGCGTCCGTCGCCGCACCGCGCATGGCCTCGAGGTCGGCGGTCATCTCGGTCGGGTGGTGCGCGTACGAGTCGATGACCTGGACGCCGGCGGCCTCGCCCTTGAGCTGGAGGCGGCGCTTGACGCCGGTGTACTTGCCGATGGCCGAGGCGAGATTGTGCGCCGGGATGCCGAGGGCGACGCCCGCGGCGAGGGCGGCCACGGCATTGTGCGCGTAGTGGCTGCCGGGGACCGAGACGGTGAAGGTGAGGAACCGGCCACCGAGCAGAACCGTGACCTCGCTGGTGAGGCCGCGCGGGGTGACCTTGTGGACGCGGACGTCGGCGGACTCGGACTCGCCGTAGGTGACGACCTTCAGCGTGGACAGGTCGCGGACGCGCGCGGTGAGCTCAACAGCGCCGGGCTGGTCCGCAGAGATCACCAGCGTGCCGCCGGGGATGACCTTGCCGACGAAGGTCTCGAAGGAATCGTAGATCTCGTCCATCGAGGCGTAGTTGGCGTGGTGGTCGAGCTCCACATTGAGGACGATCGCGACCTCGGGGGTGTACTTCTGGAAGCTGCGGTCGCTCTCGTCGGCCTCGGCGACGAAGATATCGCCCGCGCCGTGGCGGGCGTTCGTCCCCGGCCCTTCGAGGTCGCCGCCGATCGCGTACGAGGGGTCGAGTCCCAGCTCGGTGAGGGCCACGGCCAGCATGGACGTCGTGGTGGTCTTGCCGTGGGTGCCGGCGACGGCGATCGAGCGCAGCCCGGTCATCAGCGAGGCCAGCGCGTCGGAGCGGTGGACGACCGGCACGGAGAGCTCGGTCGCGCGCGCCAGCTCCGGGTTGTCGGCGCGGATCGCGCTGGAGACTACGACGCAGCTGGCGTCGGTCGCCAGGTACTCGGCCGCGTGCCCGATGTGGACGGTGGCGCCGAGCGCGCGCAGGGCCTCCGCCGTGGCCGACTCCTTCGCGTCGCTGCCCGCCACCTTCGCGCCGCGCTGGGCGAGGATCTTCGCGATGCCCGACATTCCGGCGCCGCCGATGCCGATGAAGTGCGGGCGTTCCATGGCGCTAGGGACGGCGGGTGCCATGCGTGTGTCTCCCCAAGATGTACGAGTAGAGATGTACACGTAACGCTGTGCGAGTGCGTGCGAGTACGTGCGGGGCTCCAGCCTATTCGCTGTGCGCGAAGAGCTTGAGCACGGGGACGCCGACCTTGTGGCGGGCCCGGGAGGCCCAGTCCCGGTGGAAGAACTCCTCCACATAGTGCGGCGCGGTCAGCACGATCACCTCGTCGGCGCCCGATTCGTCCACCACGGACTTCAGCTTGTCCAGCGGATGGTCCTCGACGACCTGGCCGACGGCCTCGCAGCCCGCCGCCCGGAGCGCCCCGAGCGAGTGCTCCAGGGCGAGCTCGGCGGGGCCCTTGGCATCCATTCCCTCGGGCTCGTCGCCTTCGCGGACCGCCTCCTTCAGTTCGCCGAGTGCCACGTCGTCGATGGCACGCAGCAGGAGATCGGCCTGATCGCCTCGGGGCTGCATCAGCACGATGAAGGAGATGTTCTCCTCCCCGTGCAGAGTGGTGACGAATTCAACGTCCTCGGAGGTCAGGGGCTTCTCGATCATCAATACGCTTGTGAACACGTCAGGAGCCCTTCTGCGGAAACCATCCTTCCCCGTGCCCGCACGGGGTCTGCGAGAGTAAGTGTGCCTCGCGGCAACTAACCGGAACGGTAAATTCCGCCGATTGTCAGATGCGACGGTAGCGGGTGAAAAGGAACCCTGCCTCCTCCAGTACCGATGCCAGGGCGAACCTCTCCGGAACAGCCAGCGCCGGTCCGCCCGCGATCCGTTGCGCGTCCCCCGCCGTCAGTGTCGGCGACAGGCTCAGACACAGCTCGTCCAGCGCCCCGGCCGCCACGAACTGGCCCAGCATCCGTGGCCCGCCCTCGGTGAGCAGCCGGACCAGTCCCCGCTCGGCGAGCGCCCGTACCGCCCTGGGCGGCTCCACCCCGGGGCCGTCCCCGGCGATCACCACCTCCGCGCCCGCCTTCTCCGCCTCCCGGATACGGTCCGGGGGCGCCGCGGCCCCCGTCAGCAGCAGCGTCGGAACGAGCGGCTCGGCGAACAGCGGAAGCGAGAAGTCCAGGTCGAGCGAGGCGCTGACCACGGCGATGGCGGGGGCGGGACCCTGGCCGGCCGCGGCCCGGCGCTCGGCGAAGGCCTCGCGGGCACGGGCGGGGCGGTAGCCCTCAAGGCGTACCGTTTCCGCGCCGACCACGACCGCGTCGGCGAGACCCCGCAGGGTGCCGAAGATCCGCATGTCCGTGTCGGAGGAGATCGGCTGGGAGCGGCCCTCGTGCTGGGCCGCCCCGTCCAGCGTGGAGACCATGTTCGCCCGCAGCCAGGGCCCGCCCCCGTCCGGATACCCATAGGCGTCGGCCAGCTCGTCCAGGGACCACTCGCGGTCCACGGCGGCTGTCTGATCGGTCACAGGGAACAGGCGTCGCATGCTGAGCAGTCTGGCACGGCCCTTACAGTTGGGAACTGTGTCGACAAGCCCCATAACCGAAGCGGCCCCACTGTCCCTGTGCGCCCGCGAGCCGCGCGTACCCGCCGACCGCCTGGTCGCCGAGATGGTGCCGCCGCCGCGCTTCGACTCGGTGCGCTTCGACACCTACGTCCCCGACCCGAACCAGCCCAGCCAGACCGAGGCGGTCACGGTCCTGAGCTCCTTCGCGGCGGGCCTCGGCGGGGCACACGCGAGCGGCGCCGCCAAGCGCAAGTGGTTCAGCAAGAAGCCCGCGACCCCCACCGGGCCGCGCGGCGTCTATCTCGACGGCGGCTACGGCGTGGGCAAGACCCATCTGCTGGCCTCCCTCTGGCACGCCACCCCGGCGGACACGTCACTCAAGGCGTTCGGCACCTTTGTGGAGCTGACGAACCTGGTGGGCGCGCTCGGCTTCCAGCAGACCGTGCAGACACTGAGCGGGCACCGGCTGCTCTGCATCGACGAATTCGAACTCGACGACCCGGGCGACACCGTCCTCGTATCGACGCTGCTCGGAAAGCTCGTCGACGCGGGCGTCGCGCTGGCGGCCACCTCCAACACGCTGCCCGGCAAGCTCGGCGAGGGCCGGTTCGCCGCCGCCGACTTCCTCCGCGAGATCCAGGGGCTCTCCGCGCACTTCCGGCCGCTGCGGATCGACGGCGAGGACTACCGTCACCGCGGGCTGCCCGAGGCTCCTCCCCCGTACTCCGACGAGCAGGTCGCCAAGACCGCGTACGCCACCGAAGGCGCGTCCCTGGACGACTTCCCGCATCTCCTCGAGCACCTCGCGAAGGTCCACCCGAGCCGGTACGGGGCACTCACCGACGGTCTGCGCGCGGTCTGCCTCACCGATGTCCGGCCCATCCCCGACCAGTCGACGGCGCTGCGACTGGTCGTACTCGCCGACCGGCTGTACGACCGGGAGGTGCCGGTGCTCGCCTCGGGAATGCCCTTCGACCGGCTCTTCAGCGAAGAGATGCTGAACGGCGGCTATCGGAAGAAGTACTTCCGGGCAATCTCGCGGCTCACCGCGCTGGCCCGGGACGCGAAGGGACTTGTGGGGCAGTAGGTTTGGGGCTTTGGGGGCCGAAAGCCCTCGTAGCCAGCAGAAGGGGAACCATCATGGCCACCACGCGTACGGCGCACACGGTCTGGGAAGGCGAGCTGCTCAAGGGCTCGGGCACCGTCACCCTCGACTCGTCGGGCATAGGCAGCTACCCGGTCAACTGGCCGTCCCGCGCCGAGCAGGCCAACGGCAGGACCAGCCCCGAGGAGCTCATCGCGGCCGCCCACTCCAGCTGCTTCTCCATGGCCCTCTCGCACGGTCTGACCGGCGCCGGCACCCCGCCGACCCGGCTGGAGACCAAGGCCGATGTGACCTTCCAACCCGGTGAGGGCATCACCGGCATCCACCTCACGGTGCAGGGCGAGGTCCCCGGTCTCGACGCGGACGCCTTCGCCGCGGCCGCCGAGGACGCCAAGAAGAACTGCCCGGTGAGCCAGGTCCTGACGGGTACGACGATCACGCTCAGCGCTTCCCTCGCCTGACCCGGCCGGGGCGCGGCGGACAAGCACAGCCACGCACAAAGGCATAGTGGCCCGCACGGTTCTCGTGTCACCGAACTGCGTGATACACACGTGCGGGTCACATCTCCTGTCCGCCAGCAGGGAGTTGCCCCATGTCCGCAACACGACGTCAAGTCCTGGCCCGTACCGGTGCGTTGAGCGCCGGGATCGCCTTCACCGGTGCTTTCTCCGAACTCTTCGCGGGCACCGCGGCCGCCCGCGGGCACAGCGGGTACGGCCCGCTCGTCCCCGACCCGGCCGGGCTGCTCGATCTGCCAAAGGGTTTCCGCTACCAGGTTCTCTCCCGCGAGGGAGATCCACTGCGCTCGGGCGAGGGAAAGGTTCCCAGCAACCACGACGGCATGTCGGCCTTCGCCGGCCGGCGCGGCCGCGTCCACCTGGTGCGCAACCACGAGAACCGCGTCACCGCCAAGATCGCTGTCCCGGCCGTCGAGGGCCTCACCTACGACCCGATGGGCAAGGGCGGCTGTACGGCCCTTGAGCTGGACAGCCGCAACAATGTGCTGTCCGAGCGCGTCGCCATCGCCGGCACGGCCGTCAACTGCGCGGGCGGGCCCACCCCGTGGGGCACCTGGCTCACCTGCGAGGAGACCGAGGACAGAGCCGGCACCAATGGCTACACCAAGGACCACGGCTTCATTTTCGAGGTCGACGGCGCCGATCCGCGCCGTACCGGAGCCGTACCGCTCACCGCGATGGGCCGGTTCCAGCACGAGGCGATCGCCGTCGATCCGAAGAGCGGGATCGTGTACGAGACGGAGGACGCTTTCGACCGGCCGTTCGGGCTCTTCTACCGCTTCCTGCCGAACAAGCCGCTCGGCGGGACGGGCTCGCTGCGCGCGGGCGGGACGCTGGAGGCGATGCGGGTGCCCGGGGTGCCCGACCTGTCCGCGATCCAGGAGACCGGCGCGAGCTTCGACCGGATCGAGTGGGTGCCCGTACCGGACAGCCAGGCGAAGGAGACCCCGGTCCGCCTGCAGGACTTCGGCCCGAAGGGCATCACACACGCCCAGAAGCTGGAGGGCTGCTACTGGGGCGGTAGCTCGGTCTACTTCGTCTCCAGCTTCGCCGTCAGCAAGGCGGGCTCGGCCGCAGACCATTTCGGGCAGGTGTGGAGGTACGAGCCGCACCGGCGCAGGCTCACGCTGGTGATCGTCTTCGGTCCGAGCACGGACATCCAGCTGCCCGGCGAATCTCCCGACAACATCTGTCTCGCGCCCAGCGGCGGGCTGATGGTGTGCGAGGACGGCGGGGGCAAGCAGCATGTGTACGGGCTGACGAAGCGCGGCGAGGTCTACCCGATGGCGCGCAACGCTCAGGCACTTACCTCAGCCGCTGCCGCGGCGGGTGGCACGTCCGAGGAGCCGGAATGGGGCGAGTTCGCGGGCGTCACTTTCTCACCGGACGGGGAGACCATGTACGTCAACTGCTATACGCCCGGCACGACGTTCGCGGTCACCGGGCCGTGGTGCTGATCCTCTGAGCCACCCGGACGGGGGCGGGTGCGGCGCAACACATGCGTAACGCATCCGCCCCACGGTCTCAAACGGGCGCGGCGGTGGCGGCACTGCCGGGAACGGTCGTCGGCGCGGCGGGCCTCATGCTCTTCGCCACGGTCACGATGGTCGGCATCAATACGCTGCGCCGGGTCGACCTGGGGCAGCGCCACAACCTGACCATCGCTTCGGTATCACGAGCGCGGCTGTCACGGCATTCGCGCTGAACCTGCTCTTCCACCACACCACGCTCGCGGGAGCCGGGATTCCGTCGCACGATCGAGGGAACGGACCGGAGCCGGAAGGGGCACGCGGTGGCCAAGAAGGACGGCAAGAAGGACGAGAAGAAGACCGCGAAGAAGCAGGCAGGGAAGGACGCGAAGGAGCGCACGGCGAAGGACAGGGGGAAGAGGCAGAAGCGGCCGACTCAACTCCGTGAGCTGCTGCGGATCCCTGGGGGCGAACCCGTCGACCTCTCCTCGTACGACCCCGGAGCCACCCCGGCCGGCCCTGCGGACAAGGCCGCCGGACTGGCGGCGACCGCCCGGATGGGTGAACGGCTCGCCGCCCTCCAGGAGCGTCTCTACGCGGCGAGCACCGCGGGCGACCGCCGCCGGCTCCTCCTCGTGCTCCAGGGCATGGACACCAGCGGCAAGGGCGGCACGCTCAAGCATGTCGTCGGCCTCTTCAACCCGGCAGGCTGCCGGATCAAGGCGTTCAAGACCCCGACGCCCGAGGAGCGGAACCACCCATTTCTCTGGCGCATCGTCAGGGCCCTGCCGGTGCCCGGCGAGATCGGGATCTTCGACCGCTCGCACTACGAGGACGTACTGATCGCCCGCGTCCACGAACTGGTCCCGCGCCGCCATCTCGGCAGCCGCTACCGCCAGATCAACGACTTCGAGGAGGAACTCGTCGAGAAGGGGACCACGGTCGTGAAGGTGTTCCTGCACATCAGCTACGAGGAGCAGCGCCGCCGCCTTCTGGCGCGCCTCGACAATCCGGAGAAGCACTGGAAGTTCAGCCCCAGCGACATCGAGGACCGCGCGCTGTGGCCGGAATACCAGAAGGCGTACGGGATCGCCCTGAAGCGCTGCTCGACGGAGGCGGCGCCTTGGTACCTCGTACCGTCCGACCGCAAGTGGTACCGCAACTGGGCGATCAGCAAGCTGCTGCTCGAGCACCTCGAGGCACTGGATCCGCAGTACCCCAAAGCCGGCTTCGATGTGAAGGAGTGCCGCAAGCGGCTGCTCGAGGCGGCCTGACCGGCGTTACTCGATGACGAGCTCGACCGGCAGGTTGCCGCGGGTGGCCTTGGAGTACGG
This sequence comes from Streptomyces sp. NPDC048479, assembly GCF_040651435.1. Classification (NCBI taxonomy): domain Bacteria; kingdom Bacillati; phylum Actinomycetota; class Actinomycetes; order Kitasatosporales; family Streptomycetaceae; genus Streptomyces; species Streptomyces sp. NPDC048479. Next base: position 47,991 of record NZ_JBEZKA010000028.1, read on the forward strand.
GCAGTAGGCGTGGGTCTTCTCGAGCAGATCGCGGCCCGCCTCGCCCTGCAGGTGGTCGGGCAGCTCGACCCGCATGATCACGGAGAGGGCGAAGCCGCCGTCGGTGTCCTTGCCGATGCTGACCTCGGCGGTCACCGAGGCGTCCTTGACGTCGATCTTCTCCTGACGGCCGATGGCGCCCATGGCGCTGGCGAAGCAGGCGGCGTACCCGGCGGCGAAGAGCTGCTCGGGGTTGGTGCCCTGGCCGTTGCCACCCAGCGCCTGGGGGAAGGCGAGCGGCAGGTCGATGTGTCCGTCGGAGCTGACAGCGCGGCCTTCGCGGCCGTTGGCGGTGGCGACAGCGGTGTAGAGCGCGTCCATGAGTTGCATCCCTCTTCGTCCGTGGAGAACCGTTGACACGATAGTGACACACAATTCAGTTGTGCACAACTGAATGATGTGAGGTATACCCTGGCTCCATGGAGAAGACGACGCTGACAACCGTGCCGGACGAGGACTTCCTCCGCCTCGACCAGCAGATCTGCTTCTCGCTGCACGCCGCGTCCCGGGCCTTCAACGGCGTCTACCGGATCGCGCTCAAGGACCTCGGCCTCACCTACCCGCAGTATCTGGTGATGCTGGTGCTCTGGGAGCACGGCGAGCTGCCGGTGAAGCGGATCGGCGAGCATCTGCGCCTGGACTCGGGCACCCTGTCACCGCTGCTCAAGCGACTGGAGTCGGCGGGTTACGTGGAGCGCAGGCGCAGCATCGAGGACGAGCGCTCCGTCACCGCCCGCCCCACCGCCGCGGGCGCCGCGCTGCGCGAGAAGGCACTGGACGTACCGCGCAGGATCGCGGCGGCGACGGGTATGTCCCTGGACCAGATCCGCGAACTGCGCGCGGGCCTCGACGCGCTGACCGCCACGCTGGACACGGCCGAACTCGACGGCACGGCCGCCGACTGCGCGGCTGCCGACGAAGAGGCCGAATGACGCCCGGCCCCGGGCATCGGTCGATGCCCGGGGCCGCGTGCTGTCCTGCGGGTGTTGGTGTCAGCCGGCGTTGTGCGCCCCGCCGTTGACCGCGGCGCCGCCGTTGACCGCGGCGCCGCCGTTGACCGCGGCGCCGCCGTTGCCTGCCGCGCCGCCGTTGCCTGCCGCGCCGCCGTTGCCTGCGGCACCGGCGTCGGCGCCACCCGCGTTGCCCGCGTCACCGTTACCGGCGCCCGCGTCACCGTTGCCCGCGCCCGCGTCAGCATTACCGGCGCCCGCGTCAGCATTACCGGCGCCCGCGTCACCGTTACCGGCGCCCGCGTCAGCATTACCGGCGCCCGCGTCACCGTTACCGGCGCCCGCGTCACCGCCCGCGCCGATCTCGGCGCCCACCGCGGCCAGCGCCGTGGTCACAGGCTGGAAGAACGTCTCGCCGCCCGAGGTGCAGTCTCCGCTGCCGCCCGAGGTGAGGCCGATCGCGTTTCCGTCCTGGGTGAAGAGCGATCCTCCGCTGTCGCCCGGTTCCGCACAGACATTGGTCTGGATGAGACCCGTGACGGTGCCCTCCGGGTAGTTCACCGTGGCGTTCAGACCGGTGACCTGACCGTCCTTCAGCCCGGTGGTGCTGCCCATACGGAGCACCTGCTGGCCGACAGCCGCGTCGGCGGCCTGCTTGATCTGCACGGTCTGCCCGCCACCGACGTTGACCTCGCTCGGGGCCTGGGTCGCCGGGTCGTCGTACGTGACGAGGGAGAAGTCGCCGTCGCCCGGGAACGTGGCCGCCTGGACAGTGCCGATGGGCGCGCCGTTCTGTTCCGCGGACCACTGCTTGGCGGCGACACCGCAGTGCCCCGCGGTGAGGAAGCCGGGCTGACCGTCCTGGGTGGTCACATTGAAGCCGAGCGAGCAGCGCGCGCCGCCGCCGAAGATGGCGTCGCCGCCCGAGACGAAGGGCTTGAACTCTCCTGCCGACTTCTGGATCCGGGCCATGCCGCCGCCCAGAGACTTCACAGTCGACTCGAGTCTGTTCCACTTCTCACCTGCGACCGTGCGGTCCGCCGTGACAAGGATCTGGTTGGTCTTCGGGTCTACGGACCAAGCCGTTCCCGGGATGGTGGCCTTCTCGGCCAGTGTGCTCGCGGCGGACTTCAGTTCGCCCGCGCTGTTCTCGACGCTCCTCGCCACCGCGCCGGCCTTGTTGATCTGGTTGACGACCTTGCTGTCGTCGCCGACAACGTTGACGATGATCTGCTGCTTGGCGGCGTCGTAGTAAGCCCCGCCGAAGGCTTCGCCGAGCTTCGGGGCCAGCCTTGAGACGAGATCTGCCGCCGATGCGGCGCTCATCGTCTTCGGGTTCGACGGTGCCGCAGAACCGGAACCGGACTGCGAGGCGTTGGCGTGGGGCAGCAGGATGGCCGCTGCGGCGATGCCCGCCGCTCCGGCTCCCGCAAGAACGGCTTTGCGCTTGGGTATTCGCCTGTGACTCAACTCGTCGCCTCCTGTAGGGGGGTGCGGAGTCCGGTTGCCGACGGAAACCGGGGGGACGCGTCCGACCCTTGATACGGATGGGGCGGGAGTTGTACTCATCGCCGTTGCAAAAGAAGTTTCCTGACGAACCGTCAATCAGGCTTCCTCGGGGCCTTCATGACGGCAGTCGGCTGCCGCACCGGCTGCAGTAACGTGCGCCGATCTCCTCGGCCGGAAGATCGCAGCCGGGACAGATCCGGTTGAGCAGACATGCTGCTTCGCCGCCTTGCGCCACGGCGGCGCTGCGGATGGCGAGACCCGGACGGCGGCAGTGCACCGTCACATAGACCAGTCCGTCATCGTCGGCGAAGAGCGCACGACGGACGCCACGCGGCAGCCAGGCGACGCACCCGGCCGCCAGCTCCTGCCGCGCACCGGTGTCCGTCTCCAGTCGGCCGCTGCCGCTCAGCACACACAGCAACACGTCGAGATCCGGTTCGACATGGCCGGCGACCCGGGCGGCGGGCAGCATGCGGATGATGTTGGCGTCCAGCTGCCGCCCTTCCTCGGAGAGGCGCCACAGAGCACCGCCCCGGTCGGCGGGCAGGTCATGAAGCAGGTCGGCGATGTCGGCGAGCACGCCGGCGGGGGGCACAGCCATGTCGTTCCTCCTGAGCACAAGGTCCTCGGAGAGCGGCACCCACGCCTTCGCCACGGAGGACCCGGCCGACAGGCAGGCGTACGGTGTTGAGCTGCGTCACGGTGCCAGTGCCGCCCCCGAGCAGAGGCCCGGCATCCAACGGGCCCTCCGTTCGGGCATCATTGCACAGTGCAAGAGAAACAGCGCACCTTGTGACTCTCCTGCCGTGGCTACCGGCTCGACGCCGAGGATCCTGGCGTTCGGGAGCCGGTTGTGGCGGTCGGCACGGCACGCAGGGGGAAGTACGCAGGGCGCGACCGCGATGTTCAACAGCGCTCCCACCAGCGGGGCGGAGCAGGATAGAAAGAGGCCATGACCGAACAGACAGCTGCCGCCGGCGGGATGGACGACGTGGAGGCGGTGACCCGAGCCGTGCTGACCGCGTCCCGGCTGCTGGTCGCCGTGTCCGCGCGATCCCTGGCCTCGGTCGAGGACCGGGTGACGCTCCCGCAGTTCCGGCTGCTGGTCGTGCTGTCCACCCATGGCGCCGCGAAGCTCGTGCTGCTCGCGGAGCGGCTCACGGTCAGCCCGTCGACCGCGATGCGCATGGTGGACCGGCTGATCGCCATCGGCCTGGTGGACCGGCAGACCAATCAGGACAACCGGCGTGAGACGGTGCTTCAGCTGACGCCGGAGGGCGTGCGCATCGTCGAGGTCGTGATGGCCAGGCGCCGCCGGGAGATCGCGTCGATCGTCGAGCGCCTGGCCCCCGAGCAGCGCGCGGCGCTGATCGCGGCACTCACCGCGTTCAGCGAGGCGGGCGGGGAACCTGATGCCCCTTCGCGGCCGGTCGAACTCCACCCGCTGGGCTGGACGGGAGGCTGAGCCCGCCTTCTGACGGGATGTAACCCTGACGCGCGTGCGCCGTGCGCTCCTACAGTCCGACTGATCAGATAGTTTCCGTCGGTGATCACTTTTGTACGAAGAATGATGACCGCTGCCGTGATGGGCGCCGTGCTCGTCGGCTGCTCCAGCGGCAACGGTGGCGGTTCCGCCCAGCCCCCACCCCGCAGAACGGACGCGGCCGCTTCCGCAAAGGCCGCAAAGCCCGGGGAGCCCGGGGAGCCGCTCACGGACAAGGTGCGGAAGGCTCCGACCCTTGCGCCCGGGCCCGGCGGCCTGACGCCCGTTTTCGAGCGCGCACCCAAGTCGGCCGCGAAGGCCGAGAAAACCGTCGCACTCACCTTCGACGCCGACATGACCGCCGACCAGGGGCCCCGGGCCGCGCGTGGCGAGCGTTTCGACAACCCCGCCCTGATCGCCTCGCTCCGGAGGCTCAACGTCCCTTCGACGGTCTTCATGACCGGCCGCTGGGCCGAGGAGTACCCGTATCAGGCGAAGGAGATCGGCAACGACCCGCTGTTCGAAATCGCCAACCACTCCTACAGCCACTACGCCTTCAAGTCGCCCTGCTACGGCCTGCCGCTGGTCGCGAAGAACGCCATGCCGGCCGAGGTGGACAGGGCCTTCGCCGCGTTCAAGAAGGCCGGGGCCCGGAATGTGGTGCCGTACTTCCGCTTCCCCGGCGGCTGCTACAACGACGCGGCCCTGCGAGCCCTGGCTCCGGCGAAGGTGACCGCAGTCCAGTGGGACGTCGTGAGCGGCGACGCCTTCGCGACGGACGGGGACGCCGTCGCCGAGCAGGTACTCAAGGGCGTGCAGCCGGGGTCGCTGGTGGTGATGCACTGCACGCGCAGCGCCGCGCCGGTCACGGAGCAGGCGGTCCGCAAGATCGTCCCGGAGCTGCGCAAGCGCGGCTACCGCTTTGTGAAGGTCTCCGACCTGATGCGGGGTGCGTGAACGCGCATGGTTGACCGAGGCCGTCCGACGGCCTGTCCGTCCTCGATCGCCGCACGGGCCTGATCATCACCGCACGGGCCTGATCTCAGCCCGAGCAGGCCGTCCGCTGGGCCTCCTGCCACTCGCAGACGGGGCAGAGCGTCGCGCCCCTCACCGACTCCGGGTACTCGGTCGGCTTCCGGCACAGCACGCATTCGGCGAAGGGCGGCCCGCCGGCCGCCAGGGGCGCGGCCGCCGGTGTCTCGCAGTACGGCTCCTGCGGCTCGTCCTGCTGGTGCGGCTCCTCCATGCGTACGAGGTTAACTCTCGCCGTCCGCGCCGCGGAGCGAAACTCCGCGCAGCACCCATGGTCCGCCGAGGCCGTAACGGCGGCCGACTCCTTGGAGTTTCAGTTCGCTGCCGCCTTCTGCGGCGTGAGCTCGCTGGGCCGTACGATCACGAATCCCTCGCCCTGGAGCATCAGCTGGACGGCCTCGCCGGAGCCGCCTCGGATCATCGAGCCGACCGACTGCGAGCGGTGCAGTGAGGTGTGCAGCTGAGCACTCCAGCCGACGACCGCGTCCGTGTCGACGTACACAGGCTGCTGCGCCGTGACGGGTATCACGATGGGGTTGCCCTCGCAGACGACGGCGAGCTTTCCGTAACCGGTGAAGACGCTGTTGAAAATGCCGCCGCCGGCCATGCCGGCGCCCTTCACGGTCTTGATCTCGTACGAGAGGGAGGCGTCGAAGCAGAGGACGTTGCGACCGTTGACGGTGAGCGCATCGCCCTGCTCGATATCGACGATGAAGCAGTTCTGGGCCTCGTGCGCGAACCAGGCCTCTCCCTCCCCACGCACCGCCATCAGCGGCAGGCCCTCGCCCGTCATGGCGCGCTTGAGCATGCCGCCGATGCCCTGGCCCTTGCGCTCGAACTGGAGCTTTCCGCGGAAGGCGACCATTGATCCCTGCCGCGCGTGCATCTCGCCGTTGACGGCGTACTTGACCGATTTGGCGTTCTGCAGACTCATTCCGGGCACGGAAGCCTGCTGCGCCATGTTCTCCGAGGCAAAGAGATCGCTCTTCATGGCGTGCATCGTCGCCCGGAGGCCTCCGTTCCGCCAATAATCCCGACCGGAACGGCTGGCAGACTGGGCTGTGTGAGCAGCGACGAAACCCTCCCCGACAGTCCCTTTCGGCACGAAATCACCTCCCGTGACGAGGCCCCGCAGTTCGTCCTTCCGCTGGTGGTACACATCGAGAAGGCCGAACCCCCGGCCCGTACCGACGCGCTGGAGTCCGCTGCCCGCGCCGTGCTCGACATCCTGAGCGACGAGCGTTCGCTGGGCGACGGCGAGTGGGCGCAGCCGATGCGGGACTGGCAGGACGCCCGGATCCGCAAGGTGGTTCGGCGGGCGCGCGGCGCCGAGTGGCGCAAGGCCGCGGGGCTGCCGGGCATCACCGTGACGAGCGGGACCGCAGAGGTACGGGTCTTCCCGCCCGTCCCGCTGGACGGCTGGCCGAAGGAGCTGGCCAAGCTCCAGGTGTCGGGCACGGATCTCGACGATCCCGAGCCGCCCGCCGCGCCCGATCTCACCGCTCCGGTGCTGTGGCTGAGCCCGGATCTGGACATGTCGGCGGGCAAGGCGATGGCGCAGGCCGGCCACGGTGCCCAACTCGCCTGGTGGGAGCTGTCGGAGGCGGACCGCAAGGCGTGGCGCGAGGCCGGCTTCCCGTTCTCGGTGCGCACCGCGGAGCCCGCGCACTGGCGGAAACTCACGGTCAGCGGCCTGCCGGTGGTGCGCGACGCGGGCTTCACCGAGATCGCTCCGGGCTCCTGCACGGTGGTCGCGGACCATCCGTCGCTGAGCGCCTGAACACTGGGGCCCCGCGTTACGTACCTCTGTGTACCGCCAAGTAGGTTGAACGCTGTTTCAGCCGGCGGTTGATCTGCCGTGGAACGTATCGGCTCAGGAGGCACTTTGTTGCGGCGCATCAACGGGACAGCACTCATCATCGCGGCCCTGGTCGCCACGGTAGGCGCGCTGGCGTTCCCCGTGTGGTCGTACGCGGACCGTTCCGGCACCGGCCAGGACAATCTCAACGCCGCGGCCGTCTCGACCCAGTGGGGACCGCTCACGGCCACGGACCGAGACTTCCTGATCAAGGTCAGGCTGGCCGGACTCTGGGAGCTGCCCGCAGGACAGCAGGCAATCGAACGCGCCCCGACCAAGGCGATCAAGGACGCGGGCGACCACCTCATCGTCGGCCACACCGACCTCGACAAGCGGGCGCGCGACGTGGCGGCGAAGCTCGGCGTCGAACTGCCGAACCAGCCGAACGAGCTGCAGCAGGGCTGGCTGCAGGAGCTGTCGGCGGCGAGCGGCGAGGAGTACGAGCGGAAGTTCGCGAACCTGCTGCGCAACGCGCACGGCAAGGTCTTCGCACTGATCGCCCAGGTCCGGCACACCACCCGGAACACCCTGATCCGGCAGCTGGCGACCGACGCGAACCAGACGGTCCTGGACCACATCACCATGCTGGAGGGGACCGGATTCGTCGACTTCGACGCCATCGCCAACGAGGCGGCCGGCACGGCGACGGCCAGCCCGACAGGTCCGCCGCCGCCGAACGGCAACCTGCCGCCGCAGCCGGCACCCGTGTCGCCGAGCGGGGACCAGTCCTTCACCTCGCGTCCGTCCACCCAGCCGGGAGCACCGACAGCGATCAACACCAACCGTCCGTGACCCGTCGGTAACTCCGGTCCGCCGGAACCTCAAATCAACCTCTGAACGTCCCCTCCTCTGGATTCACCGCCGTCCGGCGGGGCCATAGGCCCTGCACGCACCGTCACACGGCACGGGGGAGGGGACTCATGGAACTCGGTATAGGCATCGGCTGGCGCCCGGAGATCGCGGACACGGTGGAGGAACTGCCAGGCGTCGACTGGGTCGAGGTTGTCGCGGAGAACATCTGCCCGGGCCATCTGCCCGCCGCCCTGACCCGCCTGCGCTCGCGCGGCGTCAAGGTCATCCCGCACGGCGTCTCGCTGGGCCTCGGGGGCGCGGACCGCCCGTCCGAGCAGCGGCTCGCCGACCTGGCGGAGCGGGCGACGGCGCTCGGCGCGCCCCTGGTCACGGAGCACATCGCCTTCGTACGGGCCGGTGGCGTGCTCACTGCCTCGCCGCAGCTGGAAGCGGGCCATCTGCTGCCGGTGCCGCGCACCTGGGACGCGCTGAAGGTGCTCTGCGAGAACGTCCGTATCGCGCAGGACGCGCTGCCGGTGCCGCTGGCTCTGGAGAACATCGCGGCACTGATCGCCTGGCCGGACGAGGAGCTCACCGAGGGCCAGTTCCTCGCGGAACTGGTCGAGCGCACGGGCGTACGCCTGCTGATCGACGTGGCCAACCTCCACACGAACCACGTCAACCGCGGCGAGGACCCGTCGGCGGCGCTGGACGAACTGCCGGTCGAGGCGATCGCGTACGTCCATGTCGCGGGCGGCATCGAACGCGACGGCGTCTGGCACGACACCCACGCCCATCCGGTGACCCAGCCGGTCCTGGACGTCCTGACGGAGCTCCGCTCCAGGGTGTCCCCGCCGGGGGTACTGCTGGAGCGGGACGACGACTTCCCGCCCGCGGCCGAGCTCTCGGCGGAACTGACGACGATCCGCGCAACGTTGGCGGCAGCCGCGGCCCCGGGCCCGCACGGGGGGCGCTCGACGGCTTCCGGCCCGCGCGGGGAAGCCCGCGCCCACGAGGTGCCGGAAGCCCGCGGCCAGGTCGAGACGGGTCGGTGGAGCTCTCCTGCCCCACGAGAGCGCGTCGCCCTCGACCAGGCCGCCCTTCTCTCCGCACTCGTCGCCGGCACCCCCGCCCCCGAAGGCTTCGACTCCCGGCGCCTGCGCGTGCAGAGCCGCGCCCTCGCCGCCAAGCGGGCCGATGTCGTCGCCAAGGTCGCGCCCGAGCTGCTGGAGATACTCGGCGCGGGCTATCGCGCCGCGTTCCTTGCGTACGCCAAGTCCCGCCCCATGCGCGCCGGGTACCGCCGCGACGCGCTCGACTTCGCCGAGCAGCTCCTCGTCGCCGGGCGGCCCGAGGACGACAACGCCCGGCGCCTGCTGACCCGCTGGTGGGAGGAGCGCGTCGCGCCGCATCCGCCGCGCCGCTCGACCCGTCTCGTACGCGCGGCCCGTGCCGCTCTTGTCAGGAGGTGAGCGGAATGACCCTGCTCGCTGTGCTGGTCTATCTCGCCGTCGGCGCCTCCTCCGCCGCGTTGATCATCCGGGTGTCCGCCGCCCAGCGCCGCCACCCGGCCGGCGGCGGTATCCACGACGCCTACGAGGCCGCCTTCCTCAGCGGCGGCCCCGCCCGGGTGGTGGACGCCGCGCTCGCCGCCCTGCACGCGGACGGCCGGCTCGCCATCGGCGGCCCGGGCATCGTCGCCGTACGGAATCCGGTCGCCCATGACCCGGTCGAGCGCGCGGTACTCGATGAACTCGCCGTCGCCCCGACCGGCGCGCTGCACACACTCCGGATCGCCGTGATGCGCAGCCCCGGCGTGCAGGCGATCGGCGACGGCCTCGCCGCGCGCGGGCTGATGGTGCCGCCCGGGCAGAACCGGGGTCCGGCCGTGTGGGGTCTCACCCAGGGCATCCTGTGCGTGCTGGCCCTGCCGCTCGCCTTCGCCCTCACCATTGTCAGCTTCCTCGCGGACGAATCGGTCGACTCCGGGCCACCGTTCATCGCGTTGGTCCTGCCGGCCTTGATCGCGGGCATCGTGATCGGCTTCATCATGGCGGGCCGCGCCCGGCGCCGGATCAGTACGGCCGGGCGGGACGCGCTCCGCTCGTACCGGGTTCAGTACGCCCAGGCGTACTCACCGGCTCATCTGGTCGCGATCCACGGCCTGCGCGGCGTGCCGGATCCCGCGCTCCAGGCGCAGTTGACCGCGGCGGCGCGAGTCCCCGCGGGCGTCCGAGGCAGCCACTCGGCGTCGGACCACTCGTACACCTCGTACCCGGACTCGGTGGCCGTGTGGTGCGCCGGATCGAGCCCGGGTTCCGGCTGTGGCAGCTCCAGTTGCGCAGGCTCCTCCGGTGGCGGTTCGAGCTGCGGTGGCGGTTCCAGCTCCGGCTGCGGCGGTTCCTCGGGCGGTTCCAGCTGCGGCGGTTCCTCGGGCGGTTCCAGCTGCGGGGGTTCGTCCGGGGGCTCGAGCTGCGGTGGCAGCAGCAGTTCCTGAACCGCACCGGCCCCTGGCTCGTACTTCACCTCTCGTACTTCATGTCTCCCACTTCACCCAACAGCCCACGGGATCACGCCCGAGCCGACTAACGTGCTGGACCGCACGCAGGAGGCAGCATGCGTTCCCTCACCGGCACCGGCCTGATCATCGTCGCTCTGACGGCGACCATCGCCGCGCTTCTCTTCCCGATCTGGTCGTACGACGACCGCTCCGGAACCGGCCTCGCCAATCTCCGGGCAGGTTCCGTCCCCACCCGCTGGGGCCCGCTCTCCGCCGCCGACCGGGACTTCATCGTCCGCGTCAGACTTGCCGGCCTGTGGGAACTCCCCGCAGGCCAGCAGGCCGTCGGCCGCGCCCCAACCGTTGCGGTCAGAGTGGCCGGCGAGCATCTCGTCGAGGGCCACACCTATCTCGACGCCCGCGTCCGCGAGGTCGCGGCGCGGCTCACCATGGAGCTGCCCAGCCAGCCGACGGCCCAGCAGCGGGGCTGGCTGCAGGAGTTCAGCGAAGCGCGCGGCCAGGAGTACGAGACCAAGTTCGCGAACATCCTGCGCCGGGCCCACGGCAAGGTCTTCTCCCTCGTCGCCGACATCCGCAACAGCACCCGCAACACACTCGTGCGCGAACTGGCCGACGACGCCAACACCACCGTCCTCGACCACATCAACGTCCTTGAGGCAACCGGCCTCGTCGACTACGACGCCATCGCCGCCGACGACGCCGCCACGACGACCGCGAGCCCCACCGGGCCGCCACCGCCCGCCCGCGGCGCGACACCGCCGCCGGCCCGCCCCGCTACGCCGACACCGACCCCGTTCTTCCCGCTGCCGCCCCCGGTCTCCCGCCCACGCCCCAGCGTCACGAACGAATAACTCCCGGTCCACATGGTGAACAGCCCATGGCGGACGGGAGGACAACTCGCGTAGAACTCGGCCATGTTCTCGGTCCTGTTCGTGCTGGTCGCATGGGCCGCGGCGGGCATCAGCTGCGCCCGGCTCTGTCTCGCCGCCGTCGAAGCCGCTCGCCCCGCCGCCGAGAGCCCCGGCCGGAAGCAGGCGCTGACTCTGTACGAGGCCGCGTTCCTGGCCGGCGGCCCGCACCGGGTCACCGAACTCACCCTCGTCTCCATGCACCGCCGCCGCAGGCTGCTGCTCGCGCACACCGGCTGGGCCACGGTCGTCGACCCGGAGGGCGAGGACGATCTGGAGCGCTCGGTCATCGGCGCGATAGGGCCGGCGGGGCAGGCCCGGACAGCGGCGGTACGAGCCGCTGCGTCCGCCGCGGACGCGGTACGGGCGCTGGCCGACCGCCTCGTCAGCGCCGGCCTCGCGGTTCCCGACAACGTCAGGTCGCCCGTCGCCTCCGCCGTGCGCTGTGTGCAGGGCGCCACCGTCCTCACCGTGGCGCTGGCGGCCGCCACGCTGCTGCTTCCTCAGGAGCAGGGCGCCGATGCCCCGGTCCTCGCTTGGTTCGCGCTGCCCCTGCTGCTCACTGTCGGCTGTCTCGCCATTGCGCGGATCGAGGTGCATCCGTACACCCGCTGGGCCTCGCCCGCCGGTCAGCGACTGCTCGGCTCGCTCTCCCCCGAGAGTGACGGCGACGAGCGCGCGTTCCTGACCGCGGTCGCCGTCCGCGGTGTCGGCGCCGTCGACGATCCGGTCCTGCGTGCGGCACTCACCGGTGGCCGTACGGCGCATCGGAGTCATTGACCCCGACACCGGACATCGGTGCTTTACATCGTTAATCGTCCCGCCAAGGATCCCTTTCGTCCCGTGGCCGCCGGCCGCCGTGCGCACGAAAGGAACGCGATGAGAGCAGTTGCGAAGTACGGGGCCGTGACAAGCCTCGGTTCCTTGGTTCTGTCCGCTCTCGTCGTCGCTCCGGCCGACGGTGCCACCACCGCCTCCGCCGCGTCGCACGGCACGGCCGTCGCGGCCGCGCGCGCCGCCGCGACGGGCATCGCCTTCGGACGCTGCCCCGAAGCCGAGATGCTGCCCGATTCGATCCAGTGCGGCACGGTGAAGGTCCCGCTCGACTACGCCGAGCCCGCAGGCCGGCAGATCGAGCTGACGGTCAGCCGCGGGAAGGCGACCGGCAAGCCGGCCGAGTACCAGGGCGCGTTCATCTACAACCCCGGCGGTCCCGGCGCCTCCAGCATGTACTTCCCGATGGCCGCCGCGCTCCCCGAGTGGAAGGGCATCGCCCGCGCTTACGACATCGTCGGCTACTCCCCGCGCGGTGTCGGCCGCTCCGCGCCGCTCTCCTGCATCGCCCCGGCCGACTTCCTCAAGGCGCCGACCCCGGCACCGGTCCAGCCCTCCCCCTCGTACAAGCAGGAGCGGATCGCGCAGGCGAAGGCGTACGCGCAGGGCTGCGCGCGCAATGCGGGACAGGCGCTGCGCCACTACACCTCGCTCAACAACGCCCGTGACCTGGAGGTGCTGCGGGCGGCGCTCGGGGAGCAGAAGCTGACCTTCATGGGCGCCTCGTACGGCACCTACTTCGGCGCGCTGTACGCGACCCTCTTCCCGTCCCATGTGCGCCGCATGGTCTTCGACTCGGCGGTCAACCCGGCCACGGAGCAGATCTGGTACCGAAACAACCTCGACCAGTCGTTCGCTTTCGAGAGCCGCTGGGCGGACTTCCGCGCCTGGGTCGCCAAGCACGACAAGACGTACCACCTGGGTGCCACACCCGAGGCGGTGGCGCGCAGTTACGAGCGGGTGCGCGCCCGGCTGGCAGAAAAGCCGGCGGGCGGCAAGGTCGGCCCCGGCGAACTGCACGCGGCGTTCCTGGCGGTCGGCTACTACGACGGCTACTGGACGCGGCGCGCCGGCGCGCTGTCCGAGTATCTGAAGGGCAATGCGAAGCCGCTGATCGACCAGGCGGCGCCGGAGGCGGCCGAAGCGCGGGAGGCGGAGAACGGCCAGGCCGTCTACACCGCCGTCGAGTGCAACGACGCTCCGTGGCCGACGGACTGGAAGGTGTGGGACCGCGACAACAGCGCGCTGGCGCGCAAGGCACCCTTCGAGACCTGGGACAACGCCTGGATGAATCTGCCGTGCGCCTTCTGGCCGGCTCCGCGGCAACAGCCGCTGGAGGTGCGTACGCAGCGCGGTGCGCTGCCTCCGGTGCTGATCCTGGCGGCGCAGCGGGACGCGGCGACGCCGTACAAGGGAGCGCTTGAGCTGGCGCGGCGGCTCAAGGGTTCGGTGCTGATCACGGAGGAGAAGGCCGGTACGCACGGCATCGGCGGCGGCGACAACAAGTGCGTCAACGGCTATCTGGAGGACTACCTGCTGCACGGGAAGACGCCGGTGCGGCGCGCTTCGTGCGCGCCGCACCCGGAGCCGGACCCGGTGTCGCTGGACCGCAGGGCGGCGAGCCCCAGGCTGCCGCACGCCGTCTGATCTTCCGGGTCGGGGATGGCCGGGCCCGCTCCGTGCGGGCCCGGCCACCATGTCTTTCAGGCGAGTCCGGCCACCAGCTCGGCGACGGACTTGCGGCGGCCGGTGTAGAACGGCACCTCTTCGCGGACGTGCATCCGGGCCTCGGAGGCGCGCAGATGACGCATCAGGTCGACGATGCGGTACAGCTCGTCGGCCTCGAAGGCCAGGATCCACTCGTAGTCACCGAGCGAGAACGACGCGACCGTGTTGGCGCGCACGTCGGGGAAGCCGCGGGCCATCTTGCCGTGGTCCGCGAGCATCCTGCGACGGTCCTCGTCCGGCAGCAGGTACCAGTCGTAGGAGCGCACGAAGGGGTAGACGCTCACGTAGTCGCGCGGCGTCTCGTCCGCCAGGAAGGCCGGGATGTGCGACTTGTTGAACTCGGCGGGGCGGTGCAGCGCCATGTTCGACCAGACCGGCTCGAGCGCGCGGCCCAGCTTGGTGCGCCGAAAGAGGTTGTACGCCTCCTGGAGCTCGTCCGCGGTCTCCGCGTGCCACCAGATCATGACGTCCGCGTCGGCACGCAGACCGGACACGTCGTACGTGCCACGCACGGTGATGTCCTTCGCGGCGAGCTGGTCGAACAGCTCCTGGACCTCGTCGGCGTAGCCGGCGCGATTCTCGGGGAGGAGATCGCGCAGCCTGAAGACGGACCACAGGGTGTAGCGGACGACCTCGTTGAGGTCCTTCGCCTTCTTCCCCGCGTTGGGAATCTTTTCCGGTGCAGTCATGAGGCTATTCTCCCGCGTCGTCCCCAGTGCCCCGCACCAGGGTGGACGTGGCGATGATCTCGTCGGCCGCGCGCTGTGCGCCGGCGATGCAGGCGGGGATGCCGACGCCGTCGTACGCCGCGCCGCAGACCCTGAGGCCCGGCAGCTTGGCGAGCTCGTCGCGGATCCGGGCGACACGCGCGAGATGCCCGACCGGGTACTGCGGCAGTCCGCCGATCCACCGGGTCACCTCGGTGGCCACGGGCCGGGCTGCGAGTCCGGTCGCCTCACCGAGGTCGTTCAGCGATACGCCGACGAGCTCGGCGTCCTCGCGGTGCAGATACTCCTCCTCGCCGTACCGGCCGATGGAGGTGCGCAGCACGAACAGGTCGGCGGAACTCTCGTCGACCCAACCCCACTTGCGGGTGGAGAAGGTGGACGCCTTGATGGTGCGGCCGTCGACGGGCGGCACCAGGAAACCGCTGCCCTGCGGCATCCCGGCCAGGTCCGCGCGGCGGAAGGCCATGGTGACCAGGGCCATGGAGGCGTACTCCATCCGGCCGAGCTCCGCGGCGGCCGCCGGTGACTCGGCGGCCAGCAGCGCGGCCGAGGACCAGGCGGGGGCCGCGAGCACCACGCTGTCGGCGGCGATGACGCGCTGGTCGGTGCGGATCTGCCAGCCTTCGGCGCTGCGGGTCATACCGAGGACGGGCGTCTCCATGAGGATCTCGCCGCCCTGCGCGCGTACGGCGTCGGCGACGGCGGCCGGCAGCTGCCCCACGCCGCCTTCGATGCCCATGAACACCGGGCCGGCGGGCTGCTGCCGCGCGGCCTTCGCCTGGATGTCCTGTACGGCGGCGAGCAGCGAGTCGTGGGTCTTCGCCGCTTCGAAGAGCTGAGGGACGGCGGCGCGCATCGAGATGCGGTACGCGTCCCCCGCGTACACCCCGCCGAGCAGCGGTTCCACCAGCCGGTCGACGACCTCCCGGCCGAGGCGTTCGGCGACGTACTCGCCGACGGCGACATCGTCACCGAGCTCGACAGGTGCGAGGTCGCGTTCGTGCTCGATACGGGCGATGCCCTCGGCGGAGAGCAGTCCCACGAGTGCCGCCGGGTCGCTCGGCACGCCCATCACATGGCCCTTGGGCATCGGGCGCAGCGCGTCCCGTGTCCACACGAAGGCGGAGGCGGTGGCCGGCGGCCGGAGCCGGTCGGCGAGACCGACCGCGCGGGCCAGTTCGACCGCTTCGGGGCGGCGGGCGAGCATCGACTCGGCACCGAGGTCGACGGGGGCGCCCTCGATCTCGCCGGCCTGCAGCTTGCCGCCCAGCCGGCCGGTGGCCTCGAGGAGGGTGACGCGCACACCGGAGGCGATCAGCCGGTGCGCGGCCGCGAGACCGGCGATGCCGCCTCCGATGACGACGACATGACCCGTACGTGTGTCCGCGTTCATGGATCAACTCTCTCAGACCCGTAACGAGTCCTGACCGTGACCGCTTCGGGACCGGAAAGGGGCAACCTCCGGCACGGCCTCGAACGTCGAACCGGCAACACTCAGCATTGTCCCGGGGGGCTTGTATGCGTGCACGTCGTACGGTCGCGGCACTGTTTCTCACCGCTTCGCTGACCCTCGCGGGGTGCAGTGGGGCCGATGCCGGATCCACCCAGGACAACAAGGCCGCGAAGCCCGCGGCGGAGGGCGCGAAGGGCGGCGGCTACCAGGCCGACGAGTCGGCTTCCGGCGCCCGGCAAACGCAGCCGAAGCAGCCGGTCTCCCTGGCTCCGGCCCACATCATCCGCACGGCCGAGCTCGACGTGGAGGTCAAGGACGCCCCGAAGGCGCTCGCCGCCGCCCGCAGGACGGCCGTGAACGCCGGCGGCCATATCGCCAACGAGAGCACCGACCGGATCGACGACACCCATGTGACCTCACGCGTCGTCCTGCGCGTCCCGCAGGAGAAGTACGACGCGGTCCTCGCCGAGCTGGCCGGTGCCGGAAAGCTGCTCTCCCGCAAGGCCGACGCCAAGGACGTGACCGACCAGGTCGTGGACGTGGAGAGCCGGATAGCGACGCAGCGGGCCAGCGTGAACCGCGTACGGGCGCTGATGGACCGGGCCACCAAGCTCAGCGACGTGGTCACGCTGGAAGGGCAACTGAGCAGCCGCGAGGCGCAGTTGGAGTCGCTGCTCGCCCAGCAGGCCGCGCTCAAGGACCGTACGACGCTGGCCACCATCACCCTGTCGCTCTCCGAGAACGAGAACAAGGGACAGCAGGCCCCGGACGACGGCCCCGGCTTCCTCGACGCGCTCGGCGGCGGCTGGCACGCCCTGGTGACGGCAGCGCTGTGGATCGGGATCGCGATCGCGGCGGTCGCTCCGTGGGCCGCGGCGTTCGCGCTGCTGTACGCCCTGTGGCGTTGGGCGATACGGCCCCGTCTGCCGAAGCGCCCCGTGCCGGAGACCGCACAGCCGGCCCCCCTGCCCGTGCACGGGCCCGGCCAGGACTGAACCGCCGCTCCCCCGTAGCGTGTTCTCCATGGCAACGGAGCGGCTGGTGGTCATCGGGGGCGATGCGGCGGGCATGTCCGCCGCATCGCAGGCACGCAGGCTCAAGGGCCCGCAGGAGCTGGAGATCGTCGCGTTCGAGCGCGGGCACTTCAGCTCGTACTCGGCGTGCGGGATCCCGTACTGGGTCGGCGGTGATGTGCCGGAGCGCGACGATCTGATCGCCCGTACGCCCGCCGAGCACCGCGAGCGCGGGATCGATCTGCGGATGCGTACGGAGGTGACGGAGATCGACGTCGCCGGGCAGCGCGTGCGCACCCGCGACCTCGAAGCGGGCACCGATTCGTGGACGGGCTTCGACAAGCTGGTCATCGCGACCGGCGCGCGTCCCACCCGCCCCGCGCTGCCGGGCATCGACGCACCGGGCGTCCACGGGGTGCAGACCCTCGACGACGGCCAGGCCCTGCTGGACACTCTCGCCGCTACGAGCGGCCGGCGCGCGGTCGTCGTCGGTGCCGGCTACATCGGCGTCGAGATGGCGGAGGCGCTGCTGAAACACGGTTACGAGGTGACCGTCCTGAACCGCGGCGAGCAGCCGATGGCCACGCTCGACCCGGACATGGGCCGCCTGGTCCACAAGGCGATGGACGGTCTGGGCATCACGACGGTGACAGATGCGGCGGTCACCAAGGTCCTCACGGGCCAGGACGGCCGGGTGTCGGCGGTCACCACGGAGTCCGCCTCGTACCCGGCGGATGTGGTGGTCCTCGGCATCGGCGTCGAGCCGGAGACGACGCTCGCCCGCGCCGCCGGCCTGCCGCTCGGCGTGTACGGCGGTCTGCTCACCGATCTGGCGATGCGGGTGCGCGGCCACGAGAACATCTGGGCGGGCGGCGACTGTGTCGAGGTCCTCGACCTGGTCTCGGGCCGCGAACGCCATATCGCACTGGGCACGCACGCGAACAAGCACGGCCAGATCATCGGCTCCAACGTGGGCGGGGATTACGGAACGTTCCCGGGCGTCGTCGGCACTGCCGTCAGCAAGGTCTGCGACCTGGAGATCGCGCGCACCGGCCTGCGCGAGAAGGACGCCCGCGCGGTGGGCCTGCGGTACCTCACCACCACGATCGAGTCGACAAACAGCGCCGGCTACTACCCCGGCGCCACCGTGATGACGGTGAAAATGCTCGCGGAACGCCGTACGGGCCGTCTGCTCGGCGTCCAGATCGTCGGCGGCGAGGGCGCGGCAAAGCGCGTGGACATCGCGGCGGTGGCGCTGACCGCCGGAATGACGGTGGAACAGATGATGTCCCTGGACCTCGGCTACGCCCCGCCGTTCTCCCCGGTCTGGGACCCGGTCCTGGTGGCGGCGCGCAAGGCGGTGTCCGCGGTCCGCAAGGCGGGGACCTGAGGCATCCGAAAAGCCGGGACCTGAGGCAGCGGCCCGCCCGTGCGGACAGGAGTCGGGCGGAGCAAGGCTCAGCGGGAGGCCGGCGGGTGGCTTTCGCCGAGGTCCCTCGCGTCGGCGAGCGCCCTGTCGAGCCGGCGCCGCAGCGGCCGGGCCAGCGGTCGCTCTATCAGCCGGTGCACCAGCCAGGCTGCCAGCAGCATTCCGCCGACCAGCAGGCCGACGAGCGCATACGCCGGTACGCGAGGCTCGAGCACCCTGATGAGTTCCCAGCCGATGTTCTGGTGCAGCAGATAGAGCGGGTACGTGGCAGCGCCCGCGTAGGGCAGCCATCGCCACGTCATCCACGACAGCTTTCCGGCCGCGACCAGGCCCATTACCCCGAAGCACGTCGCCATGACCGCGATGACCGGCCAGAAGGGAATGGGGTGGTCGAAGTAGCCGAGCGTGCGGCTCCAGGTCGTGCGCGCGGCGGGCACAGCCGCCCCGAAGCACACCAGGACGATGCCTGTGAGCAGCAGCGTCGGCCGGAACCGGTACATGAGGTAGAACGCCATTCCGGCGATGAAGTACCAGCAGTGGTTCGGCATGACCATCAACCGGAAGGCGTCGTCGCCGAACTTGCTGAAGGCCATCCCCGCCACCGCCCACACGCAGCAGAAGACAAGGACTCGCCGGTAGGTCAGACCCCACCAGGCCACAACTGCGAACAGCAGATAGAAGCGGAGTTCGGCGAAGAGGGTCCAGTACACGCCGTCGACCATGCGGACCCCGAGCGGCTCCTGAAGCATGGTCAGGTTCGTCAGGACGTCCGGCCACGGCAGCGGCTTCTGGCCGCCGGGTATGAGCAGCAGCACCGCCGTGGTGGCGAGAACCGCGAACCAATAGGCCGGGTAGAGGCGGGTCACGCGGGACACGAAGAAGTCTCCCACCGACCGGCCCCAGCAGCTCATACAGATGACGAAGCCGCTGATGAGGAAGAAGAGCTCCACGCCCAGCCAGCCGTACGCGGCGAAGGGGAAAGCGGTGGGGAACTTGGCTTGCCCGGATGCCGACCAGCCCTCGCCGCGCGCCAGGTAGTGGTAGGCCACCACCATCAGCGCGGCGAGCAGTCGCAGGCCGTCCAGTGCGGCTATTCGCCCGCGCCTGGGCGCGGGCATGGATATGTGCGTCGGCGCCGGTCCCTGCCCCAGGCGGGGCAGGGCAAGCGTCGGGGCTTCCTGTGTCACGTGGTCTGGTCCCCCGGGTCTGGCGCGTGGTCTGCGGGTCTAGCGCTCGGTCTGCGTGTGGACGTACTCCACCAGACGCGTCAGCGCGTCCGGGTCCGTCGTCGGCAGCACCCCGTGGCCCAGGTTGAAGACATACCCCTCCAGGCCCGCCGCCGCGTCCAGGACCTCGCGGGTCTTCGTCTCCACCGCCTCCTGCGTGGAGAAGAGGACCGCCGGGTCGAGGTTGCCCTGGAGCGCCTTGCCCGGGCCGACCCGGCGGGCCGCCTCGTCCAGCGGGACCCGCCAGTCGACGCCGACGACATCCGCGCCCGCCTCGCCCATCAGGCCGAGGAGTTCGCCGGTGCCGACGCCGAAGTGGATGCGCGGGACGCCGTACGAGGCCACCGCGTCGAAGACCTTGGCCGAGGCCGGCATCACCGAGCGCCGGTAGTCGGCGGGGGCCAGCGCGCCCACCCACGAGTCGAAGAGCTGCACGGCGCTCGCGCCCGCCTCGATCTGCACCTTGAGGAAGGCGGAGGTGATCTCGGCGAGGCGGTCCAGCAGATCGGCCCACAGCTGCGGGTCGCCGTACATCAGCGCCTTGGTGTGCTCGTGGTTGCGCGAGGGACCGCCCTCGACGAGGTAGCTGGCGAGAGTGAAGGGCGCACCGGCGAAACCGATGAGCGGAGTCGGGCCGAGTTCGCCGGTGAGCATCCCGATCGCCTCGGTGACGTACCAGACGTCCGCCGGGGTGAGGTCGCGCAGCCGCGCCAGGTCCGCGCGGGTGCGGATCGGTTCGGCGACGACCGGGCCGACGCCCGGCTTGATGTCGAGGTCGATGCCGATGGCCTTGAGCGGTACGACGATGTCGCTGAAGTAGATCGCGGCGTCAACCTTGTGCCGGCGCACCGGCTGGAGCGTGATCTCGGTGACCAGCTCGGGCTGCATGCACGACTCGAGCATCTGAGTGCCCTCGCGCACCTTGAGGTACTCGGGCAGTGAGCGCCCCGCCTGCCTCATGAACCAGACCGGTGTGTGCGGCACCGGCTCACGTCGGCACGCCTTCAGGAAGGCGGAGTCGTACGTCTTGGTCGGCATGCCCGAGGGGCTGTCATTGGCACTCACGCCCAGAATCTTCGCACGTACACCTGAAGTGGCCGCCCCGGGCCGGGTGTCCCTCCCTGCGCGAAGCCCCCGTTCCGCCTACTCTTCCCCGCATGGCTGCGGCTCAGGGACATTTTTCCGATCATTCCAATGGCGCTGACGATGCGGACAGCGCGGAGGGGAATGCTGTCCCGCGCGCGTTCCGGCAGGCGGTCGATGCACTGCGGGCCGCGCGACTGCGACCCGAGATCGAGGTGGACCCGACGCGCCCGCCGCAGCGCCTCGCCCCGCATGCGTACGCCCTGGAGGCCGCGGTCGTCGACGGCGACGACGATCTGGCGGACGGCCGGCTCGTCCTGCTGCACGATCCGGCCGGCCATGACGCCTGGCAGGGCACCTTCCGGCTGGTGACACTCGTACGCGCGGAACTGGAGCCGGAGATGGCGGCCGATCCGCTGCTGCCCGAGGTCTGCTGGTCGTGGCTGACGGGCGCTCTGGAGGCGCGCGGTCTGTCGTACGGGGAGCCGAGCGGGACCGTCACCCGCGCGGGGTCTCACTATTTCGGTGGACTCTCCGAGCGACAGCCGGTGACGCAGATCGAGATCCGGGCCTCGTGGACGCCGCGGGAGGGTGCCGGCGGAGTCCCGGACTCGGCGGCACACTTCGCGGCCTGGTGCGATCTGCTGTGTCAGGTCGCCGGGCTGCCGCCGTCGTCGGCCGGTACGGCGGACTCGGCGACGGGCGTGGTGTCGTTGCCACAGCGGCGCGGTCCGCAGCAGCCGTAGTCCGCACCCGGGGCGCGGCCCGGGAGACTGACCCCGGGGGTCACAGGTCGGCAGTCACAGTTCGGCAGTCGCAGCTCGATGCTCGGGATGCTCGTGATGCGTGCGTGCTTCGTGATCCGGGACGGGCTCGCTCGTAGGATGATCGATCACTCGTCCGAATTGCCCCAATTGTTACTCACCAAATCGTGATCATTCTCTAAAGGCGGGCGGGTTTGGTGCCGAAGAGGTTCGTGACCCTTCAAGCACGGTTCGCCCCGGCTTCCTCCCCGAGCCGGCTCCGTCCCGTACCTTCCCAGGAGGCCTGGTGTCCGTTCTTCTCGAGCAGCCCGCAAGCCTGGTCGCCTACCGCCCGAACAAACCGACGGCCATGGTCGTCGTGGCCGACCCGCGCGTCCGCTCCACCGTCACCCGCCACCTGTGGGCCCTCGGAGTGCGTGACGTGATCGAGGCGTCGTCCATCGCGGAGGCCCGCCCCCGCGTCGGCAACCCGCGCGACATCTGCGTGGCCGACGTCCACCTGCCCGACGGTTCCGGGCTGACCCTGCTGTCCGAGACCCGAGCCGCGGGCTGGCCCAACGGCCTGGCCCTCTCCGCCGCCGACGACATCGGCGCCGTGCGAAACGCCCTCGCGGGCGGCGTCAAGGGCTATGTCGTCACCGGTACGCGTACGAACATCGGGCACCCGACCCGCCCCGGGGCCGCCCCCATCGGCGCCGCGGCCAACCGGATGCACCGCCGCCCCCCGGGTGCCCCGAGCCACCCGGGCGGCTACCGCGAGCTCTCCGGCCGCGAGGTCGAGGTGCTCCGCCTGGTCGCCGAGGGCCAGTCCAACAAGGCGATCGGCGTCTCGATGGGCCTGTCCGCACTGACCGTCAAAAGCCACCTGGCCCGCATCGCACGCAAGCTCGGCACCGGTGACCGAGCCGGAATGGTGGCCGTCGCTCTGCGCACCGGGATCATCCACTGAACGCTCTACATTTCTTCACGCCCGTCGACGGAACGTTCCGTCGACGGGCGCCGTCCGTTGACGGATACCCTTGACACGTGACCGACGCCCAAGAGACCGCAGCAGAGACAGCACTGCGAACCACCGGGGGCGCTCCCCCGGACGACGTCGAACCGGCGCCGATTCCCTTGCTGGAGCCCCGTGAAGGCATTCCACCGGTGGTGGCCACCGACGATGCCCTCGCCGAAGTGATCGACGCCTTCGCCAGGGGTACCGGCCCCGTCGCCGTCGACGCCGAGCGCGCGTCCGGCTACCGGTACGGCCAGCGGGCCTATCTCGTACAGCTGCGGCGCGAGGGCGCGGGCACCGCGCTGATCGACCCCGTGGGCTGCCCCGACCTCTCGGGGCTCGGCGAGGTGCTCGCCGGTGCGGAGTGGATCCTGCACGCGGCAACCCAGGACCTCCCGTGCCTGCGCGAAATAGGCATGATCCCGACCCGGCTCTTCGACACCGAGCTGGCCGGGCGGCTTGCGGGCTTCCCGCGGGTCGGGCTCGGCGCGATGGTCGAGTCCGTACTCGGCTACGCCCTGGAGAAGGGCCACTCGGCCGTCGACTGGTCAACCCGCCCGCTGCCCGAGCCCTGGCTGCGCTACGCCGCGCTCGATGTGGAGCTGCTGGTGGATCTGCGCGACGCTCTGGAGAAGGAGCTGGACCGACAGGGCAAGCTGGAGTGGGCCCGCCAGGAGTTCGACGCGATCGCCGCGGCACCGCCGGCCCCGCCACGCAAGGACCCCTGGCGTCGTACGTCCGGGATGCACAAGGTGCGCCGCCGCCGTCAGATGGCGGTCGTACGGGAGCTGTGGACGGCCCGTGACAAGGTCGCCCAACGACGCGATGTGTCGCCGGGCAAGGTGCTGAGCGACTCCGCGATCGTCGAGGCGGCGCTCGCGGTGCCGGCGAACCTCCAGGCGCTGACCGCACTGCCCGGCTTCGGCCACCGGATGGGACGGCGTCAGCTGGAGCAGTGGCAAGCGGCCGTGGACCGGGCCAAGGCGCTGCCCGACCCGGAGCTGCCGCAGCCCGGCCAGCCGCTGAACGGTCCGCCGCCGCCCCGTTCCTGGGCGGACAAGGACCCGGCGGCCGCGGCCCGGCTCTCCGCGGCACGCGCTGCGGTCTCCGCACTCGCGGAGGAGCTCAATCTGCCGCAGGAGAACCTGATCACGCCGGACACGGTGCGGCGGGTCTGCTGGGAGCCGCCGGCGGAGGCGACGGTGGCCGCGGTGACGGAGGCGTTGGCGGGCCATGGTGCGCGCGCCTGGCAGGTCGAGCTGGTGGCCCCGCTCCTTGCGCGTGCGCTGACGGCGACGGCCTGACGACTGCGGCGGGCCTTCCCCTACCCGCCTCTTCCCGCCTGTGTTCATGTGCGGCTGCGCCGCGAAGGGGGCTTGCCCCCCGGACCCCCGGTACACCCTTCGGGTGTGTCCTCAGTCGCCGGGAGGGTTTGATTTCCGCCGGTCGGCCTGAATCTTCGGGCCGACCGGCGGAAATATCAGCCCCACTGGGCGGGAAACTCCAGCCCCGCCGGCGCTTGCGGCGCGGGGGTCCGAGGGCGGAGCCCCCGCCCACCCCTCCGTGTGACGTTCGCCGCTCCCGGCGCAGGGGGTGGGCAGGGTGGTTACCCGCAAGTAGCATGAGCGGAGGAAGCGCGCGCTTAGGCGCGTGCCCGCAGCAGCGCCATCCCGCACCCTGGAGGAGAGCCATCGTGCCTCGTACCGTCAGGGACGTCGTCTTCGTCGACGGCGTCCGCACCCCGTTCGGCAAGGCGGGCCCGAAGGGCATTTACCACGAGACCCGGGCCGATGATCTCGTCGTGAAGGCGATCCGGGAGCTGCTGCGCCGCAACCCGGACCTCGACCCCGCCAAGATCGACGAAGTCGCGATCGCAGCGACCACGCAGATCGGTGACCAGGGCCTCACCCTCGGCCGCACCGCCGGCATCCTCGCGGGTCTGCCGCAGTCCGTCCCCGGCTACTCCATCGACCGCATGTGCGCGGGCGCGATGACCGCCGTGACGACGACCGCCGGCTCCATCGCCTTCGGCGCGTACGACGTCGTGATCGCCGGCGGTGTCGAGCACATGGGCCGTCACCCCATGGGCGAGGGCGTCGACCCGAACCCGCGGTTCGTGAGCGAGAAGCTCGTCGACGAGTCCGCCCTCTTCATGGGTATGACCGCCGAGAACCTGCACGACCGCTACCCGACCATCACCAAGCAGCGCACCGACGAGTACGCCGTGCGCTCGCAGGAGAAGGCCGCGAAGGCGTACGCCAACGGCAAGATCCAGCAGGACCTGGTGCCGGTCTCCGTACGTCGCACCAACGCGGAAGCGGGCGAGACCGGTTGGGGCCTGGCCACGGCCGACGAGCCGATGCGTCCGGGCACGACCCTGGAGTCGCTCGCGGGCCTGAAGACCCCCTTCCGCGCGCACGGCCGGGTCACCGCCGGTAACGCCGCCGGTCTCAACGACGGCGCCACCGCCTCCCTCCTCGCCTCCGAGGACGTCGCGCGCGAGCTGGGTCTGCCGGTCAGGATGCGGCTCGTGTCGTTCGCGTACGCCGGTGTCGAGCCCGAGGTCATGGGCTACGGTCCGATCCCGTCGACCGAGAAGGCCCTCGCCAAGGCGGGTCTGTCGATCGACGACATCGGCCTGTTCGAGATCAACGAGGCCTTCGCCGTCCAGGTGCTGGCCTTCCTCGAGCACTACGGCATCGCGGACGACGACGCGCGCGTCAACCAGTACGGCGGCGCCATCGCGTACGGCCACCCGCTGGCCTCCTCCGGTGTCCGCCTGATGACGCAGCTGGCCCGCCAGTTCGAGGAGCAGCCGCACGTCCGCTACGGCCTGACCACCATGTGCGTCGGCTTCGGCATGGGCGCGACGGTCATCTGGGAGAACCCGCACTTCGACGGAGGCACCAAGTGAGCACCACCGAACTCCTGAAGGGCGCCGCCGAGCTCTTCCCCGACGAGGTCGTCACGCAGGCGCACGTACGCCACCTCGACCTCCCCTCCGGCGCGGGCACGTTCGCCCTCATCACGCTGGACAACGGCCTGGACCACACCAAGCCGACCACCTTCGGCCCCCAGTCGCTGGCGAACCTGAACGCCGCCGTCGACCAGGTCGAGAAGGAGGCGGCCGAGGGCACGATCGTCGGCGTCGGCATCACCGGCAAGCCGTTCATCTTCGCGGTCGGCGCCGACCTCAAGGGCGTCGAGCTGCTCAAGCAGCACTCCGACGCGCTCGCCATCGGCAAGGGCGGCCACGACGTCTTCAAGCGCCTCTCGGCGCTGGCCGTCCCCACCTTCGCGTACTACAACGGCGCGGCGATGGGCGGCGGTGTCGAGGTCGGTCTGCACTGCTCGTACCGCACCGTCTCCCAGGCGATCCCCGCCTTCTCGCTGCCCGAGGTCTTCCTCGGTCTCGTCCCGGGCTGGGGCGGCTGCGCACTGCTGCCGAACCTGATCGGCGCCGACAAGGCCGTCTCGGTCATCATCGAGAACTCGCTCAACCAGAACAAGCAGCTCAAGGGCAAGCAGGTCTTCGAGCTCGGTATCGCCGACGCGATCTTCGAGGGCGCCGACTTCCTTGAGCAGTCGCTGATCTGGACGGCGTCCGTGCTCAAGGGCGAGATCGTTGTCGCGCGGCCCGAGGTCGACCGCGGTCAGGCCTGGGACGACGCCGTGGCGCGCGGCCGCTTCGTCGCCGACTCCAAGGTGCACGGCGCCGCCCCGGCCGCGTACCGCGCGCTGGACATCATCGCCGCCGCCAAGGACGGTGACCTGCAGGCCGGCTTCGACGCCGAGGACACCGCGCTCGCCGACCTGATCATGGGTGGCGAACTGCGCTCCGGCATCTACGCCTTCAACCTGGTGCAGAAGCGCGGCAAGCGCCCTGCCGGCGCCCCGGACAAGTCCCTGGCCCGCCCGGTCACCAAGGTCGGCGTCGTGGGCGCCGGTCTGATGGCCTCGCAGCTGGCTCTGCTCTTCCTGCGCCGCCTCGAGGTGCCGGTCGTGCTGACCGACATCGACCAGGCGCGCGTCGACAAGGGTGTGGGCTACGTCCACGCCGAGATCGAGAAGCTGCTCGGCAAGGGCCGTATCAACCAGGACAAGGCCAACCGCCTCAAGGGTCTGGTCAGCGGTGTGCTGGACAAGGCCGAGGGCTTCTCCGACGCCGACTTCATCATCGAGGCCGTCTTCGAGGAGATCGGCGTCAAGCAGCAGGTGTTCGCGGAGGTCGAGGCGGTCGCCCCGGCGCACGCGATCCTCGCCACCAACACCTCCTCGCTGTCGGTGTCCGAGATGGCCTCCAAGCTCCAGCACCCGGAGCGTGTGGTCGGCTTCCACTTCTTCAACCCGGTGGCGGTCCTGCCGCTGCTGGAGATCGTCCGCGGTGAGAAGACGGACGACGCGTCGCTCGCCACCGCCTTCGGTGTCGCGAAGAAGCTGAAGAAGACCGCGGTTCTCACCAAGGACGCCCCGGCGTTCGTCGTGAACCGCATCCTGACCCGCTTCATGGGCGAGATCCAGAACGTCATCGACGAGGGCACCCCGGTAGCCACCGCCGAGAAGGCCATCGAGCCGCTCGGTCTGCCGATGTCGCCGCTGGTCCTGCTCGAGCTGGTGGGCCCGGCGATCGGCCTGCATGTCTCCGAGACCCTCAACCGCGCCTTCCCGGAGCGCTTCACGGTCTCCGAGAACCTGGCCGCGGTCGTCAAGGCAGGCAAGCGCGGCTTCTACGTCTACGACTCCGGCAAGCCGGAGCTGGACCCGGAGGTCGCAGCGCTCCTCAAGCAGGGCGATGTCGTCCTCACCGAGGAGCAGACCCGCGACCGCGTCCTGAACGCGGTGGCGCAGGAGATCGGTCTGATGCTGGAGGAGGGTGTCGTGGCCGAGGCCCAGGACATCGACCTCTGCCTGATCACGGGCGCCGGCTGGCCCTTCCATCTGGGCGGCATCACGCCGTACCTGGACCGCGAGGGTGTTTCCGAGCGTGTGAACGGCAAGACGTTCCTGGCGCAGGGCGTGGCGAGCGTCCCGGCGTAACGCCTGATCGCGAGCCCCGGCAGCCCCGGCACCGTCTTTCGGTGCCGGGGCTGCCGTCTGTCCGACGGCCTGTCATCCTGCTGATATGCGGACGCTGGTGATCGTCGACGGGGCGAATGTGGTCGGCTCGGTGCCCGACGGCTGGTGGCGGGACCGGCGCGGGGCGGCCGAGCGGCTCAGGGACCGGCTCGTCGGCCTTGCCGGTGACGGGATTCCGGGGTGGCCCGGTCCCGTCGAGATGGTGCTCGTCGTGGAGGGCGCCGCCAAGGGGGTGGAGTCCGTGCCCGGTGTGCGGGTGGAGTCGGCGCCCGGCAGCGGCGACGACCGGATCGTGGAGCTTGTGGCGGAGCGGGAGGCGGACCGGGCGTGTGTCGTCGTCACGGCCGACCGGGAGCTGTGTCGGCGGGTCGAGGCGTACGGCGCGGAGTGCGTGGGCCCACGGACCGTGCTGCCGCCGGGCAGACGCAGATAGCGCAACGCTCCGTCAAACCCGGGAAGGAACAATGTCCGGCCCCGCAGCCACTGCCGGAGCAGGACGTACGAGGCCGGGGGAGAACCGATCCGGGCAAGAAGGCGCTCAGTACTCGGATTCGGAACCGAGGCGGCCGAGACGGCTGTGGCTCCGGCCGTACAGGAAGTACACCAGGAAGCCCAGCACCATCCAGACGGCGAACCGTAGCCAGGTCTCGGCCGGCAGATTGAGCATCAGCCAGACCGAGGCGGCCACCGAAACGATCGGAAGGAAAGGCACCCAGGGGGTGCGGAAGGCGCGGTGCAGTTCGGGCCGGGTTCGGCGCAGAACGATCACGCCGAGGGCGACGACGACGAACGCGAAGAGCGTGCCGATGTTCACCAGCGTCGCGAGCTCGTTGATGCTGGTGAAGCCCGCGATGATCGCGATGATCACGCCGAGCAGGATGGTCGGCCGGTAGGGCGTGCGGAAGCGCGGGTGCGTGACGGAGAAGAACCGCGGCAGCAGTCCGTCGCGACTCATCGCGAAGAACACCCGGGTCTGACCGAGCAGCAGAATCATGCACACCGTGATCAGGCCGACCGCGGCGCCGAAGCTGATGATTCCGGCGTAGACAGGGTGCCCGACGGCCTTGAAGGCGTCGGCGAGCGGAGCGCTCACCGACATTTCTGTGTAGTGCTGCATTCCGGTGACCACCAGCGACACGGCGACATAGAGCACGGTGCAGATCACGAGCGAACCGAGGATGCCGCGCGGCATGTCCCGCTGCGGGATCTTGGTCTCCTCGGCGGCGGTGGCCACCACGTCGAAGCCGATGAAGGCGAAGAAGACGACGGAGGCGGCAGTGAAGATGCCCAGGACGCCGAAGTTGGTGGGCGCGTAGCCGAAGATCAGCTGCACCAGCGGGGCGTTCCAGCCCCCTCCGGAGGGCGTCGGCTGAGCCGGGGGGATGAAGGGCGAGTAGTTGTCGGCCTTGATGAAGAAGGCGCCCGCGATGATCACGATCATGACCACGGTCAGTTTGATGGCGACCACGACCGCCGTGACCCGCGCGGACAGCTTCATGCCGAGCACCAGGATGACCGTGAGAAGCAGCACCAGCAGGAAGGCCAGGAGATCGAAGCCGAACCCTTCCGCCACATCGGGCCCGGAGAGCGCGGCGGGCATGTGCCAGCCGACGTTGTCCATCAGCGAGCGGACATAGCCCGACCAGCCGACCGCGACCACAGCGGTACCGAGGGCGAATTCCAGGACCAGGTCCCAGCCGATGGTCCAGGCGACCAGCTCGCCGAGCGAGGCGTACGAGAAGGTGTACGCCGATCCTGCCACCGGGACGGTGGATGCGAACTCGGCGTAGCAGAGCGCGGCGAGGGCGCAGACGATGCCCGCGGCCACGAACGCGAGGGCCGTCGCGGGTCCCGCCGTCTCCTTGGCCACCTTGCCCGTGAGCACGAAGATGCCGGTGCCGATGATGACCCCGACCCCGAAGACCGTCAGGTCCAGCGCGGAGAGGGATTTCTTGAGCGCGTGCTCCGGCTCCTCGGTATCACGGATCGACTGTTCGACCGTCTTGGTCCGGAACAGGCCGTCTCCGCTTGGTCCCGTGTCCTGCTGCGTACTCACCGGCGTACCTCCACGCACTCGTCGTGATCGCCATGATTGGGACAACGGCGGTCCGAGAGGGCTCCGTACGGGTGGATTTCACGCGAATGGGCCGGTCGGACCACCCATACAGGGTGAACCAACCGGCCCTTCGGCGCTACGGGTCAGTCGCGGGCGGGCTCGACCGCCTCGGTGTCGAACCGGCCGTCCAGCCTGGAGACGAGACCGGTGACCTGCCGGGCGATGTCCGGCGCGGTCAGGCCGATCTCCGCCATGACCTCCTTGCGGGAGGCGTGGTCGAGGAAGCGCGGCGGGATGCCGAAGTCGCGCAGCGGTACGTCGACTCCCGCGTCGCGCAGCGCCTGGGCGATCGCTGAACCGACGCCGCCGGCCCGGCTGTTGTCCTCGACGGTGACGACGACGCGGTGCTGTTCGGCGAGCGGCGCGAGCGCCTCGTCGACCGGCTTGACCCAGCGCGGGTCGACGACGGTCGTCGAGATGCCCTGCGCGTCCAGCAGACCGGCGATCTCCAGGCACATCGGCGCGAGCGCGCCGACGGAGACAAGGAGGACATCGGGCCGGTCCGCGTCGGCGTGGCGCAGCACGTCCATGCCGCCGACCTTGCCGACGGCCTTCACGGCCGGGCCGACCGCGCCCTTGGAGAAGCGCACAACGGTCGGCGCGTCATCGACCTGGACGGCCTCGCGCAGCTGCGCGCGGACCTGGTCGGCGTCGCGCGGAGCCGCGATCCGCAGGGTGGGCACGCACTGCAGGATCGACATGTCCCACATGCCGTTGTGCGAGGCGCCGTCGGTGCCGGTGACGCCCGCACGGTCGAGTACGAACGTCACGCCGCACTTGTGCAGGGCCACGTCCATCAGCACCTGGTCGAAGGCGCGGTTGAGGAAGGTGGCGTACACGGCGAAGACAGGGTGCAGTCCGCCGGTCGCGAGGCCGGCCGCGGAGACCGCGCCGTGCTGCTCGGCGATGCCGACGTCGTAGACCCGGTCGGGGAAGGCCTTGGCGAACTTGTCGAGACCGACCGGCTGCAGCATCGCCGCCGTGATCGCGACGATGTCCGCGCGCTCCTTGCCGAGCTTGACCATTTCCTCGCCGAAGACCGAGGTCCAGTCGACGCCCGAGGAGGCGATCGGCAGTCCGGTGTCGGGGTGGATCTTGCCGACGGCGTGGAAGCGGTCCGCCTCGTCCTGGAGGGCCGGCTGGTAGCCGCGGCCCTTCTCGGTGAGGCAGTGGACGATGACGGGGCCACCGAAGCGCTTGGCGCGGGCGAGCGCGGACTCCAGGGCCTCGATGTCGTGGCCGTCGATGGGGCCGACGTACTTGAGGCCGAGGTCCTCGAACATGCCCTGCGGGGCGATGAAGTCCTTGAGGCCCTTCTTGGCGCCGTGCAGGGTCTCGTAGAGCGGCTTCCCGACGACGGGGGTGCGCTCCAGGATGTCCTTGCCGCGGGCCAGGAAACGCTCGTAGCCGTCGGTTGTACGGAGCGTGGCGAGATGGTTGGCGAGGCCGCCGATGGTGGGGGCGTACGAGCGCTCGTTGTCGTTGACCACGATCACCAGCGGGCGGTCCTTGGCGGCCGCGATGTTGTTCAGCGCCTCCCAGGCCATACCGCCGGTGAGCGCTCCGTCGCCGATGACGGCGACGACGTGGTCGTCCTTCTTGAGTACCTCGTTGGCCTTGGCAAGGCCGTCGGCCCAGCCGAGCACGGTCGAGGCGTGGGAGTTCTCGATGATGTCGTGCTCGGACTCGGCACGCGCCGGGTAGCCGGAAAGGCCGCCCTTCATCTTGAGCTTGGAGAAGTCCTGACGGCCTGTGAGCAGCTTGTGCACATAGCTCTGGTGGCCGGTGTCGAAGAGAACCTTGTCCTTCGGAGAGTCGAAGACACGGTGCAGAGCGATGGTCAGCTCCACGACGCCGAGGTTGGGACCGAGGTGCCCACCGGTCTTGGAGACGGCGTCCACGAGGAAGGTCCGGATCTCGGCAGCCAGCTGGTCCAGCTGCTCCGGGCTGAGCCGATCCAGATCGCGCGGTCCCGTGATGCGGGTCAGCAGCGCCACCCGTGCCTCCTTGCAGTTGTGCGGTCTAGCTTGCCGGTCCGTCGAGTCTAGTGTTCCGTCCGCGACGCCGGTCGCCGGGCGGTGCGATGTACATCACGCAGTCGGGTGAACACACAGAGGTGCCCGGCACCGCGAACGGTGCCGGGCACTCCTGCGGAGCCGCGGTCAGGCGCGGCCCGCGGTCTTCTGCGTCTTCCGGGTGACGGAGTCGATCACCACGGTGGCCAGCAGAACTCCACCCGTGATCATGTACTGAATCGGGGTGGCGATGCCCTGCAGCGACAGTCCGTACTGGATCGAGACGATCACCATGACACCGAGCAGCGCGTTCCAGGTCCTGCCGCGTCCACCGAACAGGCTGGTACCACCGATGACGGCCGCCGCGATGACGTTCATCAGGAGATCACCGGCGCCGGCGCTCTGATTGGCGGCGGCGATCTTGGAGGCCCAGAACAGTCCGCCGATGGCGGCGAAGGTGCCCGCGATCGCGAAGACCGAGATACGCACCGCCGTGACGTTGATACCGGCACGCCGGGAGGCCTCGACGCTGCCGCCGAGCGCGAAGATCTTGCGGCCGTACGTGGTGCGGCGGAGCACGAAGTCCGTCAGCACCAGGACCACAAGGAAGAGGACCAGCGCCAGCGGCAGGCCGCGGTACTGGTTGAACATCACCGCGGCGGCGAAGGCGATCACGCCGAGCAACACCGTGCGGAGCACGATGTCGCCGAGCGGCCGGGACGGGACGCCCGCGGCCTCACGGCGGCGGTTGTCGACGAATGCCGACAGGAAGAACCCGGCCACTGCGACCGCGGCAAGACCGTAGGCGGCGGCCACGTCCGAGAAGTAGTACGTGGTCAGCCTGCCGACCACGCCTTCGCCGTCCAGGTTGATGGTGCCCTGGTCGCCGAGCAGCTGGAGCATGAAGCCCAGCCAGAAGAGCAGACCGGCCAGCGTCACGGCGAACGCGGGTGCGCCGATCCGGGCGAAGAAGAAGCCGTGGAGCGCGCCGATGGCCGCGCCGCTGGCGATCGCGACGATCACCGCCAGCCACTCGTTCATCCCGTGGGTGACGCTCAGTACGGCGACGATGGCTCCGGACACACCGCTGACCGAACCGACCGACAGGTCGATCTCACCGAGCAGCAGTACGAAGATGATGCCGACGGCCATCATGCCGGTGGCGACCATCGCGACGGAGATGTCGCTGAGGTTCTTCGCGGAGAGGAAGTTCGAGTTCAGGCTCTGGAAGACCGCGCAGATGACGATCAGACCGATGACGACGGGGATGGACCCGAGGTCGCCGGCGTGGAGCTTGCGCTTGAACTCCGAGATGTAGCCGGCGAAGCCCTGCTCGCGGACCAGCAGCCGGGGGTCGACCGCGGTGACCGCGTCGTGGGCGGCCTCCGGGTTCACGACCGGCACGTCGGTGGGGGTGGAGGTCTTTTCGGTGTTCACTTCTGAACCTCCGTGGTGCGCGCCGCACGACGGGTCACGGCGTTGTCCGTGGCGCCGGTGATGGCGGAGATGATCTCTTCCTGGGAGGTGGTCTTGACCTCGAAGACGCCGTTGTTACGGCCGAGGCGCAGCACTGCCACCTTGTCGGCGACGGCCTTCACATCGGCCATGTTGTGGCTGATGAGGATCACCGCGTGACCGCGCTCGCGGAGCCGCTCGACGAGGTCGAGGACCTGCGCGGTCTGCTCGACGCCGAGGGCCGCCGTCGGCTCGTCGAGGATGACGAGCTTCGGCTCACCGAGCATCGAGCGGGCGATGGCCACGGTCTGCCGCTGGCCTCCGGAGAGCGAGGCGATCGGGATACGCACGCTGGGGATGCGGATCGACAGCGTGTTGAGGAGCTCGCGGGCGCGGCGCTCCATCTCGACCTCGTTGAGGATGCCCCGCTTGCGGAGCTCGCGGCCGAGGTAGAGGTTGCCGACGACGTCGATGTTGTCGCAGAGCGCGAGGTCCTGGTAGACGGTCGCGATACCGAGGTTCTGGGCGTCGTGCGGCTTGTTGATCTGAACGGTGCTGCCGTCCCACTCGATGACGCCCTCATCGATGGGATGCACGCCGGCGATCGTCTTGACCAGCGTGGACTTTCCGGCGCCGTTGTCGCCCACCAGGGCGACCACTTCACCGGCGTGGACCTCAAGCTCTACGTCGGTGAGCGCCTGAACGGCACCGAATCGCTTGGAGACCCCGCGCAACGCCAACACGGGCGTAGCGGACACGTGAACCATCTCCTTCGCCGCCTGACCGGCGGGGATGCCGCGCCGGGGGAACAGGCGCGGAGGTTGAGCAGAAGCGAACAGAGGGAAAGCGAACAGAGGGAAGAAGCGTTTCTGCCCGGTGCCCCGCCCCGATAGCGGGGGCTGGAGTGGGGCGGGACACCGGACAGGCTTCGTGGGTGCGTAAGTCCCGTAAGGCTTGGGGACTTACTTCAGACCGAGTGCGTCGCAGGCGGCCTTGTACTTCGGGGTGCAGATCTCGGCGACGGTGTAGACGCCGTCCTTCACGACGGTGTCCTTGATGTTGTCCTTGGTCAGCGAGACGACCGGGACGAGCACCGCCGGGATGCCCTTGGTGGTCGGGCTGTCCGTCTTGGACTTGGCGATGGAGTCGAGCTTCTCGCCCTTGGCGAGCGCGACGGCCATCTCGGCGGCGGCAGCAGCCTCGGGCGCGTACGGCTTGTAGACGCTCATGAACTGCTCACCCGCGACGATGCGCTGCACGCCCGCGATCTCGGCGTCCTGGCCGGTGACCGGGGGGAGCTTGGCGAGGCCGGCAGCCTTCAGAGCGGTGATGATGCCGCCCGCCATGCCGTCGTTGGCCGAGTAGACACCGATGATCTTGTCCTTGCCGAGAGCCGTGATCGCCGCCTCCATGTTGGCGTTGGCGTTCTCCGGCTTCCATTCCTTGGTGTCGTACTCGCGGCCGACGTTCACCTTGCCGTTGAGCTCGGCCTTGGCACCCTTCTTGAACAGGGCGGCGTTCGGGTCGGTGATCGCGCCGTTCATCATCACGATCTGGCCGTCCTTGGCCTTGGCGCCGAGAGCCCCGAGGAGCGCCTTGCCCTGGACGTGGCCGACCTGCTCGTTGTCGAACGAGGTGTATCCGTCGATCGGACCCTCGGCGAGACGGTCGAAGGCGACGACCGGGATGCCTTCGTCCTTGGCCTTCTTGACGGAGCCGGCTATGGCCTTGGAGTCCACCGAGTCGACGATCAGCGCGTCGACCTTGTTGGTGATCATCGTGTCGACCTGCTGGTTCTGCAGCGTCGCGTCCTGCTTGGCGTTCGCGTAGACGACCTTGGCCTTGCCGTTGGTCAGCTCGCTGATCTTCTTCTCGATGAGCGGCTTGTCGAACTTCTCGTAGCGCGCGGTCTGGTTCTCCGGCAGGAGCAGACCGATCGTGATCGCGTCGCCCTTGGCGGCGCCGCTCTCCTTGGTCTTGTCGCCCGACTCCTTGGCGCTGCCACAAGCGGCGAGGGACACGGCCATCGTGGTCGCGGCTACGGCTACGGCGGCACGACGCATACGCATGTTCATCTTCGGAACCTCCCTGACGAGGCCGCGTCGCTGCGGCCGAGGTGGCTGGAAGTCAACTCGGCCCTCGGGCCGACGTCAAGGAGTAAATCCTTAACGAGATGACAACGGTGCCATTCATTATCTAAGTGAAGGCAGGTGCCCCGACGGGGAGCGAACTGTCCAGAAGGGTCGAATCGCCCATTTCGCTGAGCACGAGGGCCAGTGCGCCCAGCACTTCCGCGCGGCCTCCGAGCGCCCCCGGAAGGACGGACAACTGGCGTGCCGCGCTGGGAATCGCGTATCGGGAGACCGACTCTCGAATCGGTCCGAGAACCAATTCTCCCGCTTCGGCAAGATTTCCGCCCAGCACAACGCGGCTGGGGTTGAGCAGGTTGCAGAGGTTCGCCACACCGCTGCCGATGTGGCGGCCGACGTCCGCGACGACCCGGCGGCAGCCGGGGTCGCCCTCGCGGGCCAGCTGGACCACGCGCTCCATGGTCAGATCGGCCCCGTGGCTGGACTGGAGCAGCGGCAGGACGTACCGGGCGGCGGCGAAGGTCTCCAGGCAGCCGCGGTTGCCGCAGCGGCAGACCGGGCCGGACTCGTCCAGCGTGATGTGGCCGATCTCGCCGGCCGTGCCGCCCGGGCCGCGGTAGATCTGGCCGTCTATCACCAGACCGGCACCGACACCGCTGGCGACCTTGATGTACGCGAGATCCCGGACCCCGCGGCCGCTGCCCCAGACCAGCTCGCCGAGTGCTCCGAGATTGGCGTCGTTGTCGACGTACACGGGCACGCCGAGCCGCCCCGAGAGCTCCTCGCTGGGGTTGATGCCGGTCCAGCCCGGCAGGATCGAGGTGGAGCCGAGGGTGCCGGACTCCACATCGATCGGCCCGGGTACGCCGAGCCCGACACCGATCACCTTGTCCTGGCCGATCCCGGTCGCCGCGATCAGCCGGTTGACCAGCTGTTCCGCCCGGCCGAAGCCCTCTGCGGACGAGGCGTCCACGTCGAGCGGCTCGGACTCCTCGGCGAGCACCTGGTGGGCGAGGTTGCCGACGGCGACCCGCAGATGGGTGTGCCCGAAGTCGACGCCGATGACGATGCCCGCGTCGCCGCTGAGCGAGACGCTGCGGGCCCGGCGGCCGCCCGCGGAGGTGGGTGTGACCTCGACGGTCCCGCCGTCTTTCAGTTCGCGAACGATATTGGAGACCGTCGCCGCGGAGAGGCCTGTGCCTCTCGCGATCTCCGCCTGCGTGAGCGAGCCCG
This sequence comes from Streptomyces sp. NPDC048479, assembly GCF_040651435.1. Classification (NCBI taxonomy): domain Bacteria; kingdom Bacillati; phylum Actinomycetota; class Actinomycetes; order Kitasatosporales; family Streptomycetaceae; genus Streptomyces; species Streptomyces sp. NPDC048479. The sequence goes on from NZ_JBEZKA010000028.1 coordinate 84,323, forward strand.
CCATGCGTACGGCACGCACGACCCGCTCGAGGTTGGCCCGGTGCAGAGATGTCTGCGATCCCGGAGTCTCCATCGACTCATCCACTCCTGCCCCCGGTGGGCGGCACGACGACCGCCCCCGGCCGGGACCACCGTGCGGCGAGCCCGACGTTTCTCCAACTTGTGAACCCTAAGCACAACTCCCGAGCCTTATCGCGTCAAGACCTTGAGCGTCGCCAACCACGAATGAGCACGCAGGAGCGAATCCGGGGGGAAAGGGGGCGCGGGGGCGGATTCAGCAGGTGTAGACCTCCGGCAGCACCAAGGTACGGGCGACCACGGCCACGAACGCGACCGCAACCACGACCGCGAACGCAACCACGACCGCGATCACGGCGACGATCACGACGGCGAGAGCGCCGACCAGCAGGCAGCCGGACGATGGGCGATTTTCAGCCACGTCGAGATCGCCTCGTGACGTCAGCGGCGGAGCTCCGCGGTCCGGGTCCGGGAACATCCGTTCCGAGAGACCGGGCCGGATGTTTCTCGTACAGAAGGTGGAGTCAGGAAACCGGCGTGCGCCGGAAGCCCGGCCGGGAGCCAGTCGTCCTCGGTCCTCCCCGGCACACAGCGCTTCCGCCCGCACCGCGGCCGCGGCCCGGTCCCGGACGGGGATGCGTCCCCGTAAGGGGGCCTGGGGGCGGCGTAATGGAGGGCGTGTGTGGGGCCGGAAATAAAAAATAATAGAAAATATTGAAACAAAAATTAAAAGC